>DRBO01000157.1 GCA_011039385.1 Chloroflexota bacterium | reverse complement strand
GCCCGGCGGATATCGATCACTTGCTCTGGGGGGCGGATAAAGGCTGGGCAGACATCCAGGCAGTGGCCGCAGGTGGTGCAGGACCACAAGAACTCTTCTTCCAGCAGTCCGGGGTTCAAGGAAGTGTCAGCTTTCCCATCCGCTGCAAACAAACCTTCTGCCATGTCTTCCCTGAGCATCAGGAGCAAAGTTCGGGGAGAATAGGCCATTCCGCTGTTGGTAGCTGGGCAGACTTCCTCACAGCGCCCACACTGCAGACAGGCATCAAATGCCAGCAGGTCCAGGGAGGAGAATTCCTGGATTTCTGAGGCGCCCAGCACCTCCGCGTTCATCAGGTCAGCAATGCTTTCCAGCTGGCCGGAGGGTCGGCGAGTTTTCAGGAAGATGTGAACGGGCGTGAAGATGATGTGGCGCAGTTTCGTGAAAGGCAAGCTGGCGGCCAAGATCAGTCCCAGCCCAACATGTGTCCAGAACAAATAGGGGTGGAGGGCTTGTGCCCCCGCGGCAGTTAATCCTCCCCAGATCCCAGCGGTCCAATTCCCGATTGGCGACCATCCACTCCAGGCAGGGGCCAGGGTATGGAGCCGGAGCCCTTCTTGCAAGAACCCTACGATCGGGATCAATGCCAGCAGGATCAGCGCATAGAGGTCATCCCAGGAATTTTCCATGAAGGCGGGTTTGATGATCCAGCGCCGGATCAAGGCCATCAGCACACCGAGCAGGATGGCCACGCCGGCGAGATCCATGATCAGCTCGTAGATCACATAAAACCAGTCTGAGAACAGAGGCCAGGTAAAAGGCACAAATAATCCCATCTGCATGATTTTTATCGCTGTGCCGAGAAGCTGGATCAGTACGCCCCAGAAGATCAGCAAATGCATAATGCCGGGATAAATCTTCATCACAGTCCGCAATTGCCCCAGACCATAGAGCAGGACATCAGCTATTCGCGACCAGGGTTTAGCAATACGTTTTTCTGTGGTGGTCATGCCTCTCCTCCAATGAAGATTTCACCGTCAATAATTGAGAGGGGGATTTTTGCCAGCGGAAGCGGGGGTGGACCGGAAATCACTTCGCCCTCATGGGGCTCAAAATAGCCCTCATGACAGGGGCAGTGAATGACCTGGTCTTCCTTATCCCACTTGCAGATGCAGGCAAAGTGCGTGCAAACAGCGGAATAGGCCCGGAACCCCTGGTCCGTATGAATGACCAGGGCGGGATAGCGCCCAAAAGGTATGGTCAGGCCTTCACCCAGGGGGATGTCATCCACCAGGCCAACCCGGACCGGATCAGAGGGTTGTTCTTCCAGGGTTGGTGGATAAAAATAGGCCAGGAACGGCGCGAGAAGGGCTGACAAGCCAGTTACGGCCAGTCCCTTTTTGACCAGATCCAAAAAATCGCGTCGAGTAAATTTACTCATTCAACTCACCTCCCCCCAAATCGTTAAGGCAATGATGATGATTACAGCTACCAGCGAAAACCAGAACCGAATCTGCCTGGTTTTTGTGGTTTGATCCTGCTTATGATCCAAGAATGGCCAGACCATGACCAGTAAGACTGCCAGAACTGGTGCGGTTGCTCCCAATGTTTTTGGGATGAAACGCAGCAGTTGATAGAGTGAGAGGAAGTACCATTCTGGTTTGATATGGGCGGGCGTATCCATGGGATCTGCCGGTGCACCCAGGCCAACCGGCATGAACAGGCCAATGATCCCAATGACCACAACCAGGATCCCTACACCCAGGGCAACCTTGGCTTCCAGAACGAGGTGATCAGGATAAAAAGGGACACTATCATCGTGTTTTTGTTCAGACATCTGCTTGCTCCCGTAGGTATCTATTCCCTGTTCGACACTTATAGAGGTTTCATGATGCCCTGTTTTCGGACCATGAGGAAATGCATCAGCATTGTTCCAACCGTGATCAGCGGCAGGATGAGGATATGGAGGCTAAAGAATCTGCTTAGCGTCAAGCTGGTTATATTCCAGCCTGCCCGGAGGAATACCAATGCCAGTTGGCCGATCACTGGAATCGAGCCGGCGATCTCTGTTCCCACCGTGGTCGCCCAGTAAGCGCGCTGATCCCAGGGCAGCAGGTACCCGGTGAAACCAAAAGCCAGTGTCATCACCCCCAGCGTAACACCGGATACCCAGTTCAACTCTCGAGGCGGTTTATAAGCGCCCAGGATGAATACCCGCAGCATATGCGCGACGGCCATCACAATCATGCCATTGGCTGACCAGTGATGGATCATGCGGACTGCTGAACCCAGGAGCACTTCATTTTCAATGAATTGAATGCTGGCATAAGCCTCTGCCGGGGTTGGTTTATAGTAAAAGGTCAGCATGATACCTGTAGCCCCCTGGATGAGGAATAAGAAGACAGTCAATCCACCCAGGCAGTACCACCAGCGCCGCTGCCAGTCAGGGACTGGTTTGCTGAGGATCGGTTTTAAGAATTCAGATAGCTGGTAGCGCTCATCTATCCAGGCGGTGATCCTTTTCGGGATCGGCACCCAGTGAGACTGGTTGCTCCAGACGCTGGCGCTGCGAGCAACCCCAAAGAGCAGGGCAACCCCAGCTGCGCCAAAGACGATCCAGCGTACAAAAGGAGTCCAGATATTGCTGAAGGACCCGTCCACATGGCACTGGATGCAGGTGTCTTTTTCTGGTTCTGGGGTAACAGTGAGAGGTTGGCCAAGGACATCTTCCCTGATCACGCCAGCCGGGACTGGTGCCGTATAGGCATGGACAACAGCGGAGGAAAATATTACCAGGACGACACTGATAAGGGCAAAAAGGATTGTACGGTAAACAGTTTTCATAACAGACCTCGACTACAATAGTGAGCTAGGGGAGACTGGAACCGCAGTTATTTGGATGTCACAAGGGGATGAGCTCGATGTTTTCCATTCAGCGGGTACCTCGTTAGGGTATTGTATGGAGGGCGGACTGGGAATTTTTTGGGTGGAATTTGGTCCCTGATCCAATGGTTACATCAAAAGACAATAAAAATATAACATAAACTGCACAGTGTTACAGGTGTCATTCTTCACACCTGTGTGTGATCAGCGAAGGGATAGAGATAATTCCTTGATGATCAGGTCAGCTACCTGGGGGATGGCTGCCGCCACCGCAGGCGTGGGGGTTTCGCTGAACTCAAGTATGTTCTCTACTTCTACAGCATAGATAATGTATTCTTCCGGTATCTGAAAGCCCATTATTTGGGCTGCATCCAGCGCAGTCACCAGGGAAGTGTCATGGGCTGAGGTGCTGTGTTGTGTGGGAGAAACAGAGCGCAGGTCTTCCAGTTCCAGGCGGTGAATCTTGCCGGGGATGGTGGATTCGGGATTCAGATAATAGGCGTCAATCAGCACCACTCGCTGATAATCCAGAACAGCTTCCATGAGCCGCAAGCCTCCCGCGCTGGCCTCCGTGACAGTCATATCGGGATGGACCTCAAGGTTAACCAGCTTTTCAATTTCGCGGGCTACTTTTACGCCGACGCCGTCGTCAGTTAGGATAGGATTGCCGAGTCCGATGATGAGGGTTTTGTTCATGTCCGTAAATAAGTAACCAGCTCCCAGCTTTGTCCACTGGTCACTGGTTACTTGTGTTTTACACTGGAATAAGCCCTTTAGGGCTGGTCGACGTACTGGCTGAGCCTGTTGACCAATTTACCGTCTTTGTCCCGTATCTGGATTTCGAGGGGCATCTGGCCCGGTAGGGAATGCGTCGCACAGGACATGCAGGGATCGTAATTCCTGAATGCCATTTCCACCTGGTTCAGCAGCCCTTCGCTGACCTCTCCGTTCTTGATCAGCCCTTCAGCAGCTTTTTTGATTGACATGGCAATTGGGGCATTGTTGTTGGTAGTGCCCACGATCAGGTTGACGTCAGTCAGGATGCCATTCTCATCCGTTTTGTAGTGATGAGTGAGGGTTCCCCGGGGCGCTTCTACGCTCCCGATACCTTCTGTGGGGATCGAGGTGATCACCGGGCGGACATCAGGATCCGTGATCTCTGGGTCCTGAGCCAATTCCTGCATCCTCTCTGCGGCATAAAGCAGCTCGATCAAGCGTGCCCAATGGGTGGCCAGGCGATGGTGGACCGGTGCATAACGGCCGTTGGTCTTCTTTGAGCCCAGCGTTTCATAAAAGCGCTCATAATGTTCCTGGGCTTTGGGTGTTGCCATTCCGTCAGCCGCATTTAAGCGGGAAAGAGGAGTGGCACAGTATACGCCGCTATCAGCGCCGTCCACAAAACCCTTCCAGCCCACAGCTTTCAAGTAGGGGAATTTCAGATATGACCAGGGCTCCACCCGTTCGGCGATGTGTTTGGCATAATCCTTGGCTGGATATTTGACCAATTCCGCCCCATCTGGACCAACGACGCGGATCAGGCCGTCGTAGAAGTTGATCTGATTCTTCTCATCCACTGTGCCCATATAATAGGTCTGGTGGGTGAAAGCATCAGAGACGATCAGATCCACATAGGCCTGATTCGCGAGGACAATATCATCGAAGATCTTAAGGCTGAAAAGAGCAAAATCAATATTCTGCTTCGCATATTCCAGGATGAGCTCGTGCTCTTCCTTGGTCATCGATTTGCTCCAGCCGCCGGGCAGGCCAGCAACGGGATGGACGCCGCGTCCCCCCAGCATCTTGATGACTTCGTGGTTCCTCTTCCGGCATTCAATCACCTGAATGCCGATGTCCACGCCAACTTTGCGGATCACACCCAGGATATTCCGTTCAGCCGGATCGGAGTCCGGACCCAACACAAAGTCCGGTCCACCCAGGGCGTAGAAATGGACGGTGTGATCTGTGACATAAAAGGAAGAGTAAAACAGCTCTCGCAGTTTTTTAACCGCGGAGGAAGGCTCCACGCCAAAGAGGGCATCAAGGGCTTTGGTGGCTGCCATGTGGTGAGCTTCGGGGCAAACGCCGCAGATGCGGTTGGTGATGCGGGGCATCTCCTCCGCCGGGCGTCCAATAGAAAATTGCTCAAAACCGCGCAGTTCCGGGATTTGCAGGTAAGCGTTTTTAACATTGCCCTCTTCGTTGAGAAAGATTTCAATTTTACCGTGGCCTTCCAGGCGAGTGATGGGATCAATGGTTATCCGTTCCATTAGGCAGCTCCTTTGCCGTTCTTGACACGTTTGAGGATCGAGTGGGCCATGCTGAAGCGGTAGAAGGTCCCCGCCGGATCAGCGATGGTGTCCACTGCTTCCTGGATGAGTTCTTCGAGGACATCTTCATCCATGGATTCATGCCCCACGTCAAGAACAGAGGCGATTGCGGATAGCATTTTTGCGCCCTGATCTTCCACACCATCTGGTGGACCGTAACAGCCCCGGCACCCAATCCCCACTGAAGGGCAGAGGGCACCGCAGCCAGAGCGAGTGGCGATGCCCATGCAGATGATGCCCTGTTCCAGCAGGCATTGATCAGGGTTCGGCTGAATTTCATAAGGCCTGAAGAAGCGCTTGATGGTCTTCTCCTTCTTTTCCCGGGTGCATTCGTCACACAGGGCCATTGTGCCGGCCCCGATGATCGAACCTGCTGGAGGTAGGGGCTGTCCGGCTGTTAAGGCACCTATAACAACCTGCAGCACTGCCCAGATCTGGGGTGGTTCGGGGGGGCAACCGGGAATGAAATAATCCACTTCCACAACCTGATCGAGGGATTTGACCGTGTGGTAAAAGTGGGGCAGTGTAAGCTCCCCTTCAGCTACCTCTGTTGAATGCTGGGGGAGAATCCTGTCCGGGTTATCGATGGTGGGGTTGTTAAAATATACCTTCTCAAAGGTAGCTTTTTTCGTGGTCAAGTTGGAAAGTGCTGGTATGCAGCCCTCATAGGCGCAGGAACCAAAAGCTACCAGGACCTTTGACTTCTGACGCAGCAGCTGGGCCATCTCTTCATTTTCGGAATTCCGGATGGCGCCGTTGAATAAACAGATATCGATGTAACCATCAGGATAGGCTTCGACATCTTTGATCTTGAAATCCGCGATACAGGGGAAAAAGGCAATATCAAAAACTTCGTCCACGGTGAGGATATTCTCGTGAATATTCAAGACAGAGATCTCACATCCCCCGCAAGATGAGGCCCAATACATGGCTAATTTTGGTTTTCCATTCTCTGTCATGTTAAACCTCCTCAACAACCAGGTGGGCTGCCCCGTTATCCCCTAATACCTTTTCACCCCAGCGCAGCGGCCCCAGGGCTCGGAGATCTTCTGTCATCCGGTTGACTGCTGCGGCCAGAACAGTACCCTCGGACGCAGAAGCCCACAGCAACTGGACACGCTCCTGCTCGATTCCCCATTGTTCCAGGGTCTTCCTGAGCAGCGTAAACCGCCTTAAGGCTTTGATATTTCCGTTGACATAGTGGCATTCCCCGGGGTGGCAGCCAGCGATCAAGACACCATCAGCGCCGCTTCTTAATGCCTGAAGGACAAATTGAGGATCCACGCGACCAGAACACATCACCCGGATAGGCCGAAGGTTGGGGGCATACTTGATTCTTGCTGTTCCTGCCAGGTCAGCTGCCCTGTAGGAGCACCAGTTGCATAAAAACCCGACGATGACAGGTTCAAAATGATCGCTCATGCTACCTCCTGCTTGGTGAGTACGTCGCTCTGGACATCCCAGAGTACGCCTTTGAGTTCTGCCATGACTTGCGTATAGGTGAAATGAGCCCCATCAATCACGCCGGAGGGGCAAGCAGCCACACAGGTACCGCAGCCCTGGCAAAGGGCAGTGATCACCCGGGAGACAAACTTTTCCTCGTCGAACTCGATCGCGTTGTAGGGGCAGAGGGTGTTGCAAATCCTGCATCCGGAGCATTCTTCTTCCCGGATACTGGCCCTGACAGGCTCCATCAAAACTGTGCCCTGGCTGATGAGTTTTGCGACCTGCGATGCCGCGGCACCTCCCTGGGCGACCGTGTCGGGGATGTCTTTTGGACCCTGGCAGGCGCCAGCGATAAAAACACCATCTGTCATGGTGGATACCGGAGCGAGTTTTGGGTGCCGCTCGTTGAAGAAGCCATCATGGTCACAGCCCATCTTGAAGAGCTTGGAGACATCCTCAGCATCATGTCTGGCTTCGATCCCGGCGCTGAGAATGACCATGTCCACTGGCGTGCGCTGCTGGATTCCCAAGAGGGTGTTCTCAGCCTGAACGATCAGCTTACCTTCCTCTCCGGGATGGCGGTCGGCATCGGTGATCTCTGCGACCCGGCCGCGGATGAAGTGGGTGCCTTCGTTCAGCAAGCGGTGATAGAACTCCTCGTATCCTTTCCCCGGGGTGCGCATGTCAATATAGAAATTATAGACCTCGGCGTCGGGCAGGTGTTCGTGGACCAGGTGGGCAAATTTCAGTGAATACATGCAGCAAACTTTGGAGCAGTATTCATTATGATTTTGGTCCCGGGAGCCAACGCAATGCACGATGGCGATGCTTTCAGGTTCTGTTACACCATCTCGCAAAACGATATGCCCTGCTGTTGGACCGGAAGCATTAACCATCCTTTCAAATTCAAGACTGGAGAAGACATTTGCCAAACGCCCGTATCCATACTGGGGGATCTGGCGGGCGTCAAAAAGGTCATATCCTGTGGCCAGGATGATATTTCCAACATCGAAGGTGATGACCTTGTCTTCCTGCTCATAATCAATTGCTTCTGTGGGACAGACCTGCTCGCATACTTTACACTTTCCGGTCTGGAAATAAGTGCAGTTTTCCTTATCCAGGACCGGGTAGCCGGGTACAGCTTGTGGGAAGGATCTGTAGATCGCCTTCCGGTAGCTGATGCCTGCTCCATAATTTTCATCGATCACTTTCTGAGGGCATTTTTCCTCACAAATTCCGCAGGAAGTGCAGAGCTCTTCGGTCACGCAGCGGGCTTTTTTGCGAACCGTAATGTTGAAGTTACCAATGTAGCCTTCGACGCTTTCTACCTCGCTGTAGGTCAGCAGGGTAATATTGTCGTTCTGGCCGACATCGACCATCTTCGGGGTCAGGATGCAGGCAGAGCAATCCAGGGTGGGGAAGGTCTTGTCGATCTGGGCCATGCGGCCGCCAATAGTACCTTCCCGCTCAACCAGATAGACATGATGTCCTCCCTCAGCCAATTCCAAGGCCGCCGTGATGCCCGCGATGCCGCCACCAACGATCAACGTGTTGGGATTGATATCGACTGGAATTTTTTCCAGGGGGGCGTGGTGTACTACTCGTTCCACAGCTCCATTGACCAGCGCCTTGGCCTTAGAAGTGGCAGCTTCCTTGTCATTGGTTGCCCAGGAGCCGTGTTCGCGGATATTGGCCATCTCGAACAGGAAAGGATTCAACCCTCCCCGTTCAGTGGCTTCCCGGAAGGTTTTTTCATGCATATGAGGAGAGCAGGAGGCGACGACTATTCGGGTTAAGCCTTTCTCTTTGATATCGTTTTCGATCAGCTCCTGGCCCGTGCTGGAGCACATGAACTCGTAATTTCTGGCTACCACAACATTGGGATTTTTCTCAGCCCATTGGGCTACTTCTTCAACATTGATCGTTCCAGCGATATTGGATCCGCAGTGGCAGATATAGACCCCAACTTTTTCCTGTTCTGCGGGGGATTTTTTTTGATCAGTCATTGCTTATCCCTCCTCCGGTCGGGTTGGCAAGGGCAGGTCTGTCTTCTTTTTACCCCGCTCACGTGTTCTGGCTGGTTTGGGTTCTTCAAGGGTGATTTTTTCCAGAGCTGGACGGGCTGAAACGATTTCCGATCCAAACCCAAGTTCATCAGCCGGCAGCCCAAAAGCCAGGCCCATCAGCTGCGTGAAATAAACGATTGGGATCTTGTAATCCGTGCCAAAATGAGCGTTGACTGCGTCCTGGTACGCGTCCAGGTTGAGTTGGCACATAGGGCAAAGTGTGGCGATCATATCCGCTTTATAATCCGCAGCGTTTTTGAGCAACCGCCTAAGCAGTTCCAGGGCAGTTTCCTCGCTGATCTGGGTCATATGCCCACCGCAGCACTGGGCTTTGAGGGGAAAATCGATTACTGTGGCTCCCAGTCTCTTCAGGATGTTGTCTAAGGAAGTAGGATGTTCAGGATCATCGAAACTTCCCATGGCTGCTGGTCGGGGGACCAGGCAGCCGTAGTAGGGTGCGACCCGCAGGTTGAAAAGTGGCCTTTTAACCTGGGCCTCGATTTCCTCGTATCCTATGTCAACCGCAATGATTTCCAGCAGATGCTGCACATTGAGCGATCCGGGTTGATAACTTAGCCCCCCGGCTTCCAGGGCGAGATCGATCTTCTGGCGGAGATCAACGTTTTCGCCCAGGTAGTGATCCGCTTTTTTAAGGTTCAAGTAGCAAGCGCTGCAGGGCGCTACCAGGTTGGTGCTGCCATTCTGCTCCGCTGCCAAAGCGAGATTTCTGGTTACCAGTGCATATGCAGGAACTTTTTCGATCGAGATGTATTCCGTCGCTCCACAGCAGTTCCAGTCCTCAACCTCAACAAATTCAATCCCCAATGATTTGGCAATCGCCATGGTGGAAACGTGATAGGATCGGGCGTTTTTCTCGAGAGAACATCCCGGGTAGTAGCTGTATTTCATGCCGCACCTCCCAGCTCTTTGGCTTTGTTGAGGATCGATTTTAATTGGGAAACATTCTTAATTCTGGAAGGGGTAAGATCCATGCGCCCTTTCCTGAACAAATGTAAACCCATACCGGCTGCCATCTTAAAAGCCCCCAGAGGATGGTAGCGAAGATGGTAACGCATCGCAATCCCTAATTCAAAGCTGCGGCCATTGTGTTCTACAAAGTCACAAAATGTCTCTGAAAACTCCGGGGCTTTATCCTCCTGGTAATAGCCCTCTTTGATGGCCAGCCTTTTCAGGGTATACATGATATCCGTGATGGGGATTTCCTGGGGGCAGCGAACCATGCAGTAATAGCAGGAAACGCAAAACCAGGGCGTGTTGCTATTTAAAACCTCATCATCCATTCCCGCATCCAGCATGGCAAAAATAGCCCGGGGGCTGTGGTCCATGTCTGGTCCTGAAGGACAGGAACCAGCGCAAGTACCACACTGCAAACAGGCATGTAAATTCAGTGCCTTTCCAGGGGTTTCGGCTATGACATTGTCAAACAGGGTCGGGGGGCGAGATGTTACTGTATGGGTCATACCAGCCTCCTCATTGCTCGATATACCAGTGATGCGCAAATAGTTTTCGTAACGAATGGAAGAAACCAGTAAAATCCAGTAAACAGTATAGTGAAAGGTTTTTTTATGTAATAGTGATTTAAATCACAATCGTGTCACAAAAGGAAGGAACTCACAGTACGTTACGGAAAATTGACAAAATAAATTGGCGATAACGATAATTTTGTCCAATTATTGTGATGGAGAGAATTTGCTGCCGGAAACTGGGGGAAGATAAATTGTGATTAAAAATTTCGCTCGATGTACTAGAATGTTGTTAATCCTGCTCAATATTGAGGAACAAATCAGGGTCTGCGGTAGAATTGAAGGAGTAGTTCTTAGACATGAAGAGGAGTGAGAATTTATGGCTGGACAGAACTCACGGGATTCACTCGCAATAAACACCCTCAGATTTTTAGCGGCCGATGCGATTCAGGAAGCCAATTCCGGACATCCTGGACTTCCCATGGGAACTGCTGCCTTGGCTTATACGCTGTGGGTAAATCACCTGAGTCATAATCCGGCCAATCCTGACTGGCCGAATCGGGACCGGTTTGTTCTTTCCGGCGGTCATGGATCGATGCTCCTGTATGCCTTGCTTCATCTGACGGGATATGCTTTGTCTTTGGAAGAGATTCGGAATTTCAGGCAGTGGGGAAGCTTGACGCCAGGTCACCCGGAATATGGATTGACGCCGGGTGTGGAAACTACCACGGGGCCGCTTGGTCAGGGGTTTGCCAACGGGGTGGGTTTTGCGATTGCGGAAGCCCATCTGGGAGCGACCTATAATCGCCCGGATTTTCCTGTGATCGATCATTACACCTACGGCCTGGTCACGGATGGGGATCTGATGGAAGGCGTTACCTCTGAAGCTGCTTCTCTTGCCGGTCATCTCCGGTTGGGGAAATTGATCTACCTCTATGATGACAATCGAATTACGATTGACGGCTCAACGGATATCACTTTCACTGAAGATCGGGCTGCAAGGTTTGAAGCTTATCACTGGCAGGTTCTGCACGTTGAGGATGGCAATGATATCGCTGCTGTCGATCAGGCCATTACAAGGGCCAAATCCGACGAACGACCATCATTGATCATCTGCAGGACTCATATTGGTTATGGGCTTCCCACCAAGCAGGACACCGCGGCTGCTCATGGCTCTCCTCCCGGAGTGGAGGAATTAATGGCTGCCAAAGAGGGGATGGGCTGGCCGATCGAACCTCATTTCTATATCCCGGAGGAAGCCAAGGAGATCTTTAGAAAAGCCGGAAGGGCGGGAAAGGAAAAAGAAGAGCGCTGGCTGGAACTGATGGTTGATTATCAAGAACAGCATCCTGATCTGGCAGCCGAGCTGAAACGCCGGTTGGCAGGGGAGCTGCCGGGTAGTTGGCAGGTCCCGAATTTCCCAGCGGATGAAAAAGGGATGGCCACCAGGGCTGCTTCTGGCAAAGTCCTCAATGAGCTGGCTGGACAGATCCCAGAACTCGTGGGAGGGTCAGCGGATCTGGCCCCATCCAACAAGACCTGGCTGGATGGCGAGTTGGATTTCCAGCCAGGCCAATATCAAGGAAGGAACTTCCATTTTGGTGTCAGAGAACACGGGATGGGATCCGTGGTGAACGGCATGGCCATTCACGGCGGGCTAATTCCTTATGGAGGGACTTTCCTGGTATTTTCTGATTACATGCGTCCGGCAGTCCGTGTATCCGCGCTTTCCCATATTCCAAGTATCTGGGTCTACACCCATGACAGCATTGGAGTGGGCGAGGATGGTCCTACCCATCAGCCAGTTGAGCACCTGGCAGCCCTGCGGGCTATCCCTCAGTTAACAGTGCTGCGGCCAGCAGACGCGAATGAAACCGCGCAAGCCTGGTCTTTTGCGATTACACATCGCGATAGGCCCACTGCGCTGGCCCTTTCCCGGCAAGCTTTGCCTGTGATCGACCGGGATCGTTATCACGGGGCGGAAGGATTGCTTAAGGGCGCGTATGTGCTGGGGGATCTTGGCAGCGATCCGCCTGAGTTGATCTTGATGGCTACTGGTTCTGAGGTGGATCTGATCATCAAAGCCGGGGAAGCGCTGGCAGCTCAAGGAGTTTGCCTAAGGTTGGTTTCATTCCCCAGCTGGGAAGTGTTCCGTCAACAGGATCCTGATTATCAGGAGAGCGTGCTGCCAAGGAAGATCACCAGGCGGCTGGTGGTGGAAGCCGGCATCTCCCAGGGTTGGATGGAATGGGTGGGGGCGGAAGGAATCACACTCACGGTGGACAAGTATGGTGCTTCTGCTCCAGCGGACATAATTTATGAAAAATACGGTCTGACTGTTGAAAAGGTTATCGACCAGGCTGAGAAATTGATGAGGAGGAAATGATATGCGTATAGCCATTGGGGCAGATCATGGAGGGTATGCCCTCAAGGAAAACCTCCTGGAGTACCTGCGGGAGGAAGGATTTGAGCTGATTGATTTCGGCACCAATTCACTCTCCAGTGTGGATTACCCAGATTTCGCTAAATTGGTAGGCCAGGCGATCCAGGAGAAGAAGGCAGACCGGGGCATCCTGATCTGTGGATCTGGTGTGGGGGTGTGCATCGCTGCCAATAAGATGAAAGGGATCTATGCTGGTTTGTGTCATGATTGTTATAGTGCCAGCCAAGGCGTGGAGCACGATGGAATGAACCTGCTCTGCCTGGGGAGCCGGGTGATAGGTGAGGAGTTAGCCCGTTCGCTGGTGGATAATTTCCTAAAGGCCGAGTATCTTGGCGATCAGCCCCAGGGAGAAAGGTTTGCTCGCAGAGTAAATAAAGTCAAAGCAATTGAAAATGAAGGATGAGCTTAATGAGTGAGATACTCAAACAAATCAAGCAGGTTGGACAATCCCTCTGGTATGACAATATAGAAAGAAAACTTCTCTGGGATGGTTCCCTGGCGGAGATGGTTGAAAAGGGAGAAATTCGGGGTATCACCTCCAACCCGAGTATCTTCAACAATGCTATCAGCCAATCCTCAGAATACGATCAGGACATCCGGGTATTTACCGCCCAAGGTCTTACACGAGAAGAAGCCTATCAAAACCTGGCGATTCAGGACATCCAAACTGCTGCCGATTTATTTGGATCGCTGTACCAACAAACGGCTGGCGGTGATGGGTATGTCAGCCTGGAAGTCGATCCAACCCTGGCTCACCAGACAGAGGAGACCATTTCCGAGGCAAATAAACTTTGGGAGCTGGTGGATCGTCCAAACCTGATGGTAAAAATTCCTGCCACACGGGAAGGCCTGCCAGCGATTACAGGGGTTATTGCCGCGGGGATCAATGTAAATGTCACCTTGATTTTCGGCCTGGATCGTTATCAGGAAGTGATTCAGGCCTATCTCGCCGGCCTGGAAAAACGGGCAGCCGCAGGAAAACCGATTGCTGGAATCGCCTCTGTGGCCTCATTTTTTATATCCCGGATCGACACGAAGGTTGATAACCGATTGGAACGGCTGCTGGAAGTTGCCTCTCCCGAGCAGAGCGGAGAGGTCAAGGACCTCTTTGGTAAAGCAGCCCTGGCCAGCGGGAAACTGGCTTATGAGCTCTACCAGCAATATTTTGGTGAAACTGCGGGCCGGTACCAGGATCTGGCCGCTCAGGGAGCCAAACCGCAGCGGGCCTTATGGGCTTCCACCAGTACAAAGAATCCTGCTTATCCGGATACATATTATATAGATGGCTTAATAGGTCCTGGCACCGTAAATACTGTTCCGCCAAAAACACTCCAGGCATACCTGGATCACGGCAAAGCTGAACTGTCGCTTGGGCAAGGCCTGGATGAGTCCCGCGCGGTGTTTGGAAAACTGGCGGATTTGGGGATTGATATGCGGCAGGTAGCGGATGAACTGGAGAGGGAGGGCGTGCAGGCCTTTGCAGATGCTTATCAAGCGCTCCTGAACTCTCTTGAACAGCGGATGAATGATTTCAAGGATCACTAAGGATCAGGACCTGCTGAGCAGGATACAGCTGGCCAATTTGAGTTGGATATGGATCAGAGAACAGAAGAGGATGCGTTTTTTCGAAAACCAAGGACCTGGTCGGTGTTGGAGGCTCTAATTGCCCCTGATCCAGATATACGCGAACAAGCCATCGATGATCTGGGATCCCTGGAAGGCTTCCGGGAACAACCGCTGGCGGTCTACCTGCTGGCGACCCGCCTGCTTGATCCGGTTTTGGAAATTCGTTTTCGTGCCGTCCAAGCACTGGGCTGCCTGCTGGAATTTGACCGGCCAGGAGAGGGGCTGCCTGCTAGATCGTTTCGGACACTGGCCGCATTCACTACCCAACTAGAAAAAGAGCAGCTGGTAAAATTGCTAGAAGTATCCGCCCGTTATCTTGCTGCTGAGGAAGCCATCGTGCAGATAATGAAACT
>DRBO01000057.1 GCA_011039385.1 Chloroflexota bacterium | reverse complement strand
TTCCGAGCATAGACCCCGGTAGCTCAATAGGATAGAGCGAGGCTCTCCTAAAGCCTAGGTTGTGGGTTCGACTCCCGCCCGGGGTACTCTCAATTGGCATAAACTTCTTCACCCTCTGGTGTGAAAGTTTTGTTTTTTCCCAGATACCCCCTTAATATCTGAATCCCCTGATTGAAGAGCCAGCATTCCCGGAAGGGTGCTGCAAGGACGGAAAGATCTGGCAACATTCAAGTACGGGTGATGGCCCGGCTCTCGGCTGCCCCGAGCCTTATGTGGACCTGAATGTTTTCAATGGGACGGTGGAAGAGCTGCAGGCATTCCTGGGAATAGATGAACCCCAGCCAGTCCCCGTACCGGAGCCATCAGAGCCAACTGGATTAAAGCTGGCAAAGAAAGAGATTGCTGAGTTGAAGAAACGGGCTTCCACAGTGATTTTAGCCGCCCAAGCCCTTGAGGAGATTGTCTGAGCCTGGACCATTTGAGAATTTATGTCTTCGGTAACTGCCCCCGTCCGGGATCCTGGCACAAACACCAACCCTTCTCGTTGGCAGCTGGGGAGGTTTTAATTATCTGCGACCATGTCTTTAAGTTCTTGGAGTAAAATGTCAAAACTCTCACTGAATATCTGAATTTCATCACAATAGTCAAAGTTGTTAGGAGTCAGAGTTTCTGCGCCTATGCTCTCTCTGAAATATTTCGAATGTTTTGCTGAATAGCATTGGAATGTAGAATTAGCGTAATTGTAGAGGGCTGATTGCGCCTTGACAGCAAAAAGGGGAACTTTATAATCCTTGATTTCTTCTGCTAGTGAATTAATATGCCATATTAGCGGATCCAAATCTTCCGCTGCCATTTCTGCTGCCTCCACTGCCATTTCATTTACTTCATTCTTGTAGTTTTCTAACTCCCATATGGTCCTTTCATTTATAGTCATTAACATGGGGTCTTGTGTCCTGGTTGTTCCCGAATTATCACAAGCTGTGACCAGCAGAAGGGTAAAACCAAGCAGAAGCAGAGTTATTCTATTCATCGTCTCCTCCCGTAACTTTAATCAGAATGCCAATCTGATCTTGTGTGTTGAATTTGTCACAAAAGCGCGCAATTACCACTCGTTTTTCATACGGTTCCTGATCAGAGGAACAGGAGACCTCGGAGGTCTTTAAGACCTCCGAGGTCTCCTGTTATGAATCAGGTGCCGGATTGCCATTACAGGGTGGTGCCAGATCATGCGCGGGCCAGCGTAGCGCATCACTTCCCGGATCCGTTGGCGCATCTCCGGTTTGTAGCAGTGCACCGGGCAGTTCTGGCAGGTGGGTTTTTCGTCCCCGAAGGGGCACCGGGCCAGCCGTTCTTTGGCGTAATCCCATAATTGGGCGCACTCTTCGCAGAGTGGATTTCCCCCATGCTGCTGGCGGCAGTAGACGTCGATCATAGCTCGCAGTGTTTTTCTTTCTTGTGTTAAATTATTCATGAAACCTTTAAATGACCTCCGAGGTCTTAACTAATGACAGATCAGAACCGGCAAGTCGGAGCGGCGTAAGAGGGCGTCCAAGGTGGAGCCAAACAGCAGTTCCATCACCGGCTGGTAGCCGTAGCCGCCCACGATCAGGAAATCACAGGACCTGGTATTTTTCGCTTTCAGGATTACATCAACGGGTGAACCGATTTCACTGAAATATTCTGCCTGGATCTCCCGGGCTTCCAGATATCCCCGGGCACTGTCGAGGGGGTTGACCCTTTCCGAGCTGTCCTGCAGGGCGGTCACCAGGGTGAGTTTTACGCCCCACTTCTCAACCAGGTAGGCGGAAAGATAAAGGGCTTCGATGGACTTCGGGCTGCCATCAAAAGCCAGCAATCCATGACTCATCTCGGTCACAGCCGGCACAGCCAGCAGCGGGCGGGGGCAGGACTGGATCAGGGTCCGGATCCCTGACCGCAGTCGGGAAGCCGGCCGATCCTCGGGAGGGTGCTCCAGGCTGAAGACCAAGAGGTCATTCCATAAGGCCCGCTTGGTGAGTGTGTCCACCAGATCTCCCTCTTCAAGATACAGTTTCAGATCAAGATCTGAACCCTGGATTTGCTCCGCGAACTCTGCCATTATATCCCCTTCTTTCGGATCACCTTCGAATTCGGATTGCCTGACATGCAGGGCAGCGACCCGGCTGTTCTCGATCTCCGCGATCCTCATGGCCTGTTCCAGCGCTTTCCAGCCGTGTTCCATCCCATTGATGGTCACCAGGATACCTGAAAAGATCTGCTCCTCTTTCCTGGGGATCAGGTGCTGTCTGCGCCAATCTCCGATCCCACTGGACGGAACGAGGGATTTTGGAAATATCTTGTTCCTTACTCTTCGCCAGCGCTGTATCAACCGGCTGCTGTAGGCTGCTGCCAGGCTGTCCAGGGCTGCCTCGGGCTGGATCTCCCAGTCGTAGGTCTCGCTGAGCTCTTTTTGGTAGCGAGTCAGCCAGATGTAAAGATCGGTCGGGGTGCGTTCGGGAAAATCGCGTAAAAGTCCTGACTGGGATATCTTTTGCAGAATGGGAAGATAGACTTCCTCTACCCAGCTTTCAGCGGCATCCTGCAGGCTGTATACTCCCCGTCGACCTCTCTCCAGATTGTGCTGGTGGGAACTGATCTGCTCCCGGAGCTGCTGGTAGCCACCCGGGAAGCTGGTGGCGAACTCCAGGTCCGGCCGCAGCCTTTCCAGGCCGGTTTCCTTCCGGAAGCACACCTGCTGATTTTTGATGATCAGGTCGTTGATGTCGTCATCCGGCGTAAGCGGTATCGTGCTTTCGATCTTGGTCACGTAACTGTTTATGTGGGTCATGCCCCGCTGGCGGGCGACCGAAACCCGGTGGTTGCCGTCCAGTACGAAATAGGTCTGGTCGATCTGGTAGACCTCAATGGGGCGGATGACCTGGTCCATGCCCTTTTTGACCTGCTGCCAACGCCCCGGATCCACTCCCTCGCGGGGAAAGAACTTGCGGGTGAAATCATCGGGCCGGCTGACGCTGCCCACAATTGCGTCCAAGGGGATCTCCACCAGGCCCAGTTTGGATGCCTGCTCGTATTGAAGCTGGTCCTCTACTTGCTGGAAGCGGATCAGGTGTTTGGCGGATCCTGTCAGCGTGCCCCAGATGCTCTCCAGGGCACCCCTGCGGCGGGCATCCCGGAAATCCTCTGCGGTGCTGGCGGAGGAAGGGATATAAGCCCGTTCCTTGATCGTATAATGCCGTTGACCGGGCCGGAGGATGCTCTTGCGGTGCCCGTAGGTGTTGATCACCTTGGTCTTCCCAACCACGGTTTCTGTGATCTGGTCCTGATCATAAACGTGGATGTGGCCGTGGAAAAAATAGGTCGGCTGGAAAACCCGGATCAGCCAGCGGAATGCCTTGAACCCACCGTGTACATTGCTGTCCTGGTCGTGGATCCCGTAGGGTGGGCTGTGGGTGATGACCACATCCAGATAGCGGCCATACAGCACTTTGTTCCATAACAATCTGGGGACCAAACCCAGCACGAAACGCCACATCTGGGATTGGGAATACAGGAAGGGACCTTCTTTATAGGGCAGTGAGCCTTCAAAACCCGCGAAGATGAGCTCGTTCAGGAACACCACCCGATTGTGCAGGTCCGTCCCGCCCCGCGGCCCGAACAACGGCCCGCTTCTCCCGTACTCCACCCGCGGGTCGTGATTACCGCGGACATAAAGTACCGGGACCTCATAGAGCTGAAAGAGCTTTTCGATGTGGTAATATGGCAGGTCGCCACAGGAAAGGATCAGATCGACATCCTTGAAATTCTCATAGGTGTCGGGCTGCAGGAGGGAGGTATCCAGGCGGTCGCTGACCGAGAGGGCTTTGATAGCGCGGCTGGGCATACCCCCATTTAATCCTGTCCTGGCTCTTTTGGCAAGCGTAGAACCTGCCAACCTCCGAGGTCCATAAGACCTCGGAGGTCTCCCTCTCGACCCATCTCCTGATTTTTAAGGCTTGAACCTCCGAGGTTGGTCTTATGCGGGAGCTGGGGGCTAGGCCTGGAATTCCCGGGCGATAGTCTGGGTGGTCCTATTCTGGGAGAAGCCCGTCCGGGCGTCCGTGAAAGTGCCGGAGATTTATTGCCTGCAAGATTCCCGAATAGTTCATCATGATCCCCGGAAAAGAATAGTTTTTCAATAAGTCCGGCCAATTATTACTGGATGCCTGCACAAACGTGCAGGCTTATAGACACAATGTTCAGAACCCTTTATAATTAACCCTGTGATCGTCTTTTAAGACGGAAATTCAAAGGAGATCTGATGACCAAATATATTGCTGCCATTGATCAGGGAACCACCAGCACCCGCTGCATGATCTTCAACCACAGCGGGGAACCGGTGGGAGTCGATCAGCTGGAGCATGAACAGCTCTACCCCCAGCCTGGCTGGGTGGAGCACGACCCCCTGGAAATCTGGCGCAACACCGAAATTATCATCCGCGAAGCTATGCGGAAGGCTGGCGCCCAGGCAGCGGACATCGCTGCGGTGGGAATTACCAATCAGCGCGAGACCACCCTGGTTTGGGATCCTACCACTGGCCACCCTTATTACAACGCTATTGTCTGGCAGGATACCCGCACGGACCAGATTATCAACAAGCTGGCTGAAGACGGCGGCCCGGACCGCTTCAGAGCGAAAGCAGGTCTGCCCCTGGCTACTTATTTTTCCGGGCCGAAGATCGCCTGGATCCTGGAAAACGTGCCCGGTGTCCGGGAAGCGGCGGAAGCGGGTAGAGCGGTATTCGGCAATCTTGATACGTGGATCATCTGGAACCTGACCGGCGGGAAACACGTTACGGATGTCACCAATGCCAGCCGGACCATGCTGATGGATCTGGAAACGCTGGCCTGGGACCCCGAGATCTGCCAGCTCATGGGAATCCCCCTGGGGATGCTTCCCGAAATCTGTTCCTCATCCGAAGTTTATGGGCACACCCTGCCGGAAGGCCCTTTCCAGGGTTCTATCAGGGTAGCAGGGGATCTGGGAGACCAGCAGGCGGCCACTGTAGGCCAGACCTGTTTCGAACCCGGAGAGGCCAAGAACACCTACGGCACAGGCTGTTTCATGATCCTCAACACCGGGGAGGAGATCGTCCAGTCGCAACAGGGCTTGCTGACTACACTCTGCTACCAGTTTGGCGAGGAGAAACCCGTCTATGCCCTGGAAGGCTCGATCGCTATCACCGGGGCGCTGGTTCAGTGGCTGCGCGACAACCTGAAGATGATTGACTCTGCCCCGGAAATTGAGAACCTGGCCAATACCGTGGAGGACAATGGTGGGGTCTATTTTGTGCCGGCGTTCTCGGGCTTATTTGCACCTTACTGGCGCTCGGATGCTCGGGGTGTGATCGCAGGGTTGACCCGCTACGTCAACCGGGGCCATATCGCCCGGGCCGTCCTGGAAGCGACCGCTTTCCAAACCCGGGAAGTGCTGGATGCCATGAATGCCGACTCGGGCGTGCCTTTGAAAGCCCTCAAGGTGGATGGGGGGATGGTCCACAATGACACCTTGATGTCTTTCCAGGCCGATGTGCTGGGCGTGCCGGTGATCCGGCCAATGGTGGCGGAAACAACCGCCCTGGGCGCGGCCTATGCGGCTGGTTATGCGGTGGGTTTCTGGAAGAGCAAAGACGAGATGAAACAAAATTGGCAGGTGGATAAAATCTGGCAGCCAGATCCAGAGAGCCAGGCAGGTACTGCATTATTCAAAGAATGGAAAAAGGCGGTCACCCGGACTTTTAATTGGGTGGATTAGGAAATTAGAAATGAAATCGAGAACAGAAAGGGTGCAATCAATCAAGGAACATCCCTATCCCAGCGTTTTGATCGTGGGAGCGGGCATTAACGGCATCGGAACCTTCCGGGACCTGGCGCTGCAGGGAGTGGATGTGGTCCTGGTGGATCGGGGAGATTACTGCAGCGGAGCCAGCGCGGCTTCCTCTCATATGGTCCATGGCGGCATCCGCTATCTGGAGAACGGGGAGTTCAGCCTGGTGAAAGAGGCTGTTCAGGAGCGCAATCAGCTGATCGAGAAGCTGCCCCATCTGGTCAAACCCCTGCCGACAACTTTTCCTATCTTCAAGCGGCTTTCCGGGCTGCTGAACGCTCCCCTGAAATTCCTGGGAATGCTGGATAAACCTTCGGAGCGGGGTGCCCTGGTGATTAAGCTGGGCATGGTGTTTTATGATGCCTTCACCAGAAAGCAGAAAACTGTTCCACCCCATGTTTTCAGAAATCGAAAGACATCCCTCGCCCTTTATCCGGATCTGAACCCGGAGATCCTTTATACGGCAACCTACTTCGACGGCTCTATGCCCTCCCCTGAGCGTATTGCAGTTGAGCTGATCAAAGATGCAGTGGAAGCTAATGAAAACGCCATTCCCCTCAACTACGTCTCGCTGGTCTCAGCGAAAGACGGGAAGGTCACGGTTAAAGACGAAGTCAGCGGTGAAGAGATTTCACTTCAACCTCAAGTGCTGGTGAATGCGGCCGGTCCGTGGATCGATCTTGTCAACGGGAAGATGGGCCGCGAGACACTATTTATCAGTGCTACGAAGGGCAGTCATGTCATCCTGGACAATCCTCGTTTGAAAGAAGCTATTGGTGAGGAGGAGTTCTTCTTTGAGAATAAAGATGGCCGGATCGTATTGATCTTCCCCCTGCTGGATAAGGTCATGATCGGCACCTCTGATCTCAGGATCGATCACCCGGATGAGGCCGTGATCACAGAAGAAGAAATAGATTACTTCTTCGAAATGATCGGCCGGGTTTTCCCAGCAATCGAAGTGGACCGCTCCCAGATCGTCTACACTTTTTCTGGTGTCAGGCCGCTGGAATGGACCGAAGGCGGCGCCACCGGGCAGATCAGCCGCAATCATTCCGTGAAGATGCTGGATCCAGGTGAGCTGCTGGATATCCCTGTGCTTTCCCTGGTGGGAGGAAAATGGACTTCCTTCCGGGTTTTTTCTGAACATGCTGCTGATCAAGTTTTGGAACTGCTGGGGAAAGACCGGAAAGTATCCACCTGGGACCTGCCGATCGGCGGCAGTAAATATTATCCAGAGAATGAAGCCCAAAAGCAAAGATTGCTGAAGGAGTGGGTTCAAGAGAGTGGTACCCGCCTGAGTCTGGTGGAAGGTTTATTTGATTGGTACGGGACCAAGACACCTCAGCTGTTAAGCGGATACAGAGACAGCCTTATTCCGCTGCAAACCTTGCCCCTGGTCACCCGCGGGGAACTGGAGTGGATCCTGGCAACGGAAGATGTCCTGCACCTGGATGATCTCATCTTGCGGCGGACCACATTGGCCAAGCTTGGCAAAATCTCCCCCGAGAGCCTGGATGAAGTTGCTGAGATCTGCGCTGCGGTCCTGGGATGGTCAGCTGATAAGAAAGAAGCAGAAGTGAAACGTTACCAGGAGATATTGTTAAAGAAACATCGGCTGCAGTATGCCGAGTATGTTCCTGCTTAGGGGGACATGATCCGGGCTGTTGGACATGGGCTAATCGACCTGTAGAAAATCTGCCGGAAGCCGCCCAACCAGGAGCTCTCAGAAAGGATATTTCTGTCAAAAGCCGCAAAACCTTCCTGGTTGTAGCCGTTCAGGCCATCCGTTAGATCCAAGCCAGCCTGCTTGACCGGCCGACTTTTGGAGACCTGGCCGAATATTTCAAGGTGACTCCCCCATCCGTTTCTGGGATTGTCAAGAAATTGATTCAACTTGGTTACGTGAAGAAACAACGATATACTGAGGATGGCAGGGTATATTACCTGGTCCTAACTGATAAAGGAAAACGTTTCAACCAGCTGCACGGAGAGGTCCATCAGAAGCTGGCCCAAAGGATCATCCGAAACCTCACTGTCCAGGAAATCGATGAGTTGGCTGGTTTGCTGGAGAAGATCACCTGATCCTGCCCAATAATTCGGATTGGAGAGGGATGTTGATATGGAATTCGATGTGAACTTATGGACCATCCTGCTGGCATCCAGCCTTACCGCAGCAATCACCGGCTTGGGCAGTTTGCCATTCCTGTTCTTTAAGAACTTCAACCGTTGGTGGTTGGGCATTTTCCAGGCCGCTACGGCTGGCCTGATGCTGGGAGCCAGCCACAATCTCATCCAGGAAGGCGCCCATCTCAATCCCTACCGGACGTTTCTGGGCATACTGCTCGGCCTGGCTTTGATCGTCCTGGCAAACAAATTGATCAGCAAACGGGGGGAAGTAGATCTGGGTGAATTGGGCGGGGGAGATGCCCGCAAAGCCCTATTGATCCTGGGCATCATGACCGCCCATTCTTTCGCGGAGGGAATTGGAGTGGGAGTCTCTTTTGGGGGTGGACAGAAACTGGGTCTGTTCATCACCGTAGCGATAGCCATCCATAATATCCCGGAAGGCCTGGCAATTGCCATGGTTATGGTGCCCAAAGGTACCAAGCCCTGGAAAGCAGGTTTGTGGGGGATCTTTACCAGCCTGCCGCAGCCGTTGATGGCGGTGCCAGCCTTCATTTTTGTGATCCTGTTTGAACCCTGGCTGCCTGTGGGCCTGGGATTGGCAGCAGGAGCGATGGTCTGGATGGTATTTGCCGAGCTGATCCCTGAAGCATATGAAAGGGGGCCTTCTGGCGCGGCCATCGGCATCGCGGTCACCATGGCCTTTGCAGCCCTGCTGGCTTTCCAGGAGTTTGTCCTGGTATTCTAGCAGTTGGGAAACCCAATCTTCAATTATTTATAGGCCGGGTATAATCGTCCTTGTGTTTTTTATAAAATCGAGGAATCAATGAATGATAAAACCATCATATTTGATCTCGGCGGCGTGCTGCTGGACTGGAATCCCCGCTATCTGTACGGGACGGTCTTTTCCGGGAATGAGGAAATGGAATATTTCCTGGAAGAGATCTGCTCCCCAGCCTGGAATGCCCAGATGGATGCTGATAAGACCTTCCAGGAAGGGATCGAGGAACTGCTGCCCAAACATCCTGCCTACGCGGATCAGATCCGCATGTATCAAACCCACTGGTCTGAGATGCTCAGGGGGGAATTCCCGGATAGCGTTGCTGTACTGAGGGAGTTAAAAGAAGCTGGCTGTAGATTGGCTGCTCTGAGCAACTGGTCTGGGGAGACTTTTCCGCAGGTGAAGGACCAGTATGGATTCCTGGAATGGTTTGAGGTCCTGGTCCTTTCCGGAGAGGTCGGTGTTGCCAAGCCGGACCCCTTGATCTTCCAGATCCTGCTCCGGGAATTGGACCGAACTGCTGAAGAATGCATCTTTATTGATGATATGCCGGAAAATATCGCCGAGGCTGCCCGCCAGGGATTTGATGCCATCCATTTTGACTCCGCAGAAAATCTGCGGATTGATCTGTCAGGAAAGGGACAGCTTTAGTTTTAGTATCCTCTTATTAGGAATCATATGAAGGATGAGCAAGACCAAAAAACGCTTCACTGGCTGGCAGGCAAGCTGCCATTTTATTACGGGTGGCTGATCCTGCCTGTGGCGATCATTGCCCAGGGGGTCACTGGTGTGGGGCAGACCTACGGGGTCTCCGTGTTTAATCCCTCTTTACTTGAATCTATGGGAATCAGCCTTTCTGTGCTGAGCGGCGCCTATATGATCGGTACCCTGGCGGCATCCCTGCCCCAGCCCTATATTGGCTTATTGATGGACCGCTTTGGCATCCAGCGCACCACGATCGTGATAGGGATCCTTCTGGGTGGTGCCTGCCTGTTTTTCAGCCAGGTGAATTCCACCCTCACCTTGCTGATCGGGTTCTTTTTACTGCGCTTGTTAGGCCAGGGTGGATTATCCCTCTTGGCGGGGAATATGCCCGCCATGTGGTTCCGGAAAAAACTGGGAACGGTAACGGGGATAGTCAGCAGCGGGTTTTCCCTGAGCTTGGCAGTTATTCCGCCTTTTTTCCTGTACCTTATCACCCGGCTGGGATGGCGGTCCGCTTACCGGTGGCTGGGTGTCCTGGTCTGGCTGATCCTTCTCCCATTAATGGGGATGGTATATAAAAACCATCCCGCTGATGTGGGTCAGGAAATGGATGGCGTAAAAAGTGGGGAGAGGAAGAGCGGTCAGAATCTTGATGATAGTGGAAATTCTTTTACTCCCCAGCAAGCCCGCAAAACATCCTCCTACTGGATCGCGCTTGTGAACAATGCCTTGTGGGCCATGATCATTACAGCAGTCTTTTTTAATTTGCTGTCAATCTTTGATTCCCAGGGAATCGCACCCGCTGTGGCCGCGGCGACATACACGACTTATGCGGCGGCCTCCCTGATCACCCAGTTAGCCCTGGGACCCCTGGCAAATAACGGGCCTTTGCAGATCCTGTTGATGGCTTGTATGGCTGCGCTGGCCGGAGGAATTGCGGTGCTGATCTTTGCAACCACGCCCTTGATCGCTCATCTCTATGCCGTGGTCACCGGTATCTCAACCGGATTGATCTCCCTGGTAGGCGGCACGCTGCTGCCGCGCTACTTTGGCAGGGAACACCTGGGCAAGCTGCGGGGGGCGGTGTTAACCGCCCAGGTGGCCGGGAGCAGTCTGGGTCCGTTCATCACTGGCTTGATCTTCGACCTCACTGGCAGCTTTCAGATCTCGTTGTGGTTATTTGTGGGCCTGCTGATCCCATCGGCTTTGATCTCCCTGCGGGCTACTCAGCCGCCGCTGCTGGCCCCGGAAGGATAAGGAAGAAAGATGGAAGAACGAATTCGGGAGCGTTATTCGGAAGCCATTCTCGATCAGGCACTGGAAGCCTGCGGAATTGACAAACGAACTATTCAAGCGCTGGATGGTTTTGAAAATTACATCTATGAATTCCAGGGTCCTGCAGGGCCGGGAGTCCTGCGGATCTCCCACTGCATCCGCCGGGATCCCGATTGGATCCAGGCGGAGCTGGACTGGATCGATTATCTTTACAATCACGGAGTAGGTGTTTCCCAGCCCCTGCGCTCTGTCCAGGGTAAGTGGGTGGAGAGCCTGGAAGATGGAGTGGATGGTTTTTTCCTGGTCTCCACTTTCGAGAAAGCCCGTGGTGAACCCCATCGGGGACCGGATTGGCCGGATGGGCTCCTGTGAGAATATGGAAACCAGATCGGGCGCATGCATCAGCTGGCAACGTCCTATAAACCCTCCAATCCGGACTGGAAACGCCCGGACTGGAACGATCCGGTCCATCATGAGGTGGAAGCCTTTATTCCCGAGAGCGATGAGGAGATCCGCCAGCTGTACCGGGAAACTATTCAACAGATCAGCAAGCTGCCAGTGGATAGGAATGCCTGGGGTTTGATCCATCAGGATGCCCACCGGGGGAATTTTTTTATGGACGATCAAGGGAAGATCACCTTTTTGATTTTGATGACAGCTCCTACTCCTGGTTCGTGGAGGATATCGCCCTGGTCCTCTTTTATGCCGTGATGGGGCAGGAGGATCCTGGAGCGTTCACGGAACACTTCTTAAATGGATTCCTGCCGGGATACTTTGCCGCCTACCCCCTGGAACAGAAGTGGTTCAAAGAGATCCCGCTTTTTATGAAAATGCGCGAGCTTGATCTGTATGCTGTGATCCACCGCAGTTTCGATGTCGAGAATCTGGATGACCCCTGGTGCCTCTGGTATCTGGATGGGCGGGCAGAAAGATTGCCGGCGGGGATACCCTACCTGGATTTTGATTTTGCGGGATTTGACTACACCTCCTGCCGGTAAAAAGGAGACTGTGATACTGGAAACTTGGGGAGCGCCTGTGGCGCGACCGAAAGCAGGAGACGGGTGTGGCACCCAGCCCCGACCGGACCAAACCGTTCTCAGTACCCCGGTCCTTTTTCAATCTTCAATCCTCCCTAATTAATTCCCGGCTCTCAGAGCGGAAACCAGGCGCAGCATGGTTGCAGTCGAAGAGGCGTGTAGATTGAACTCGCCATTTCGAATACGGTCCATCCTGCAGATTCCGCTCAATGAGCTGGATGTTTTCGGATCAAATTTATAGGACAAAACACCCCTTCTCCAATTTTCCCCTTATAGGTAGGGGATAGAAGGGTGTTTAACCCCATAGAGAGGGAGATATTGGTGCTTGACAGCTTCCCAGGGTTCTTGTATACTCATAGTAGAACATGTAGGAACAAGTAGGGACATGTAGGGGAATGGCCGGGTTGGCCGGGTGAGATTCGAATATGACCAAAGCCTTGTATCAGCAGATAGCCGATTCCATCCTGGAGCAGATCCAGACTGGTGCCCTTGAGCCCGGTGCTCGTCTGCCATCGGAGCATGATCTGAGTGAACAGCATGGAGTGGGTAGAAACACCATTCGCCATGCATTAAGCGAGCTGGCTGCCAAGGGATACGTGGAATCTGTCCAGGGGGTGGGAACCTTCGTGACCGAGACCCTTTTCCCTAAAACAGTGGAATTTTTATACGGGTTCTCCCAGGAAATGGCCCAGCGCGGGAAAACTGTCGGCAGCCAAATCCTGGAAGCCAAGATCATCACCGCGGATCCCTTTCTGGCCCGGATCCTGCGGGTGCAGCTGGGAGCTGAAGTGGTCTTTTTGAACCGCCTGCGGTTGGTGGATGGCAAGCCTGCCGCGATTGAGCGGGCTTATCTGCCCCATAATTTCTGCCATGGGATACTTGAACATGATTTCAGCAAAGAATCCCTGTATGATGTACTGGCGGCCCGTTTCAATATGAAACCGGATCACGCTGAACAGGAAATTGGGGCTGAGATTGCCACACCCCAGGTGGCGGAATTGATGGATTTGGAGTATCCCGCGCCGGTGCTGGTCATCCGTCGGGAAACCCGTACAGCAGAGGGCAGGGTCATAGAATATGTGGAATCCGAATTCAGAGCGGACCGCTTCCGATTCTACACCAACCTGAAAGCAACCGCTTCCTCACCGGGTGCGGTTTTTCAACGCTTTCCGATCGAGGGCCTACAGGAGTCATGACTATGGAGAATCTCTCCGAAGCTGATCTGAAAAAAATTGTGGATGAGGTTGTCTCCAGCCTGATCCGGGAGATGCCTTCCCAGCTGGAAAGTCTGGTGAACAGCGCTCCTGCCGCGGCGACAAAGCCCAGTCCCGCTGAAAGGAACACGGTGGCTATCGGCGCTGATCATGGTGGATATCCCCTCAAAGAAACCTTGAAGGTGTTCTTGGAGGAAAAAGGCTTCCAGGTAATTGATTGTGGGACCGGCAGCACGGAATCGGTGGATTATCCAGATTTTGCCAGGGCAGTAGCCCAGCAGGTGGCAGAGGGGAAGGCCTGGCGGGGGATCATGATCGATGGTGCTGGCATCGGCAGCTGTATGGCTGCAAATAAAGTCCCCGGCATCCGGGCTGCCATGTGTTATGACCATGCCACCGCCTCCAACAGCCGGGAGCATAATAATGCCAATCTGCTCACGCTGGGTGCGGGTTTGATCGGCGCCAATTTGGCCAAACAGATCACCACAACTTTTCTAGAAACGGAATTCGGCGGCGGCCGCCATGCCCGCCGGGTTGACAAAATCATGGCAATCGAGAGTTAACTTATGGACACGAGGACACAGGAAGTCAAACATCTGGTGGAGATCATTGCCCGGGAAGTGATTATTGCCCTTAATGAAAATGATCACCAGGCCAATCAGCCGGCAGGGGATTACTGTTCCCTGGAATGCGCGGAAGGCATTTGTGTGGACACCTGCTTTAACAAGGTAGGTGAAGTGATCAGCGCGGGCGCTTCCAGGATCACCTCCCAGCTGGGGAATATCCCTGAAGACCCTGACATTGCCAGCTTGATCGACCACACGTTGTTAAAACCGGATGCCACCGCAGACCAGATCGCCCAGCTTTGTTATGAAGCCAGGAAGTATAAATTTGCCTCGGTCTGTGTGAATCCCACCCATGTTAAACTCTGCGCCGAACTGCTGCAGGGAACCCAGGTGAAAGTCTGCACCGTGATTGGCTTCCCCCTGGGAGCCTCCGCTCCGGAGGTAAAAGCCTTCGAAGCCCAGACAGCCATTAAAGACGGCGCGACCGAGATCGATATGGTCCTCAACATCGGAGCATTGAAAGCGGGCGATCTGACCCTGGCGGCCCGGGATATTTATGAAGTGGTCCGCGCAGGCCATGATGCCGGAGCGATTGTCAAGGTGATTATCGAAACTTCGCTCTTGACTGATGAAGAAAAAGTCACTGCCTGCCTGTTAGCCAAGGAGGCGGGAGCGGATTTTGTCAAAACCTCGACTGGTTTCTCGGGGGGCGGGGCCACGGTGGATGATGTCAATCTGATGCGCAGAGTGGTCGGTCCGGAGATGGGTGTGAAAGCTTCCGGCGGCGTGCGGGACTTCGAAGATGCCCAGAATATGGTCAAGGCTGGGGCAACCCGGCTGGGTGCCAGCGCCGGAGTGAAGATCGTCCAGGGGCAGCGGGCATCCAACGGAAATGGGACAGCGGCCAAGACAGCAGAGAAAGCCACCGCTTATTAGAAGGAATCCAGAATGAAAATTGCCCGCGTGATCGGCAGCACAATTTCGACCATTAAAAGTCCCCGTATTCAGGACACGAAACTCCTGCTCTGTTGGGAAACGGACCCATCTGGAAAAGATAAGCTGGG
>DRBO01000060.1 GCA_011039385.1 Chloroflexota bacterium | reverse complement strand
CGGCGGGAGGGATGGCCATCGCTGCTCATGCCAATTCCAATAATGGGGTGGCTATGAGGAGGTTCCCGTTTGGAGGGCAGACCAAGATCGCTTACACGCAGGATCCGGATCTCTTTGCCCTGGAAGTGACTGATCTGGATAAAAAAGGACGGCACTCATCAGCGTTTTTCTTCAACGGCAACAAACCGGAATACCCCCGGCGCATGCACTGCATCCAGGGCTCCGATGCCCACCTGCTGGTGAAAAAGGGGATCTACCAGAATAAATTGGGTGTAGGGGACCGGACTACAGATGTTCGGTTGCCCGAAAAGAGCTATCAGGCACTCAAGGACCTCTTTGAAAGTAATAATTTCTCCCGCACCCGCCCCCATCGTCATAGCTCCCAACCAGCTTACGACTTTATCCGGGAAGCCCGCCAGGAAGGGGCGACTTTCATGCAGGATTTCCATGAAAAGATCACGGTCAGGGGGGGCTACCTGTATTCAATCATTGCGGATGTCTGCGCTTTCGCCAATTCCAATGGCGGTACGTTATATCTGGGGCTTTCGGGGGATCCCAAAGCGGATTTTGAGGGCATTAACCGTCCCAAGCAGGGTATTGAAAAGCTCCAGGCAGAGATCGATAACCGCATCAGTCCTGAATTGTCCTGTAAGTTCGAAGTCCTGGAAACTCAAGGCAAAAAGGTCATCCAGGTGATGATTCCCAAAGGAGAAGATCCTCCTTATGCGGTGGATGATAATAAAATCTACCTTAGAACGGAAACTGAAACAGGCATGGCTGTCCGTGATGAAATTGTGGAAATGGTCCTCCAGGGGAAAAAAGAAGGGCTGGATACGGCGGAAGAACACCAGGTTACCCCCTTGCCGATTCCGGGGTCGAAAGACGTTTATGAGATGGTTTCCACCTCAGATGCGGATGAAGTTGAATCTGGTCCGCCCCGCACAGGAGTGGAGATCGTTTCAGTTACGAAACGGGGTGGTGTCAATTACTACGAAGTCCGCGACCTGCGCAATGGGAACGTGGTAAAGAACGTGACCCTAAAATCTTCCCGCCGCTTGTGGCATTATGCCATTACACAGTACTCCAAGCTCCCTTCCAAGATTGAATCCATGGATATTCAATGGCAGGGGAACCTGGGATTGATCTCAAAGAAGAAGCGCGGCAATTACAGCAGCTATGATCTCATTGAGCGGGTCAAGGACGGATACCGTTATTATTACGGGGTCACCGACGATGGCATCCATGGGCGCTGGGAGGTCCTGATTTAGGAAGGCTGATCCATGAAATTTGGCATTCTCACAGTTTCTGACCGATCTACCTCAGGGGTAAGAGAGGATCTGTCGGGACCTGTCCTGGCTCGATCGGTTCAGGAATCTGGTTGGCTTGTCAGCCAGACTGCTGTGGTACCGGATGATTTTCAGGCTATCGTGGATGTTCTCACTTCCTGGTCTGACAATGGATTATGTTCTGTGATCTTAACTACCGGGGGTGTTGGGTTCTCTCCTCGGGACATCACCCCGGAGGCAACCCGGGCAGTGATTGAGCGTGATGCTCCCGGGCTGGCTGAAGCCATGCGAGCAGGCAGTTTGCAGATCACTCCCCATGCCATGCTGTCCAGGGCAGTTGCCGGTATACGCAAGAAAACGCTGATCATTAACCTGCCTGGGAACTCCAAAGGCGCGTTGGAAAATTTCCGGCTCGTGGTTCCGGTGCTGGTGCATGCTATCCAATTATTAGAAGATGATGAGCAAGGGGAATTGGGACATCACCCCGGTCGGGCAATGTAGGACTGCAAAATCGGAGTGTACTCTGCCTTCCTGCCAGAAAAAAACTTCCGGAGCGCTCTAGCTTCGGAAGTTTTTCTTATCTGTGAATTGAACTGCTTGTAGTTCAAGGTATCTGCAAGGGGCCGTCCTCAAAAACCCGGCGGGCGATCACCAGGCGCTGGATCTCGCTTGTGCCCTCACCGATCGTCATCAGCCGGGCGGCTTTGTACATGGCTTCCACGGGATATTCCCGGCTGTATCCATAAGAACCGTGGATCTGAATTGCGCTGTAGGCTGCCCGTTCAGCCATCTCAGTGGCATATAATTTAGCGGCAGCCCCCGCCTTGGTGAAAGGTTTTCCCTGATCCTTCAACCAGGCCGCGTAGTAGACCATCAGCCGGGCGGCGTGAATCTCGGTCGCTGCATCGGCTACGAGCCATTGGATGGCCTGGTGATCCTTTAGTGGTTTGCCGAAGGATTCCCTTTCCTGGGCGTATGCCAGGGCTTCCTCCAGAGCAGCCTGGGCGATACCCACGGATAGCGCTCCCACGCTGATCCGCCCTCCATCCAGGACGTGCAAGGTTTGCTGCAGCCCCTCGCCTTCTTTGCCCAGCAGGGATTCTTGGGGGAGCCGGACGTTTTCATAACGGACTTCATGGCTGTGCGTACCACCAGCGCCCATCTTCTTTTCTGGAGGTGCGATGGTCAGCCCTTTTACGTCAGTGGGTACGATGAACATGCTCATTCCTCGTGTGCCTTGATCCGGATCTGTTTTTGCCAGGGTGACGATAAAATCTGCTGCTCCGGCATTGGTGATCCAGGCTTTCGAGCCTTGCAGCACCCAGTCATCCCCATCCTTTTTCGCGCTGGTTTGTATGCCCCTGAGATCTGAACCAGCCTGGGGTTCAGTGAGTGCCAAGGAGCTCAGGTTGCCTTCCCCGGTTGCTGCTGGGGGAAGGTAAGCCTTTTTTTGATCTTCGGAACCAAAATACACTACTGCAGCGCAGCCCAGTTCATTATGAGCCTCAATGGTCAGGGCTGTGCCGCCATCCCCCCAGGCGATTTCCTCAATGGCAATCGCAGAGCTGATAGCATCCAGTTCAGCCCCGCTGTATGTTTCTGGCACGCTCATACCTAAGAGGCCCAAAGGCGCCATTTTCTTGAGGAGATGAGGGGGGATCTGCTCATTTTCGTTGATTTCCTGGGCAAGGGGTTTAATCTCCTTTTTCACGAAATCATGGACAGTTTTCCGCCACAAGCGTTGCTCTTCCGATAACTGGAAATCCATCCAGGCCTCCTTTTTTGGTTAGATGGATGGCGACGATGCCTTTTCTGATCCCTGCTGAGAAGAGATCATCTGGGGATTCACTCTTCATTCTAAACGGAACTCTCTCTAGAATCAAATCAAACCGCATGTGATTTCTGGTTCCAGCTCTCTGGTAAAATCTATGTATTGCAGAAACACTCTGAGAGAGCACAGCCATGAAATCATCTCCAGTTGTAATAGTTACCGGCGCATCTTCTGGGATAGGGGAAGAGACAGCCCTTCTTTTGGGGGAAGAGGGATATCGGGTGGTCCTGGCAGCCCGCCGGCTCGACCGGCTGGAAAAATTAGCTGCCCAGATTCGCCAGGCAGGGGGTGAAGCCCTGGCCGTGGGTTTGGACTTATCCCAGAAAGATCAAATAATCAACCTGGTTGACAGAGTGCATGACCACTTTGGAAAGATAGATATCCTGGTGAATAATGCTGGTTCAGCCAGACATTTGTGGCTGGATGAGCAATCTCTTGACGATGACATTCAAAAACAATTGCAGGTGAATCTGATTGGTATGATCCAGCTGACAAGGCTGGTACTGCCCGGGATGCTGGCAGCGGGGCGGGGACAGATCATCCATGTTTCCTCGATTGCCGCCTGGGTGGGTGTGCCAACCTATACGATCTATAACGCAGGCAAGTTCGGAACCAGAGGATTCCTGGCAAGTTTGCGTCGTGAGCTCCGGGGTACTGGCGTGGTTGTATCGGAGATCTTCCCGGGAGCAGTGGATACTGATTTTGGTCTGGATCCCCGTGTGAGTTGGAAAACCACAACGGTCACGCCTGCCTTTGCCTTGGTCTCACCCCGGTCTGTTGCTAACAGGATTTTGAGGGTGATCCGGACCAGGAGAAGGAAGACCGTCATTCCGAGTATCATGTGGCTGGCCATCTGGGCAGATACCTTTTTCCCGGGGTTTGTTGGTTGGGTTTTTTCTTTTTATTTTTTTACCCGCGATGGGGTTCGCTATTCCTGGAGGCACAGGCCTGATTAAAAAAAAACAGCCCCCAGGGGGCTGCGTGTGGGTATTCTAACAGAACATCTAATTTACTCTTTTTTTCCCCCGCTTTTTAGATCGGGATCCACAGATAAGAATCTGTTCTCTTCTTCAAGTATGTAAATGCCATTTCTGACCTGGTTGAGCACCCTTTCCAGGGCAATTTCCAGGTTGGTCAATGTTTCCGCTACGTATTCATCCGCTTCGGCCTGGGTTTTTTCAGCCCGCTGTTCAGCTGCAGATTCGATTTGCTTGGCTTTCTTCTGGGCATCCAGCACGATGCTGTCCCGGTCAATCAATTTTTCGCTTTTTTCCTTGGCAATAGCCACAGTCCGGTCGGCTTCTTCTTTGGCCTGGGCGATGACGCGGTCTTTCTGGGCCAGTATCTGCTGGGATTTCTTGACTTCTTCTGGAATGGCAACGCGCATCTGGTCGATGATATCCAACATGCGATCTTCATCGATGATGACATTGCGTGTGAACGGGATGTCGCGGCTGTTATTGATTAGTTCTTCCAGTCGGTCTACCAGGTGTAGGATGTCCATGCTTAACCCTCCAACAGAAGTATCCTTTAGTATAACATGAAAAGGATATTCTCAATCTCGCAGGGATGTATGGGGGACAATGGACTGATCACTTCCCAGTTCTTGAAAACGCTCTATTAAAGCTTTCTCAACTGCCGGAGGGACCATGGAGCTAACATCCCCTCCCAGGGCGGCAATTTCACGTACAGTGGACCCGCTCAGAAAGGTGTGGTCCTTGTTGGTGATCAAGGCTACCACTTCGATATCGGGCGAGAGACTGTGATTTGCGAGAGCCATTCTGAACTCATATTCGAAGTCAGAAAATACCCGCAGTCCTCGCACGATTACCTGAGCGTCAATCTGGTGGCAGAAATCTACCGTCAGCCCGCTGTAGCCGGTGACCTTTATATTGGAAGTTGTGTTCAAGGCCAATTTGACCAGCTCGATTCTTTTTTCCGGGGAAAGGAGCATTTTTTTCAGTGGTTTGTCATAAACAGCCACAATGATCTCGTCAAACATCCGCGAGGCGCGCTGGGCGATATCAATATGCCCGTAATGGACAGGATCAAATGTGCCGGGAAAGACCGCTCTAATCATTTTGGCTCCTTGCTTTACGTGCTTGCTGGCATTTAACTGATATCGCCTTTGGCCTGCCGAGTCCAGAATTGGTTCACGGCCTGGGCTAACTTCTGATGATTTTCCTGGGTGAGCTCTGGGTCCTGCTTAAAAAGGGCAGAGGCTAGCTTTCGAGCTTGTTCAACCATTTTCAAGTCAGTAATGCTGGCCAGTTTAAGTTCAGTATACCCGGATTGGCGGGTTCCCAAGAATTGACCAGGCCCGCGGATTGTGAGGTCTTTTTCAGCCAGGATGAAACCGTCATTGGTTTCTACCATCGCCTGCAGGCGCTGGTTTTCCACTTCCTCAGCGCTGCCTGGGATCAATATGCAGTAGGATTTCTTCTTACCTCGCCCGACGCGCCCGCGCAGCTGATGCAATTGGGCCAGCCCAAAACGATCTGCGCCTTCCACCAGCATCACGGTCGCGTTGGGGATATCCATGCCGACTTCAACTACAGTAGTGGATATCAGGATCTGGATTTCCTTGTCCCTGAAGCGGGTCATCACTTCATCCTTTTCGGCCGCGTTCATCTGGCCGTGCAACAGACCAAGTGTATATTTGGAAAAGACCTCACTCTGCAGCTTGTTGAACTCCTCGACAGCTGCTTTTCCATCTATCTTGTCGCTTTCTTCAATCAGGGGATAGATGATAAATGCCTGGTTGCCCAGATCAACCTGGCGGCGGACGAGACTGTAAGCACGTTCCACTTCACTGGGGAAAAGGACGTGGGTTTCGACAGGTATCCGGCCGGGGGGGAGCTCATCAATGACCGTGAGTTCAAGATCGCCGTAGATGGTCAAAGCCAGAGAACGGGGAATGGGGGTGGCTGTCATCACCAGCAGATGAGGATTTTCCCCTTTCTGGCGCAAGGTTCCCCGTTGTTCAACACCAAAACGGTGTTGTTCATCCACGATGGCCAGCTGCAATTTCTTGAACTTGACAGGATCCTGGAGCAGAGCGTGGGTTCCAATAACCAATTTTATCCTGCCATCTGCCAGCCCCTCTCGAATGGCGGATTTTTCATTCTCCGGGGTCGCTCCGATCAGCAAGCTGAGCTGGCTTTCTTCCAGGCCGTCTTCCAGGCCGGTGAGCAGTTTAATCAAACCCTGATAATGCTGTTCGGCCAGGATGCTCGTGGGAGCCAGGAGCGCGGCTTGGGCGCCCTCTCGTATGACAATCCGGGCCGCTAGCGCAGCCAGCACAGTCTTACCAGACCCTACATCCCCCTGGAGCAGGCGGTTCATTGGTGTGCCGGATTTCAGGTCTTCCCTGATTTGTTGCAGGGCTTTGCTCTGGGCTGCTGTCAGTTGGAAGGGCAGGTTTTTCAGTTGGGTTTGAAGCCATTCGTCAGGGCAGTCGAAAACTGCGCCCTCTCGGCTCTCCCACTGCCGTTTTTGTTTCAGCACTCCCATCTGCAGCAAGAAGAGCTCATCAAATGCCAGCCGCTGCCGGGCTTTTTGGAGCGAGTCGTCGTTATCAGGAAAGTGGATTTGCTGAACAGCTTTAGAAAGTATCGGAAGTTCATTTTCCGCGCGAATTTCCTCGGGTAAGGGATCGGGAAGAGACGGGGCATACTTCTCGACCGTATCATGAATGATCTGTCTCAACCATTTTTGGGTAATGTCCTTGGTTAGAGGATAGACCGGGACAATTCGGTTGGTATGAAGTTGTTGTTTAGTGAGAGGTTCCCATTCCGGGGAATTCATCACCAGTTTGCCCAGGTACTGTTCCACAAGCCCGCTGAGTACTACTTGCTTGGCTTTTTTTAACTGGTTTTCCATCCAGGGTTGGTTAAACCAGGTTGCCCGAATGGCACCGCTTTTATCGGAAATCAGCGCTTCGACTATTTTCATCTTCCCTGATCGCACACTGCGGGAGGTGACACTCTCTACGGATCCGATGATTGTGACGTCGTCGCCGTACCAGAGATTGCCTATAGGTTTGAGTTGAGAGTAATCATCATGCCTGCGGGGATAAGTAAACAGAAGATCATTGACAGTGCGTATCCCCATCCTTTCCAGGGCTGACTGCTTTTTTACGCCAATTCCTTTGATGGCAGAGATGGGTGTATCGAAATCGAGATCCGGATCAGGTTGGGGTATGTCCTTTTCAAGGGCGTGTTCTTCCGGGGATGGACCTTCTGCGGGGGAAGGTTCTTCCACTTGAGGGGTTTGTTCCTCTAGCGCGGGAATCTCATCCGGCTGAGGGGTTTCGTCCTGAGAGGGAGTTTCAGGCGCAGGGGGCACAGTCGGGGCAGGAGTGGCTGGCTGGACCTCTTTGATCTCTGTGCCGGTATCCTTGAGGATCCGCTGCCAGATTCCTTTTAATGTCTCCTCGCGAGACTCTTCACTGAGGCGGTGATAATCACGCAGGCGACTGATCACAGCCTGGATGGTCTGCTCAGGAAGTTGGTCCTCCCTGGCATTCATTTCCCAGGAAGAGAGGATATTGACCAGTCCTCCCATTACCGCTTTGTTGTCGTACCCTCTTTCTGCTTCTAAACGGAAAAACTTACGAAGGTTTTTTATTGATGGTTTCATTGAAATTATTTTACCACTGCTGCAAATCCTATCCCATTGGGGCCAACATGGGTACCAATGATGGTGGTGACGTTTACCAGAAAGGGGTCCGGGATCTGGGGAGGTGAAAAATGTTGGATAAAATCCCTTCCGGCTTCTGCAGCGTTGGTGTGCAGTACAGCCATCTGTTCCAGCGGACCTAACTTACCTAAATATTCACCCAGCAGCCGCAGGCCGTTACCACGGGCCCGGGCCAAGCCGCGGTTGAGGACTTGGCCTTTCTTCAGCTCAATGATGGGCTTGATATTGAGGATAGATCCCAGGCGGGCTTTTGCCCAGGAAACACGCCCACTGCGGTGGATATAGGTGAAAGTATCCAGCAGTGCAAATACATGGAGCCGTTTCTGGATAGACTGAACCTTGCGGAGTATCTCTTCCAGGGGCAAGTTTTCGCGCACCCCCCGGGCTGCTTCGATGACCTGAAATCCCAGACCCAGGCTGAGCTGTTCGCTGTCAAGAACATGGATAGTCTCGGAAAATTCTTTGGCCGCCAGCCTGGCGGCATTGTAGATACCACTTAGCGCGCTGGCAGCATGGATGGAAATGATATCTGTGTAGCCTTCACAAAAAATACCTTCAAATATCTTTTGAAAACGTCCCGCGGATGGCGCAGCAGTTGTAGGCAGGTTTTCCAAGGTGGGCAGCCGGTCATAAAACTCATTTCTGGAGAGGTCAAACCCATCCAGGTAGGTTACGTTATCCAGGATCAGATCAGTAGGAACCTGAAAAATATTATATTCTTCTAACAAGCTGGCAGGGATATCGGACGTGCTGTCAGTAACAATCGCTGTTGGCAAAAATACCTCCCGGGTTATGAAAACGGCGGAGCCTGATTTCAAGCCCGCCGTCTGTTTTCTGGTTTGGTAATGAATGATAACTACCACGCTGAGCTTGTTTTCCAGGATTATTCGAGCGATAAAATGAACTGGTAGTGCGGCTGCCCTCCATACTGCAGCTCCACAACCTGTTCAGGATATTTCTCCTGGATGAACTCAGCCATCTCTTGTGCTTCTTCCGGGGAGATGTTTTTCCCATGGAACAAGGTAATCAATTCGTAGTCCTGTGCTTGAGCGCTTTCTAGAAAGACCAGGCAGCCATCTTCCAGGTTTGTGTTTGACCCGACCAGCTTGCCGTTGTGAAGGGATATGATTTCTCCCTCTTTGACGTTGATTCCATCGATTTCTACATCTCGTACGGCTGTGGTGATCTCACCACTCTCCACCTCTGTAATCGCAGCTTCCATCTCCTTGATCACGACATCCAGATCCTGGCCTGGTATTAGGCGCAGCATGGCTGCCAATCCCTGAGGGACTGTGACTGAGGGGATTACCCTGACTTGTTTGACAGACAACTTGGCTGCTGAATTGGCGGCCATGAGGATGTTCTTGTTATTAGGCAGGATGATCACCTGATCAGTAGGAAGGTCCTCAAAGGCCGCCAGGATTTCCTGCGTGCTGGGATTCATCGTTTGTCCGCCTTCCACGATGGCAGCTGCGCCCAGACTGGCAAAAATATGTGAGAAACCCGTACCGGGTGAGATGGTCACAAGGGCGATATCCCCCGGTGAAATATTGGCCAGCTTGATGGGGTCTTCTTCCTTCCTGGCGCCTGGCGCTTCCATCTGGATCATCAGGTTCTCAATGTGGACCTTGGTGATCGTTCCCAGGGACATCGTGTAGTCAATAGGCTCGTAACGTTTCTCTGTAGGCACATGGATATGCATTCGATAGATGCCATCACCTTCACCTACTTGAATGGATGTGCCGATGTTTTCCAGCTCCTCGTAGAAGTGTTCTAAAACCAGAGGGTTGTGGGGCTGAAAGTCAACAATCACCTCGTAGTCTTGTCCGGGTTCGGCACTGCTCAAAGCTTCTTGTTGTCCAATCACCGATAATGGCTGAACGTGAATGGGCTCGATGTCCAGCGGTTCACCATCAATATAGCGGACCATGCCTTCAAAGATATGCATCAAGCCTTTCCCGCCTGCGTCAACCACGCCCGCTTCCTTGAGGACGTCTAGCAGTTCAGGTGTGTGATCTACAGACACCTGGGCGGCATCTGTGATCAGCCTGATGATTTCATACGGGTCTTCCGTTTCCTGGAGGCTTTTTTCCGCCGCCAGTGCCATGTCTTTGCACACCGTTAAGATTGTGCCTTCAACAGGCCTGACAACTCCTTTGTAAGCTGTGTCTCGGGCTTGTTTTAACCCTTCAACAAGGTGTTTTCCACTCATGGTCTGGCAGTGCTCAATTCCTTTTGAAAAGCCACGCCAGATCTGAGACAGGATCACCCCCGAATTCCCTCTGGCCCCCATCAAAGCCCCGTAAGCAAGCTTTTCTGCCAATTCACCTACACTCTCATTTTCAAGAGCAGAAATCTCATTCACCGCTGCCTGCAAGGTCAGCACCATGTTGGTGCCGGTGTCGCCATCCGGGACGGGAAAGACGTTCAGGGCATTTACCGATTCCTGGTTTGTCCTCAACCAGGTCAAACCGGCGATCATTAATTCTTTATACTGCGCAGCGGAAATCGGCTGCTTGTTATTTGACCGTTCTTCGCTCATACCGAGTACTCCTGACTAGTATCTTCCTGGAAAGAGCCATGCTAGCTAATTCTCGCCGTTGCTGATGCGCAGGCCTTGAACGTGAATGTTGATCTCATTCACAGGAAGACCCAGGGAACTTTCTACCTGGTATCGAACTGTATTGGCAACGCTTGCGGCGACGGATTTGATCCGCGTGCCGTATTCAATGATGATGTAGATATCAATATTGATCTCGTCATTTTTATATTCCACATCAATGCCATGTGTGGGATCCTTAACGATAGCGTGAGCCAGTTCGTCTGCGATATTTTTGGCTGCCAGCCCAACCACACCATAAGAGCGCTGAACAGCCTGAAAGGTTATGGTAGCAATTGCTTGCTTGGATATCTGTATGTCGCCCAGGGATCTGTTTACTTTTTTCATAGATATATCTCTACTCTTTGATGATAATGGTAGGCTTGCTAGCAGATGCAAATTTTAACATAAAACGAGTGGAAAGGTAGGTATCCTCTTGTGGAATGGAGGGTTGTATGGTAAGATTGGCGGGCTTGAAGGATCGTTATTAATCCCGCGGATTGGACGGGGTTTCATTCGATTTTTGAGCTTTGAGGAAATTAGCAGTAAGTTCATTGTTATCTGAGGGACAAATTATGGCGAAATGCGAACAATGTGGAAAAACCACACAATTTGGGCAAAACCGGCCTTGGTCAAAGAAAGCGACCAAAAGGAAATTCAAGCCCAATTTACAGCAGGTGACAGTTTACGAAGACGGCAAAAAAGTCCGTAAGACTCTCTGCACCCGCTGCATCCGTACTTTAACGAAAGTGTGAACCATTATCATTAACACCAAGTAATAGCTTTCGTTTTGCCAATTTATAAAAAAGTCCCGGCTCGAGTCACTCGCCGGGATTTTTCCTTTTAATTAACCTCGCAACCTTTCCAGTAAAGAATCAAACCCTGCCTGAATGCCCTGGGGATGGTTAAAGATCGCACTGGCGGCTACAAAAACCCGTGCTCCCCGGTCATAGGCATCCCTGATCGTCTCGGGATTAATGCCCCCGTCAACCTCAAGCAATACCTCGGGCTTGATCTCATCAATTTTATTCCGCAGCCAGCTGATTTTGGGAAGGGTTTCTGAAAGGAAGGATTGACCAGAATGGCCTGGCTGGACGGACATAACCAGTACCAGATCTGCCAGCTTGAGAAATGGTTCGATCTTATCTACCGCAGTAGCTGGATTTAAGGTAATGCCGGCTTTGCATCCCAATTCTTGGATCCTGGACAAAATCCTGTCCATCTCCGGACAGGTCTCAATATGCACCGTCAGGTAATCCGCGCCTGCGCTGATGAAGTTTTCCAGGTAGCGCTCAGGCTTTTCGATCATCAAATGGACGTCCAGGGGAAGGTCTGTAGCACGGCGGCAGGCTTCTACAATGAAGGGCCCCATCGAGATATTGGGAACAAAGTGCCCGTCCATGACATCGACATGGATCCAGTCCGCGCCGGCTTGTTCAGCGCGTTGGATCTGATCTCCCAGCTGGGTGAAATCTGCCGAAAGTATAGAAGGGGAAATGAGGAAATCTCTTTCTTTCATATTGATCTTCATTGAAAAAGGATAAGACATCAATTGATTTGGGAATAGATCCAGAGCCAAAAAGGGATCAGACCGCCAACAGCGATCAAAGCCAGCAGTCCTAGAACAATTGTAAGCCATCCCTGGGGAGTTTTTTTAGTCTCCAGGGCCTTGATAGCCTCCAGGGCAGGATCGGCTGGCTGTGAGATCGCAGTTTCTTCTTCCAGGTAGCCGTTGGTTTCCAGCTCAGTAAAACTGATCACTATCCTGCCTAACTGATCCGCAGTCCTGTACCGGGCGCTGGCTTCTTTGGACAGGACCTTGAGGATGATCTCTTCCAGCGCGGGAGATATTTCAGGGTTAATGTGGCGCGGGGAAGGGGGCGGCTCATAGCGGTGCAGGAGAGCGAGATCCTGCGGTGTAGAGTCCATAAACGGCAGTTCCCCGGTCAACATCTCATACAGGACCACTCCCAGGCTGTACACATCCGAAGATGGAGAAGGCGCTCTTCCAGCTGCCTGCTCTGGTGAAAAATAGGCCGGAGATCCCCAGATCGCATTGCTTTGTTCATCATGTTTTACTGAGGCCATGGCTCTGGCGATGCCAAAATCAGTGACCTTAACTCGGAAGTCAGGAGTAACCAGCATGTTGTGAGGTTTGATATCACAATGGACCAGACCGGCTCTATGAGCATAACCAATACCCGCACAGGTCTGGACAAAAAGCCGGGATGCCTGAGGGATGGGGAGCGGTGCGTGTTCCTTGATAATCGCTTTCAGATCGGTTCCGGGAACGTGTTCCATAACGATAAAAAGCCGGTTTTTATCAAAACCGAAGTCATGTACTGTGACGATATTGGGGTGAGTCAGGTTTGCTGCAGCCCGGGCTTCCTCTTTGAATCTCTTCTGGAATGGTACCGAAGCAGAAAACGCCTTCCGCAGGATTTTCACAGCGATGGTCCGTTCAAGCATCAGGTCAGTGGCCTGAAACACAATGGCCATTCCCCCCTCTCCCAGTTTTTTATCCAGACGGTAACGATCGTTGAGAATTTCGGACATGGACGGACCCTTTTTAACTTGCCGTTTTGATTGTACCATCATCTAATAATTGACGGTGCTCTCCCGTTGGAGTACACTTGAAGTGCGTTGTTTGATGAATCTGCTACGAGGAGGATGATGAGGGGACGGTTGATTTACAATCCCATGGCGGGTAGATTTCCTTCCCAACCCCTGGTTGAGCGGGCAGCCAAGATATTAAGGGCAAACGGTTGGGATGTTGAACTGTTGAGAACCCAGGGTGGACCTGATCTCACCAAGCTGGCGAAACGGGCTGCCAGGGATCATCTGGATGCAGTTTTTATCGCCGGGGGAGATGGTTCCATTCACAGGGCTGTCGCAGGGTTACTGGGCAGTGACACCAGCCTGGCAGTCTTGCCTTCAGGAACTGCTAATGTCTGGGCTCAGGAATTGGGTCTGCCAACGCTATCTTGGACCAACTGGATCGCTCTGGAGCAGAGCGTCAAGAGAATACTCAACGGTCATATACATGTGATGGATGTCGGAATCTGCCAGGATGTCCCTTTTCTGCTGTGGAGTGGGGCAGGCTTTGACGCGTTTGTGGTGCATCATCTGGAGCCCAGGACGCGCTGGCAGAAGCAATTTCCTGCCACACAGTATGCGGCCAATGTGGCCTGGTTCGCGCGTAACTGGTCTGGCATGGATCTGAATATCCGGGTGGACGGGGAAAACATGGAGGGCACTTTTATCCTCGCCCTGGTAACTAATATCCACCTTTACGCGGGGGGAATGGCAGAAATTTCACCCAGCGCAGTCCTTGATGACGGCAGGATGGATTTGTGGTTATTCTCAGGTGACAGCATGCTGGAAACTCTTCAGCATTTATTTGACCTTGCTTCCGGGAAGCACATTGATTCAGAGAAAACGACTCAGATATCCTGCCAGGAAATTCGTATACAATCGAAGTCTGATTTGTATCTCCAGCTGGATGGTGAGCCGGTCCCGCCCTCCAATGATATCCAAATCACGATCGAGCCGCTGGCGTTGAAGGTGATGGTGCCGGATAACTTGCCCAAGCCTTTATTTATGAGGAATCCCTTATGAAGAAATTCCTCAATCCTTGGGTAATGGGCGGTTCAATCCTGACCGCCAGCTTGTTGCTGGTCATGGTTTATTTGATTTCAGGGGGGGTGCTGCCTGGAGGGGTGGCTCCTTACCAAGGTGGAGCGGAGATCATGGTCATCCCTGTGCCTACTGCTACTCAAACACCCCAACCCAGCATAACGCCAGTTATCCTCGCTTCACCCACCCCGCCAATGGAAGACGGGTATCTGCAGGGGGCATACGTGCAGGTTTCCGGCACAGAAGGGGAAGGACTGCGCCTGAGAATAGAGCCCTCCCTGAATGGGAGGATTGCCTACTTGGGGCTGGAAGGAGAGATCTTTCTTATCACGGGAGGACCGGTAGAGAGAGATGGCTATTTGTGGTGGCAGATAGAAGCTCCATTGAACACATCCAGAAAGGGGTGGGTGGTATCCAATTATCTGCAGCCTGCCCAGGGTCCTTAAATAGAAAAAACTAAAGGGAGTTTTTTTGTTTCTTCAAAATCCCTCAATCTTTTGATAAATGAACCAGGTGATTGCGCAGGTTATGTTTCACTGCATAAGCTGCCGCCTCTGCCCGGTTGCTGACATCCAGCTTGGATAATATGCTGCTGACGTAATTTCTTACTGTGCCTTCCCCCAGATAAAGGGTCTTGGCGATTTCCCGATTGGTTTTACCTTCTGAGACATGGATCAGGACATGTTTCTCCTGGTCTGTCAAGTCGGTGAAAGCTGAGGCTTCTTCTTCCCGGGCGGCTTTACGGACTTCCTTAAAAACACGTTGGGTAACGGCAGGATCCAGCAGGGCTTCACCCCTGCCTACAGCCTCGATGGCATCAATCAGCTCGTTGCTGCCTACTTGTTTAAGTACATACCCTGAAGCCCCGGCACGGATCGCTGAAAACAACATCTCATCTTCTGCGTAAGAAGT
>DRBO01000094.1 GCA_011039385.1 Chloroflexota bacterium | reverse complement strand
TTTATTTGAACAAATTCAATGATATTAATCATGCCAGCATTAAGATTGTTGGTTCCTGAGAGAATGTCGTGAACGAATCTGTTGGTGGTGCATTAAGCCTGGTTGCCTTGAGGGAATTTCCTCTGGTTCAATCAGGAGATGATCTGGCCCAGATTATCAAGCAGAGCCTGGGACAAAATGGGGTCACCCTCCAGGACGGAGATATCCTGGTGATTGCCCAGAAGGTCATTTCCAAAGCTGAGGGACGCCAGATAGCCCTGGATGCCGTCCAGCCCCGGGAGCGGGCGCGAGAGCTCGCCCGACTGACCGGGAAAGACCCGCGCCTTGTGGAGCTGATCCTCCAGGAAAGCAGCCAGGTTCTCCGGGCCAGACAGGGCTTGATCGTAGTGGAGCACAGGCTGGGTTTTATCTGCGCCAATGCCGGTATTGACCGCTCCAACGTTTCCCGGGAGGAAATCACGGGGGATGAAAGCGTGCTGCTGCTTCCGGAGAACCCTGACTGTTCTGCCGGGAAGATCCGTTCCTTGCTGGAGGAGGCCTTTGGGGTCCGCCTGGGTGTGCTGGTGATCGATTCTCATGGCAGGGCCTGGCGGAACGGCACAGTAGGAATTTCCATTGGCCTTTCCGGGTTGCCTGGTGTCGTGGATCTCAGAGGGGAACCGGACCTGTTTGGTTATCGCCTTCAGACAACGGAAACCGCTGCCGCAGATGAGCTTGCCGCTGGAGCCTCTTTGCTGATGGGCCAGGCAGATGAAGGTACCCCTGTCATTCACGTGCGAGGATTCCCATATGCTTTGCGGGAAGCGTCCTTTGCAGAGCTGCCAAGGGATAAGGAAAAGGATTTGTTCCGCTAAGATGGATTATCAGCTGGTAATTCCACTGGCACATTGACGGAAGTTTACAGGAGCTAGAGTTATTGATGAAAGTTGCAGCCTTAGCAGGTGGAGTGGGAGGAGCCAAGCTGGTTGACGGGATCTCCCGGCTGAATGGGGCACCGGAAATGACCGTGATTGTCAATACCGGTGACGATTTTTCCCTGTTTGGGTTGTGGATCTCCCCTGATCTTGATACAGTTTGTTATAATCTGGCGGGATTGGAAAACCAGGCAACAGGTTGGGGGCGTGATCAGGAAAGTTGGGAGACATTTCAGGAAATCCAGGCCCTGGGTGGACCGGATTGGTTCCAGCTGGGAGGTAAGGATCTGGCAACTCACCTGGAAAGGACCCGACGCCTGGGCGCTGGTCAGCCTCTCAGCCAGATTACAGCGGATTTTTGCAAAGCCTGGGGCGTTCAGTCAGCCGTAATCCCTATGAGTGATGACCCTGTGCCAACTCTGGTCGAGACTGATCAGGGAATCCTGACATTCCAGGAATATTTTGTCAAATTAGGCTGTGAACCCGAGGTTAAGGGTTTTGAATTCCATAATGTGGAAAAATCGCGACCAGCACCGGGAGTTCTTGATGCCATCCAGGCCGCGGATTTGGTGCTGATCTGCCCCTCAAATCCCTGGGTGAGCATTGATCCCATCCTTGCTGTGCCGGGAATTCGCTCGGCCCTGGGAAGCAAAACCGTACTCGGTGTATCGCCGATCATCTGTGGAGAGGCAGTCAAAGGGCCTGCTGCAAAAATGTACCGCGAGATGGGCATCCAGCCTTCCGCGGGGGCTGTGGCAGCCCATTATGGAGATCTGCTGGATGGGTTTGTGATTGATGACCTTGATCGGGACCTCCAGGAGGACATCCTCTCTGCGTGGAATGGTTCTTTGACCCTATTCCACACCAATATCTGGATGAAAACGAGAGCTGACCGCGTTGCTGTGGCAGAAAACATAATAGCTGTTGGTAGTAGCTTAGTGAAGGAGGTTTAAGGATGGCTTTATGGGCTATTATTCCTGTTAAGCCGCTTCGCAGGGGGAAATCCCGATTAGCAAAGGTGATTTCCGCTGAAGAACGAGCAGATTTAAACCAGTATTTGCTAGAACATACCATTCAGGTTCTAACCACCATGGCTGAAATTGAACATATCCTTGTGATCAGTCGGGACACAGAAGCCCTGGCCCTGGCAAGGGACATGGGAGCCCGGACCGTTCAGGAGTATGGCAGCCCGGGATTGAATACCGCACTTACCCGTGCGGTTGAAATCGCTAAATCATATGGGTCTTGTGGAATTTTGATCATTCCGGCGGACCTGCCGAGGCTGGACGCGGAGGATCTAAGAAGAATCCTGGCCCACAGGAAGCAGCCGCCAGTGGTAGCGATCGCTCCAGACCGGAAGAAGGAAGGAACCAATGCCCTGTTAGTTTGTCCGCCGGACCTAATTGAGTTGCGGTATGGTCCGGGATCATTTGAAAAGCACTGCCAGGCAGCCAGGGAGGCGGATATCCGCCTGGAAATTTGTGATTTGGCTTCTTTGGAGCTTGATTTGGATGAACCAGAGGATCTGGCATTGCTAGAGCCGGAATTCAGAACCAAGGAATAAGAATTTCTTTTATTGTTTATTTATTGAGGAGGTAACTCATGCAAACCGCTGCCCTTTATTTACAAGATGCCCATGATTTACGTGATGGATTGGAATACGTGCGATATGCTGAGGAAAAAGGCTTTGACGCTGTTTGGCAGGCAGAATCCCGACTGGTGCGAGATGCCATTGTTCCCATGGCAGCCTATGCTGCTGTGACTGAGAAGATCAAGATCGGTTCAGGCGTGATCAACAACTGGACTCGCAACATTGGTTTGCTGGCATCTACCTTCCTTACCCTGGACGATCTGGCTCCTGACCGCATGATCTGCGGCATTGGGGCCTGGTGGGATCCCCTGGCTGAAAATGTAGGCATTGATCGCCGCAAACCGCTCACAGCCATGCGGGAAACGGTAGAGGTGATGCGCCGCTTGTTGAACATGGAAAACGTGACCTTTGAGGGTGAATTTGTCCATGTGAAAGGGATCGAGCTCGATGTGGTCCACGGGCGCAGGGAACCCCGCAACGTTCAGATCATGATTGGCGCTACGGGGCCAAAAATGCTCCAGCTGGCCGGGGAGATCTGCGATGGAGTAGTGCTGAATTACTGTGTGCCGGTAGAGTACAATAAAATGGCTTTGGAGAATATTGAAATAGGTGCGAAGAGGGCCGGGAAGACGCTTGATGATATTGAACGCCCCCAGCTGGTGGTATGCTCGGTGTCGGAAGATCATGAGGAGGCTATCGATTCCAGCCGGGAACTCTTGACCCAGTACCTGGCCCAGCAGCCTCATATTGCCCTGGCTTCAGGTGTGTCGTCTGATATCGTTGCCGAGATTCAGTCGATCCTGGGATGGCCCGCGACTCAGGAGCAGATCCAGGCCGCCAAGCACCTTGTTCCCGATGATCTCATCCACAGGATCACGGCTTCTGGTACTCCTGATGAAGCCCGGGACAAAGTGGACCAGTATCGCAAGCATGGCTGCACAACGCCGATCTTGTATCCTGTAGGTGGGAATGTTAAACTGCTTATCGATACCTTCGCCGCTGACTAAGGGCAAAATCAAACCTGAGCCCTGGTGAGGATTTATTCCTGGATTGATAATTCAATCCAGGGCTCTGAGCACAAGGAAAATGAACCATGATTATTGAATACTACCGACCGAAAAAAATGGAGGAAGCGCTTGCCCTGATTAACCGCACTGATCCCCGCACATTGATATTGGGGGGAGGCCTGTATATCAATGAGGTGATCAAGGAACCTGTTGCTGTGGTTGATGTGCAGAGCTTGGGTTTAACAGAGATCGCCAGAAAGGGAAAAGAACTGAACGTTGGTGCAGCTGCTACCCTGCAATCCCTGTTAACTTCAGCATTGATCCCTCTTGCTCTCGAGAGGGCCATTACCCACCAGGAGACTTATAACCGGCGGCAGGTCGCAACTCTGGCTGGTACGATTACGGCTGCAGATGGGAGGTCCCCAGTCGCGGGTGTCCTCCTGGCGCTGGATGCGGAGCTGGAATTAGTGGGGGAGGGCAAAAAGATGGATTCGGTTAAGCTGGGTGATTTTCTACCGGTCCGTGATGAGAAACTGTCCGGGAAACTGATCACCAGCATCCGCATTCCAGTGGAGAGCACTGCGGCTTATCATTATGTGGCTCGTTCCCCCGCGGATCTACCGATTGTGGCTGCCGCTGTGGCTGTCTGGCCGTCCGGCCGAACACGGGTAGTCCTCTTGGGATATGGCGATCAACCTGTGCTGGTTTTTGACGGCCCGGAGAAAGAAGGTGTGGAGATAGCTGCCCGGGACGCATATTCCGGGGCTGTTGATCAATGGGCTGGGGCAGATTATCGTTCGGACACAGCTGGTGTGCTGGTTGGACGCTGCCTGCAAGAGATTGAAGGGATGATAGAAGGATAGATCACTATGTTGGATATTGAACTGACGATAAATCAAGAAACATATTTGCTGCCGGTCCATCCCGGGGAACGGCTCTACGCGGTTTTACGGCGATTGGGATTCAGCAGTGTCAAATTTGGTGATGAGCACGGTATAAGTGGTGCTGACGCGGTGCTGATGGACGGAAAACCAGTCAACAGTTACTTGCTGCTGGCTGCTCAGGCCGATGGCCATGAGCTGGAAACCCTGGAACAGATGGGAGAACACCCCCACCAGGGATGGAAAGAAACCCGCGGTCTGCACATCCTCCAGCAAGAATTTGTTAAAACTGGTGCTATTCAATGCGGTTACTGCACGCCTGCCCAGCTCCTGGCTGCCAAAGAGCTCTTGCTCCGGGAACCAGATCCAACCGAGGTCCAGGTGCGAGATGTCCTTTCGGGTGTTTTATGCCGTTGTACGGGATATAAAAAGCCTGTTGAAGCCGTGCTCAGAGCCGCCGCCAGAATGCGGGGAGAGGAAGTGCCTCCCATAGAGGATCCAATCCAGGTTCCTCCGGAGTGGATGGGTACGGATATAAGCGATTCCATTCCGCAAACCCGGACTGTCGAAGTGGATGGATCTACATTAACAGCCCAGCGGGTGATCACGAATATTAAGGTCAGCAATAGCCCAGATACCTGGCGCCAGGTGGGAAAACCCAAGGAAAAGGTAGATGCTGTTAAACTTGTGCAAGGCAAACCGGTTTTTACGGCAGATTATGAACGGCGGGATATGCTGTATGCCAAAGTGCTCCACAGCCCTCATGCGCACGCGTTGATCAAATCGATCGATACAGAAAAGGCCGAGAAAATTCCTGGTGTGCGCTGCATTTTGACCCATGAGGATCTTCCCCGTGTGCCTTATTCCACTGCCGGTCAATCCGATCCCATTCCAGGACCGCTGGATTGTTATTCTCTTGACAATAAGGTTCGATTCGTAGGGGATCGCGTGGCTTTTGTGGCCGCTGAAAGTGAAGAAATTGCCGAAAAAGCTCTCAAGGCGATTGAGGTGGAGTATGAATTGCTGGAGCCAGTCCTCGATTCCCGGGAGGCTATGAAAACCGGGGCGCCAATCATTCATGATCAGGATGATTATGTCTATTTTGCTGATTCTGATCCAACCCGGAACCTGGCTGCAGAGATCAGGATTGATATTGGAGATGTGGAGAAAGGATTTAAGGAAGCGGATCGTGTCTTTGAAGCGGAATATGAGGTCCCCAAGGTTCAGCAGGCCCATATCGAACCCCATGCTGTGATCACCTATTGGGATGAAGATGACAGGCTGGTGATCCTGACCAGCACCCAGGTGCCATTCCATATCCGGCGGATGATCGCCCCGGTGTTGGAACTGCCAGTTAAACGGATCAGGGTGATCAAGCCCCGCGTTGGAGGAGCATTTGGCGGCAAGCAGGAAATGTTGATAGAAGATGTGGCAGCCCATTTGACGATCGCCACTGGTCAGCCGGTCCAGTATGTCTGCACCAGGGAAGAGGAGTTTTATGCTTCCCGGTCACGCCATCCTATGCGGATCCGGTTGAAGACTGGTATCAAGAATGATGGCACGATGACAGCCAATGAGATGTATGCCTTGAGCGATACAGGTGCCAACGGCGCACATGCTTTGACGGTCACTGGAAACACTACCAAGTCTATGTCTCTTTATGTAGGGGATGGACCCTACCGCGATGCGCCGAATATCCGCTTTTATGCTGATATCGTTTACACCAATACGCCGCCCTCCGGAGCATATCGGGGATACGGTGTGCCTCAGGGTTACTGGCCGGTTGAAAGGCATATGGAATTCATCGCCCGGGAAATGGGGCTGGATCCTCTGGAATTCCGGCTTAAAAATACGCTCAGGGCTGGAGAAATCCATCCCTTCAGTGTCGCCTGGAGTGAAGGACGGGATCCTGTTCCTGAAATGATCCAGACCAATGCTCTGGCGGAGTGCGTTATGAAGGGCAAGGAGGCTATTGGCTGGGATGATAAGCTGGCAGATCCCAACTGGGCATCCGTCGCAGGCAAACCCTACTTGAAACGCGGCCTGGGCGTTGCCCTGGTCATGCAGGGCACTGCTATCCCTTACCTGGATATGGGCGGGGCCAGTATTAAACTGAATGATGACGGATCGTTTAACCTGCTGGTGGGAGCAACAGATCTCGGCACCGGCTCGGACACAGTCCTGGGCCAAATGGCTGCTGAGATCCTTGGCGTGCCGCTAGAGGATGTGATTGTGTATTCTTCGGATACGGACTTCACACCCTTCGATAAAGGGGCGTACGCCTCGAGTACTACTTATATTTCCGGGGCTGCTGTTGTGGACGCTGCCAATAAGGTGGCAGACCGCATCCGTGAGAGAGCGGCAATGATCCTGGAATCCAGGGTGGAAAATGCGACTATTCTCCCGAACGAAATCGAACTGGCCAATTGCTGCGCTATCGCGCCGGACGGGCATGCTGTGTCTCTGGAGGACGTTGCTCTGCACTCTTTGCATCATGCCAACCAGGAGCAGATCATGGCTGTTGGATCCTACGTGTCGCCGGTCTCGCCACCGCCTTTTGCCGCTCAGTTCGCTGAGGTGATCGTGGATACGGAAACCGGAGCGGTTGAGGTTTGTAAATTGGTGATGGCGGTCGATGGAGGTGTGATCGTCAACCCGGTTACTGCCTCAGGACAGATCGAGGGCGGTATGACCCAGGCGCTGGGGTATGCTGTTTCAGAGGAAATGGTCTATGATGAAAAGGGCTGGGCCAGGGAAATCAATTTCAGGGATTACCATATCTTCGCAGCCCATGAAATGCCAGAACTGGAGGTCATTTTTGTGGAAACTTTCGAACCTTCTCATCCCTTTGGGGTTAAGGCAGTGGCAGAAATCCCTCTGAATGGTGTCGCTCCAGCCGTTGGTAACGCGGTATACAATGCCTGTGGGGTGAATATCAAAGATAATCCTGTCACGCCAGAAAAAGTCTGGCGCGCGCTTCAGCAAGCCTAAAAGCAGGATTGATGAAAAAACAGAAATGCCCGGGAAGTAATTCCCGGGCATTTTCTGCTCTCTGAGGGGAGAACATCTGGAGGTATTCAATCTGTTATAATTTAGTAGTTAAACCGCCGGTTATTCTACGGCCTGTAAGGACCAGTTCTACCGAAAAATCAGGCAGGAAATGTCTATGGAACAGATCACCTATGTTATCGGACATGTGAACCCCGACACCGATTCAATTGCTTCGGCTATTGGTTATGCCTGGCTGCTGAGAGAGCGGGATGGTATGAACGCCGTCCCCGCCCGGGCAGGGACAATTAATCCCCAGACTACCTGGGTGCTGGATCGCCTGGGGCTTGAAGCCCCCTGTTTGTTAACGGATGTATCTCCCCAATTCGAAGCCGTGGCCCGCAGAATGGATTCAGTTGCACCCGATGAACCCCTCCGTAACGCCTGGGAAATTGCCAGCCGGACAGGCGGGGTGGCGGCAGTTGTTAATGAAGATGGAACGCCGTATGGATTGATCACAGGTTTGACGCTGTTCTCTTTCCTTTCCGAACTCGTTGGCCCGCATCCGGAACGCCAGGAAATGCGTATCATTGAGCTGCTGGAGGTGCCCTGCCATGAGGCTGCGGATACGGAGGTGCCCCAATTCAAAGCTGGCAGCCGGATCCGGGATGGTCTCAATAGAATTCTCCGTGAAGAGCGCAATTATTTCCTGGTTGTCGATGATGAGGGGCAATATGTGGGACTTTCCCGCCAAAGGGATATCCTCAATCCGCCCCGCGTGCGAGTCGTGCTGGTTGACCATAATGAGCAAGAACAGGCTGTGGGCGCGCTAGAAGAGGCGGAGCTGCTGGAGATTATAGACCATCACAGGCTGGGAAATCCTTTTACTCGGGCTCCCATTCGCTTTACAACTGAAGTCGTTGGCAGCACCAGCACCATTATTGCCGAAAGGATCATCGAGGCAGGACTCAGTGCCCCCGGGGATATTGCCGGCATGCTCCTGGCAGGAATATTTTCTGATACTCTCTTTTATACATCCCCTACTACCACTGATCGAGATAAGAAGGTTGCAGAACGCATTAGCCGCTGGGCTCTCTCTGCCAACAATCCCCTAAAGGGTGAAACCCTGGATAGTTTTGGTGAAGCGGTGCTCAAGGCTGGGGCAGGTATTTCTACCCGGGATCCAGACGAGATTGTCAGCTCTGATACCAAGACCTACTCATCTGGTGGATTCAATTTCGGCATTGCTCAGGCTGAAGTCACCGATTTGTTGCAGGTAGACAAGCACCTGGTTGAGTTGAAAGACGCGCTGGAAAAACTCCGGGTTAATCGGGCGTTGGATTTTACGATCTTGATGGTGACCGACGTTGTTCAGAGTTCAAGCCGATTGATCTTTATCAACCCTCCTCCGGTATTTGATGACCTGCCATACCCGGCCAGCCAGGATGGTACCCGATTTGCCAAGGGAGTGGTTTCCCGGAAGAAACAGCTCCTTCCGGTCATATTGAGTTTGTTGGAAACATCATCAAGGAATGTTAAATGAACACGGAGGTTGTCTTAAAAGCCCTGGCTGATCTTCCCCGAACTGGAACCGCAGCAGCATTGTGCACGATCATTCAGGCGAAAGGCTCCACACCTCGGAAAGCGGGAGCGAAAATGCTGGTCTATGAAGACGGATCCATTGTCGGCACCATCGGCGGCGGCGAGATTGAAGCCCGGGTGATCGAGGGAGCTCTGGCCTCCATCCAAACCGGAGAATCCAAGATTCTCTCCTTTGACTTAATCGATCCCCAGAAGGGAGATCCCGGTATTTGTGGAGGGACGCAGGAGGTTTTCATTGATCCTCTCAAACAGCCGCAAGATCTTGTCGTAATTGGCGGCGGTCATGTGGGGCGGGCAGTGGTTCACCTGGGAGAATGGCTTGGTTTCAGGGTGGTTTTGAGTGATGACCGCGAAGAATATTGCACTCCGGAAAATGCTCCCGGAGCTGATGAATATATCCATTGTCAGCTGGAAGAGCTCCCGGAAAGATATGATTTTTCTCCACAATCTGCCATTGTACTGGCTACCCGGAACAATCAGGTCGATATTCAGGGCCTGCCGGAGCTGTTGGGGGCACCATCTGCTTATATTGGTGTGATCAGTTCCCGCCGGCGGTGGAAGCTTACCCGGGCGGAACTGGTTAAAGCTGGCATCAAAGAGGAAGATCTGGATCGGATTAAGGCGCCGATAGGGCTGGACATCAAAGCAGAAACCCCCGAGGAGATCGCCCTGAGTATCCTGGCGGAGGTCATCCAGTCTAGGCGGGGAGGGTCTGGAAAAGCTTTATCTTGATTTGGATTGTTCAGGTATGAAGAAGTTAGACGGAGAATGAAATATGTGGCAAGAGTATGTCAATGCCGAATCGATCAGCCAGGTACTTTCTGTACTGGCTGAAAAAAAGGAAGAAGCCCGGGTCATAGCCGGAGGTACAGACTTGGTCCTGGAACTGCGCCAGGGGCTGCACGAACCGATTCAAACCTTAATTGATATCACGCGAATTGAGGATTTGTGCCAAATCAGGCTGGAAGGAGATTTTTTGCGCCTGGGGGCAGGCGTAACCCACAATCAGTGCCTGGCGGATCCCAATATCCGGGAATTCGCTCTCCCGTTGGCACTTGCATCCTGGGAGGTGGGAGCTCCCCAAATACGCAACGCCGGCACGGTTGTAGGTAATCTGGTCACCGCTTCGCCTGCCAATGATACGATAGTGCCCCTGATTGCCCTGAAAGCCAGGCTGGAGATTCAATCCCTGAAGGGTGAAAGAGTAATCCCACTGAAGGATTTTTATACGGGTGTTCGCAAACATGTCCTTCAGCCTGATGAGCTGGTCACTGCAGTCTTGATTCCCAAAATGACTCCAAATCAAAAAGGGGTTTTCCTGAAGCTGGGTTTGCGCAAAGCCCAGGCAATTTCTCTTGTTTCTATGGCAGGAGTGTTGACTCTGGATGGGGATCAGATCAGCAAGGCGACGATTGCCCTTGGAGCTGTCGCGCCCACCATCATTCATGCTGAGAGTGCCGAAAAGTACCTGGTTGGAAAAACCCTTACTGAAGAGAATATCCTCTCCGCAGCTGAACTGGCCAAAGAATCTGCCCGGCCAATAGATGATATCCGGGGATCTGCGGCTTACAGACAGGAAATTGCCAGGGTTCTGGTCCAGCGAGGACTGGAGCAAATAGCTTCAGGAGAAGTTCTTTCCAGGCTGCCTGATTCTCCTGTTTTGCTGGTTGGGAAGATGCCGGAAAATGGAAAACTCAAATCAATCAGCGTGCCTCTTGCGCCAGGCAAGGAACCGATTATTACTCGCATAAATGGCGTGGAATATACCTTTGAGGAAGGGCACCATCAAACCCTGCTGCACCTGATCAGGGATCATGCCGGATTGACTGGATCCAAGGCAGGCTGCGAGGAAGGGGAGTGTGGAGCCTGCACAGTGTATTTAGATGGGAAAGCTGTGATGTCCTGTCTGGTACCCGCACCTCGAGCTCACAGAGCTGAAATAATCACCATTGAAGGTTTGGGAGATGAAGAACATCTCCATCCAGTTCAAAAAACGTTCATAGATGAAGGAGCTGTTCAATGCGGTTACTGCACACCAGGTTTCATCATGTCCGCCGCAAAACTATTGGAAGAAATTCCTCATCCCAGCCATTCTCAAATCAAAACAGCAATCTCTGGGAATTTGTGCCGCTGCACAGGTTACTATAAAATTGTCCGGGCAATTGAGGAAGCTAGTAAGAAAGAAGGTGGATAATGGGTCGATATCAACAGTATGAACGCGATTTGAAGGATGAACACGAAAGGCCACATCCTGTTTGGCGCGGCCTGGGTTTTTTGTTAATGGCAGTTATTGCCATCATGTCCTATGCCGGCGCGAATTTGTTAGTCGAGGCTAATAAGACCAAGGGCTGGATTGCTGTGCCTGCTGAAATCCAGGGAGGTGTCTCCTGGGCGCCTGATTTATACGCTGAACTGATCGTTGCCTTTTTCCTGACATTTATTGGGTTTGGCGTCCTGACTATCGTGTATTCCATTCTGTACAGGATCTCAAGGCCCCGAGACTTGTATAAGATGCTTAAATAACCCCGGTTTCATTTCCTCCCGGCAAAACACGGAAGACAGATTTCCGGGAGAGGTGATGGGGAGACACTTCAATGACTGCTGGTGTAATATGCCGTTTAATTTGCGTTTGTATCTGACTGATTTTTATTACAGCCTGTTTCGTTCCGGGGGAACGCCCGCCAGATTATCTGTAAAACGGGTGCTTATTTTAACCTTCTTGTTTGTTGCTTTCCCAATCTGGAATTTGTATATCAGGGCAGGGTATGCCCTGGATAAGATTTTATTCACAGACCTCAAACACCTCTATACTACCGATCCAATATTTATCATTGGCAATTACCGCTCTGGATCGACTTTCCTTCACCGACTCCTGCTGCGGGATAGCCAGCTTACATGTTTAAAAGCCTGGGAAATCTATTTTGCGCCAGCACTATCTCATCGCAAGCTTATCCGTTTCATACTAAAAGTCAGCAGCAAGATTGGCAGCCCTGTCCAGAAAGCTGTCCAGGCCTTTGATCAGCTCTTGAATGATATCTATCCTATGCATAAAACCGGCTTATATACCTATGAGCAGGATTCCCAGCTTTTTTATCACACCTGGTCTTCCTTCAATATATTTGCGATATTTGCCTTCCCTGATTTAGCCCGGAGGTACATTTATTACGACCAGGCAGTCCCTGACCGGGAAAGAAGAAGGCAGTTTGAATACTACAGGAATGTGATCACCCGTCATCTCTATAATCATCCAGGAAAACGCTACCTGGCAAAGAACCCGGATTTTTCACCGGCAGTAGAGACCCTGTTGGAACAGTTCCCCAACGCTAGATTTATCAATTTGGTTCGTTCACCGGATGAGATGCTGCCCTCAGCCATTAACCTGTGGGCTAGCAACTGGAGGGCTTATGGGAGCCCACAGGAGGCTTTTCCTTATGTTGACGTGGTCAAAGAGTACGCCCGCCATTGGTATTATTATCCTCATAAGATCCTGTCTGATTTAGGGCCGAACCGTTACCAGGTAATTCATTTCCATAATTTGATCAGCGATCCCAAGGCTGAGATCCTGCGCATATACAAGCAATTCGGACTGGATGTTAGTGAAGAGATGCTCCAGGTTCTTGATGATGAAACCATCGTTTCAAGGAAAGAATATGGGGGGTATCCGCTGGACAAGATGGGTTTGGATGGAGATGGGTTGAAAGAGGAATTCGCCCCTATTCTAGAAGATTACAAACTGGACCTGGCATACAAGGACCGCCAGACAGATCAGGTAAAAAGGTTGTAGATTATGGAACGAACAGTACCTTATACTGCCTCGGAAGAAGTAGAACTATATTTGAGGACCTATTATTCACTCCTCAGGACTTCTGACGCTGTGCAAATTCGCTCCTTGGAAGAAGTCCATGCCGGGATGAACTCCCTGCTGCATCAGCATGCCCGGGATCGCGCCCCGGATATGACCGCGTTCATCTATGCCCTGCTGCGATTGCCAGAATGTGTACGGGAAGTCCGCGAGATCGTCCTGGGCCAAAGTTCCTCCGTTTTCAAGGAAGCTGGAATGGGCAATGTCTGGAACTGGGAGCAGGTCAATGGAAAAGCCCGGCGGAGGCGCTGTTTTTACAATAAAGATGAGGGGATTTTAGCCTGTATTATTGCCAGCCGATCGGATATTGATGATGTGATTCCCATGCTGACCGCATACCAGATTGAATGGAATAAAATCCACCGATTGCTGCAGCATGTGCCGGATGAAATTGATCTAAATGAAGCCCATAAACACCATGATGTCTGGTATGACCTGGCCGAAGCGCTGATGATGTCTGTCAGTGACCTGAACCGCTGGCGCTCAATTTATGGAGCCGAATTCATAGATCGTATCCGGGAGATCAGATCCGGGGAGCGCTATTTTCAGGTCCGGCTGCTGAATGGGTCACTGATCGAATACAATCGGGCAACTAATGATTGGTGGCGGGTGATTGCCAATCGGGTTCCTGAACTGAAAGACCGTCCGATTTATTTTATCTCCAGCAATACCCATAGCTTTGCGAACCTTCTTTCTGGATTTGCCCTTAAAAACCAAGAGGAGATCAATCAATACCTGATCGATGCCGACCAGCGTGAATTGATCGATGAGTGGCGGCAAATCCAGACCCATAAGGTTCCCTCCAGCAGAGAGAACTTCTGGTATTACGCTCTCAAGAAATATATCCAGGACCCAGATACTGAGGAGATCTATTACCGCAGAACTGAACATGAAAATAACTGCGGTATAACGAGGATCAACAGCGAACATTCCTTCGATGTGGATGCGCAGGTATTTGAAATTGGCAAGTTAGTTCCGGATTGGATGGACTCCCGGGTAAAGGGGGATCTTGGGGATTTGAACTATCTTTCCCAAAGCAATGCCCTGATCCTGAATATCGATTACCCGCTGGGCCTGGCAGCCTATAACATCCTGACCGAAGTGGCTGAAAATGCCGGCAATATCCTGGGCGTGTACTGTCTTGGAAAAGCAGCCACATTAAATGGCGTTGTTGGGGATGTGATCATCCCTTATGTGGTGCACGACGAACATTCCCGCAACACTTATTTATGTCCCCGTGCCTTTGAAGCCCGGGATGTCAGCCCTTACCTGGTATATGGCACTGTACTGGACAACCAGAAAACTGTAACAGTAATGGGGACATTTCTCCAGAATCCTACCTATATGGATGTGTTTTATCGGGAAGGTTATACCGGAATTGAAATGGAGGCTGGACCATACTTGTCGGCAGCATATGAAATGTTCCGCCCTAAACGCCATCCAGTAGATGAAATTGTAAACCTGGATCGAGCGCCATTTGATCTGGGCATTTTACACTATGCCTCAGACAGGCCGCTCAGCAAAGGTAAAAACCTTGGTGCGGGAACACTGTCTTATTATGGTATGGATCCAACTTATGCCTGCTCAATAGCAATCATCCGGCGAATATTCCAATTGGAGAACCGCCGGCTAAAGGAAAGAGGATCGTAGAGACGTTGATGACAGAAGGAAAACTTATGGGTGCAATTGGTAAATCTCACAAAAGAATCGATGCGCTGGATAAAGTAACTGGAAAAGCTGCCTATCCGGGTGATATCAACCTGCCGGATATGCTACATATGAAAATTCTCTTTGCTGGGAGACCCCATGCCATTGTAAAGGATATTGATTTAACGAAAGCCGCTGCGATGGAAGGGGTGGAGTTGATATTGACTGCGGCGGATGTTCCCCGGAATGAATACGGTTTACAAATCCCGGACCAGCCGGTTTTGTGCGGCCCTGGATCAAAAAAACCTTATACAGACAGGGTGCGGTTTGTTGGCGACCAGGTTGCAGCTGTGGTTGCTGAAAGTGAGGGGATCGCGGCTGCCGCAGGCGAGTTAATTGAAGTAACTTATGAGGACCTTCCAGTGTTGCTGGATCCCTTTGAGGCGGGCCAAGAAGGGGCGATGTTGATTCATCCGGATAAAGATTCCAATATTTACACGTCATACAAGATCCGCAAAGGGGATCTTGAAAAAGGCTTCCAGGAAGCTGACGTGATCATTGAAGGAGAATACCATACTCCGGAACAGGAACACGCCTTCTTGCAGCCAGAAGCCGGTGTGGCTTATTACGATGCAGAGGGGCGGCTGGTGGTTGC
>DRBO01000008.1 GCA_011039385.1 Chloroflexota bacterium | reverse complement strand
GGACGTGTGCGTGGTCTTTGTGGAACAGACTAATGGGACTGTTAAAGTAAGTTGGCGTGCGCAGCCGGGATTTGATGTGGCTGGCATCGCCACCCAGTTTGGAGGTGGGGGACACAAACCTGCTGCGGGAGCAGATATTAGAGGTGATCTCAAGAGAGTTCAGGAGGAAGTATTGAAGGCAACCAAGAAATCCCTCGGGAAAAATGGTTGAATTCATACCTCAATACGTTTAAAAATTGGGGAGTTATAGCATGAACAACAATGATGAGTTAAAGGATTTTATTAGTGGTGCGCTGGTCATTGACAAACCGGTTGGGATGACCTCCCACGACGTTGTAAAAATTGTCCGTCATGGTACCGGGATCCGCAGGGCAGGGCATACTGGCACACTGGACCCCAGGGCTTCAGGTGTGCTGGTTGTGTTGATCGGTCCGGCTGTGCGGTTAAGTGAATTCCTTTCCGCATCGGATAAGCGTTATCAGGCGATTTTGCGCTTTGGAGTCTCAACGGACACTTATGATACCGAGGGGGTTCAGGTTGGGGAAACCAAATCTGTGGACCATCTCGCTGAAGAGGATTTCCAGAAGATTCTCAGAGAATATGAAGGGAAAATTGCCCAGGTGCCACCCGCACATTCTGCGATCAAGGTCAACGGACAAAAAGCTTATGACCTGGCCCGCCGGGGGGAAGAAGTCCATTTGGAACCCCGCATGATCCATGTCTATAATCTGGAATTGTTGGAATGGGCCCCTCCGGAAGCGGTTATTGATGTCTATGCCTCCTCCGGCACTTATGTGCGTTCTCTGGCAAACGACCTTGGCAATGATCTTGGTGTTGGTGCCCATCTGACGGGACTGAGGAGAACCAAAAATGGCCAATTCACACTGCGTGATGCTGTTCGCCTCCAAGAACTGAAAGAATCCTTCGAGATTGGCGATTGGTACAAACACCTCATCCCCGCAGCGGAAACCCTGGCCGACTGGCACACCCTCGAGTTAACCCCTGAGGATGTAGACAAGATTAAACACGGCCACCGTATCCCAGCGGAAAGCGGATCAAGCGGATGGGCTCGCGGGTTGAGCGAACAGGGTGATTTGATCGCTCTGCTGGAAGTGATTGAGGGAGAAGAGTACTGGCAGCCCCGCAAGGTATTTGTGACCACCTGAGTGGATCTCTATGCAGCACATTCGCGACTTGAAGGAAGTAAAACTCGATCGTTCCTGGCTGACCATTGGCAGCTTTGATGGGGTACATCTGGGCCACCAACAAATCATCCAAACTCTGGTTACAGGAGCCAAACAGGCAGGTGTTCCCTCTGTGGTGGTGACTTTCTTCCCGCATCCCCAGTTCGTCCTGAGAGGGGAGTCACGTCCCTATTACCTCACACTACCTGAGAAAAGAGCACAGTTGCTGGCCGAGTTGGGAGTTGACTATGTATTTACCTTTCCCTTTGATGAGAGGATCTCTCAGCTTTCGGCGAGGGAGTTCATATCAAATCTTCATGAGGATTTCCGCTTTAAGGAACTATTGATTGGTTATGATTTTGCCCTGGGGAAAGATAGAGAAGGGGATAGCGACCTTCTCCAAGAAATTGGTGGGGATTTGGGATATTCCGTTCGTGTCATCCCTCCCTTCAAAGTCGCGGAAAAGTTGGTATCCTCCAGCCTTATTCGGAGCATGATCCGTGAGGGGGATGTTCGATTGGCAAACACCCTGCTGGGGAGAGAGTTTAGTATCAGTGGTCAGGTCATCAAGGGAGATGATCGGGGAAAAAGCCTGGGCTTCGCCACCTGTAATTTGGATGTTCACAGCGAAGTAGTTAATATTAAAAGTGGCGTTTATGCCTCGAAGGGGCTTGTATCTGGAAAACTATGGCCTGCAGTGACAAATATCGGATTCAGGCCGACCTTTGGGGAGGATCTCTCCCTCCCCCGGATTGAAGCCCATTTACTGGATTTTTCAGGTAATCTATACGGCCAGGATGTGGAGCTGTTATTTGTGGACCGCTTACGAGACGAGATCAAATTCTCCCTGGTGGATGATCTGATCGACCAGATTAAGCAGGATGTGAGGAAGACTCGCCGCATTCTTGGCCAGGAATGATCGTCCTTGCCATCTCAGTTCTCTTTGGTATAATTTCCGTGCTGACTAGACCTATTTGTGGGGTTCCCTGCGGATATGGAGACCTGCTAGAAAGCATTCATTAAGGTAGACAGGAGATAGCAGACGTCATGGGTATTGCACGAGCACAAAAAGAAGAAATCATCAAGGAATTTGGCAGACATCAGAACGACACAGGTTCACCCGAAGTCCAGATTGCGCTGTTGACCACCCGGATATCCGAGTTAACAGGACATCTTCAGGATCACACTCACGATGAATCTTCAAGGCGCGGTTTGTTGAAACTGGTTGGCCAGCGCCGCAGATTGTTAACCTATTTGCGGCGGGAAGATTATCAGCGTTATGTGGCAATCACGGATCGCTTGGGATTGCGCAGGAAATGATTGAATTAAACCGAGGGGGTAGAAAACTTACCCCCTTGGTTTATTCTTGAGCCCAATTAATTTGTAAGCGCGGCAGGGAAATGCGGTTGTAGGTGCGGTTAGGTAGAGTGGAATGGGGGACCCAACCAGAATAGTGGATCGATTTCTCCCTGAGGAATAAGAAAACTGAATAGGATTTTAGACGTACAATTAACTGCTTACCCAAATGTAGAATGTTATCAAGTCCGTGCATTCTAGTCAGGTTGGGTATTGGGAGGTAATGACAAGTATTTGTCCCTAGCTCCCAATCCCTGACCCTATGAAAGCCGGCAGGAGGTAAAAAAATGAAACCAGAATCAAAGAAATATACCGCAGTAGTGGATGGAAAAGAGCTCATGATCGAAACTGGCACCTTGGCCGAACAGGCTGGCGGAGCAGTTACTGTCCGAATGGGGGACTCGGTTATCCTCGGAACCGCCACCATGAGTGATAGCGCCCGCGAGGGTGCTGATTTTTTCCCGCTCACAGTCAATTATGAAGAACGCATGTACGCCAATGGATCCATCCCCGGAAGTTTCTTCCGCCGGGAAGGACGCCCTGGTGAGGATGCAACCCTGACTTGTCGCCTGATCGATCGTCCGCTCAGGCCGATGTTCCCGAAAGATTTGCGTAACGATGTGCAGTTGATCCTCTACGCTCTTTCCTCTGACGATCAACCTATGGATGTTCTCGGCATCAATGCTGCTTCCGCAGCACTGGTCATCTCAGATATACCCTGGGATGGACCGATTGCCGGCATTCGTGTCGGACGCATTGACGGCAAGTTCATCGCTTTTCCAACCTTCGATGAGATCGAGGAATCAGACCTGGACCTGGTGATGGCAGGCAGCCGTGATGCGATCCTGACCGTTGAGAGCAATTCCAAGGAGCTCTCTGAAGAGGTTATCCTGGAAGCGTTGGAATGGGGACAGAAAGCCGTTCAACCGCTGATCGATGCCCAGGAGAAAATGGCCCGGGAGATCGGTAAGGAAAAGAGATCTTATTTGTCATTCAAGGTCAGTGATGAGTTGAAAGCTGAAGTAAAAAGCAAAGCCCTGGCTCCCATCAATGAGGTCCTGGAAAAGAATCTTGGGAAAGTTGAGTTTCGCAAATCGCTGGATGCAGTCCGTGATGAAATCCTGGAATCCTATGCTGAGAATGAAGAAGTAGCCCCCGGTGACGTCAAAGAGGCTTTTGAAGACGTATTAAAATCCGCTATTCGCAACCGTATCCTGGAAACAGGAAAACGATCGGATGGTCGCGACCTGACCACCGTCCGCGATATCTGGTGTGAAGTCAACATCAGTCCGCGCCCGCATGGTGTCGGACTTTTCACCCGGGGTCAGACCCAGGTGATGACAATGACGACGTTGGGAACGCCGCGCGATGCCCAGATGATTGACAATCTATCACCGACTGATACCAAACGTTATATGCATCATTACAACTTCCCTCCCTTCTCGGTTGGTGAAGTGCGCTTCCTGCGGGGAACCTCCCGCCGGGAGGTTGGGCATGGAGCCCTCGCAGAGCGGGCGCTGCTGCCTGTACTACCCTCTGAAGAGGAATTTCCTTACACGATGCGTTTGGTCTCAGAAGTGCTTTCCTCGAATGGATCCTCTTCGATGGCTTCCGTTTGCGGTTCTACCCTGTCTCTAATGGACACCGGTGTGCCCATCAAGGCGCCAGTCGCAGGTGTTGCGATGGGTCTGGTCAAGGAAGGAGATCGTTATGCTATCTTGACGGATATCCAGGGCCTGGAAGACCATATCGGGAATATGGACTTTAAAGTTGCTGGAACCGATCAAGGGATCACTGCGCTGCAAATGGATATCAAGCTCAAGGGCCTCTCCTCGCAGGTGATGGCCGAGGCTCTCGAGCAAGCCAAAGCTGCCAGGTCCCTGATCATGAGCAAAATGCTGGAAACCATCTCAGAACCGCGTGAGGACCTCAAACCTCATGTACCGCGCATCGAGGCCATCCGCGTCCCGGTTGATAAGATCGGTGCCATTATTGGCCCAGGCGGCAAGATCATCCGCGAGATCCAGGAAGATACCGGAGCCAAGATCGACATTGACGATGATGGGCTGGTGTATATTGCCACCGATAATGCGGAAAGCGCCCGGCTGGCTAAGGAGCGTATAGAAGGCCTGACCGCGACGCCTGAAGTGGGACGCATTTACACTGGCCGCGTGGTTGGCATTAAAACCTTTGGCGCCTTTGTGGAGATACTCCCGGGAATTGATGGTTTGGTGCACATTTCCCAACTGGAGAGCAGCCATGTCAAGAATGTTGAAGACGTGGTCGATTTTGGTGATGAGATCACCGTCATGGTGACGGATATCAGCAAAGATGGCAAAATCCGCCTTTCCAGGCAGGCTGTGCTGGAGGGCTGGTCGCTGGAGGAAGCTCAGAAAGCTGACCGGAAAAAATAGCTTTTCAATACCCCAATAATCAAGATCCGGCAGGTTGCCTGCCGGGTCTTTTTATTGGTAATTTTTGAACCTGAGTTCCCGGATTATTGTAAATATTTTATAAAAAAGAGCCAATTTTTGATTGCTTATTGCTGAAAAATATATCTAATTTGGTAAAATGTTGACGTGATATTGTTCTGTAGTGAAAAAGGAAACAAGGAGAAATAATTATGGCTAAAAAAGATCTTGGAATAAAACCTCTGGGCGCTCGTGTTGTCATTCAACCGGTTGAGGAAGAGAATCGGACTGATAGTGGCTTGTACATTCCCGATACTGCGAAAGAAAAGCCCCAGACTGGCATTGTTGTTGCAGTCGGCGAGGACACCGAAGACGTCAAGATCACAGTCAAAGTTGGCGAGAAAGTCCTTTTCCCGAAATACACCGGCACCGAGATCAAGATCGGCGGTGAGGACTACAATATTATGGACTTCGAAAAAATCCTGGCAGTCCTTGATTGACCAACGTCATGACTGAATCTTCTGAAAAAATCCACCAGTGTTTGATCCTGGGATCTGGTCCTGCTGGTTTATCCGCAGCTTTGTACGCTGCCAGGGCAGATCTGGCTCCGATCGTCCTCTCGGGGATGGACCTGGGAGGCCAGGTCTCCAAAACCGACACTATTGACAATTATCCTGGTTTTCCGGAAGGGATCCAGGGGCCAGATCTGGTAGCTATTTTCCAGCAGCAGGCAGAGCGATTTGGAGCGGAGATCGTTTTTGATTCCGCTACGGCAGTCGATCTATCCCAGCGGCCATACAGAGTCACCACCTACGGTGGTGAGTATCTGGCTGAAACACTGATCATCGCTACTGGTGCGTCAGTCCGAGAGCTTGGTGTGCCTGGAGAGACTGAATTCACAGGTAAGGGAGTATCTTACTGTGCCACCTGTGATGGACACTTCTTCAAGGAAAAAGATTTGATCGTGGTGGGCGGCGGAGACAGTGCCCTGAAGGAAGGGATCTTCCTGACCCGTTTTGCCAAATCAGTGACCATCGTCCATCGGCGAGACGAGCTCCGCGGCGGGATCTACCTGGCCAACAAAGCCAAGGCCAATCCCAAGATCCAGTTTATCTGGGACTCGGTCATAACCGAAATTATCGGGGATGGCACGGTCAATTCTGTGCGGTTGAAGAACGTGAAAACGGAGCAAGAAGAAATCCGCGCTACCGATGGTGTTTTCATCTTTATCGGGCATGATCCCAATACCGAGATGTTCAAGGACCAGCTGGATGTAGATCAGAACGGCTATCTGGTGCTTGATCACCATATGCACACAAATCTGCCCGGCGTATTTGCCGCTGGGGAAGTGGGTGATCCTCATTTCCAGCAGGTAATTATCTCTGCCGGGATGGGTGCGGCCGCAGCGATGGAAGCCGTGGAATTTTTAGAAGACGAGAGTTAGGTTTTGTAATGAAAATCAAAGAAGCGGGATCCTATCAGAATCCCGCTTCTTTTTGTTTTTATAATAAGAGGTTGTCTCTCTTAGGCTTCTTCCAGCTCCCGCATGGCATTGAAAGCCGCAATACTCACCTCAAGAATATCCAGGGAAGGCTCATTAGTAGTCAACCGCTGCAGGGCGAGATTGGGCTGAATCAACATTTTTACCAGCGGTTGATGCTGATTTTCAGCTGTCCAGCGCAGATATTCATATGCTATCCCGGCCAGCAAGGGGAGCAATAATATCCTGCTGATCAGCCGCCACAGCAGGGTCATCGGTCCCAGGGCAGTAAAAAGGAAAACTGAAAAGAAGACCACTATCAGCAGAAAGGCTGTGCCGCAGCGGGCATGTTCTCTGCTGTAATTTGTAACAGTTTCCGGGACCAGTTCAGCACTGTCTTCAAAGGCGTTGATCACCTTATGTTCGGCCCCGTGATAGGAAAACACACGCTTGATATCCTCCATTTGACCGATCCCCCACATATAAGCGATCAGGAATATCAATCGTACCAAACCTTCTAGCAGGTTGCCTGTCCAGGCTTTCCAGTTCAGGTAGTGTTCTACAGCCTGACCGATACCAGCCGGTATCAAAAAGAAAACCAGGATGGCGATCCCCAGCGAAAGGATAAACGTGAAAAACAAGGCTGGTCCTTCAATCTTATCATCCTCGCCGGTTTGCGTATTGGCAGAGATCGTCAGGGCTTTCATACCCAGGATCAGGGCATCATACAGGCCAATTAACCCCCGCAGAAAGGGGATGCTCATAATCCTGCTCTGATAGATCTTGCTTAATTTTTCAGTATGGACAGTGATATCGCCGTCAGGTGTGCGCATGGCGATTGCGGCAAATTTTTTGCCGCGCATCATCACGCCCTCAATGACTGCCTGACCGCCATAGTTAGGCAGTTTTGTGATTTGTTTTTTTAGGTTCATAGATTATAAATTGAAGAAGAAGTGAACCAGGGCTTCAATTCCCTTGTAGAATGTGGGGAGATGGATTTTTTCGTTTGGCCCATGCATATTGTCGCTGGGCAATCCAAAACCGATATTGACCGAATCGACACCGAGGGACTGTTGAACATGGACAACCACGGGAACACTGCCGCCTTCGCGTTTGAAGATCGGCCGTTTTCCCCAGGCGGCTTCCGCAGCCTTGACATAGGCCTCGATCCATTTTGATTTGCGGTCGCTGAGGGAAGGAAAGTCCTTCGACATCTGGGTTAATTCCCAGGTAACTGTCTCAGGGGCGTTTTCTTCAAGGTAGGCTTTGAATTGTTCATAGACCTCTACTGGATCCTGGTCCGCCACCAGTCGGCAGGAAACTTTAGCCATTGCATAAGCAGGCAGAACAGTTTTCTGCCCTTCTTCGATAAAACCTGAATACAGGCCGTTGATCTCCAAAGTGGGGCGGGCACCGGTGCGCTCCACAGGAGTATATCCCTCTTCCCCCCAGAGGGCTTTTACGCCCCCTTGCTGGAGATAAAATTCTTCTTTGATAGGAAGTTTACTGAGTTCTTCCCGTTCCTCTTCGCCAAGGGGTATGACCCGGTCATAAAAACCCTTAAGGGTCACCCGACCCTTTTTGTCATGCAATCCAGACAGCAGGTCGGTCATCACTTGGGCAGGATTGTGGATTGCGCCCCCAAATGTACCCGAGTGCATATCGTGTTTTGGCCCCTGTACACGGAGCTCAAAATAGGCGATTCCCCGCAGGGCGTAGGTGATGGTGGGAAGATCAGGGGCTTGCATACCGGTATCAGGGTTCAGGAAAAAGTCACAGGCTAACAGTTCGGTATTGTCTTTGATAAACGTTTCCAGATAGGAACCACCGATTTCCTCTTCTCCTTCGATGAGGAATTTTACGTTGACGGGCAGCTGCCCGGTTTGGTGAATGGCGTCGATGGCGCTGAATGTGGCGATTATCTGCCCTTTCATATCCGTTGCGCCCCTCGCGAAGAGATTCTCGCCTTTCTCTGTGGGAGTAAAAGGGTCAGTGTTCCAATCCTCGATGGGATCTTCTGGCTGGACATCATAGTGGCCGTAAATTAGCACAGTCGGCCGGTCCTTCCCGGCGGAGAGATTTTCCGCATACACGATGGGATGGCGCGGCGTAGGATGGATTTCTACCCGGGTCATACCCAGGGATTCCAACTCCTTCCTCAGCCACTCGGCAGCTTCTTTGATGTCGCCAGCCCGTTCCGGGTCAGTCGAGACTGAGGGGATGGAGATGAGCTCTTTCATTTTCTCAAGTGATTGGTTCTTATGGTCCTGGATAAACTCCAGGGCTTTTTGACGGTGGTCTGCCATGAGGTTCTTCCTCCAAATACCTGCTTCGGATAAAATGCACTGGGTAAATTTTACCGCAGACCTGCCGGAGTGGGAACTGATTGGGCGCTCCAGAAGAATTTAATCGCCAGGAATGGAACTTTCTTCAATTGATGCAGGATTTATCATATCATGTATAATGGTTGACATCTTAGATCCTGGTACAGATCAAAGCCTGGCAGGTAAATCTTGTCCGGGTGAGATCCACCGGTAAAATATACCCTGTATGGGCAATCCATTTGAATGGATATTTATTGTATAAGGCAAGGATTTAATCAATGAACCACTTTCAGGAATACCTTCAGCCAAAATCAATTGAAGAAGCCTTAAATGATCTTTCCAGTGCCACCGGGTCAGTGGCTGTGATCGCCGGCGGCACTGACTTGCTGCTGGAACTTCGCCAGGGCCGCCATCCAGCCATCGAGCGGCTTGTGGATGTTTCTGGCATTGATAGCTTGAGAGATGTCAGGGTGGAAGGGGATCATATCTATCTTGGAGCGGGTGTGACCCACAAGGAGATCATCAGCAATCCGCTGCTGGGAGAACATGCCCGCTGTGTCGTGGAAGGCTGTGGCTTGATCGGTGGACCGCAGGTGCGAAACGTAGCTACCATTGGTGGAAATGTCGCCCACGCGCTGCCGGCTGGTGATGGCACGATTTCCCTGCTGGCATTGGACACAGAAGTGCAGCTTGCCACAGCTGAGGGGACCTCATGGGAGCCCCTGATTGAAATTTTTCGTGGTCCAGGAGAGGTAAATTTTGATCGAAAAAAAGTCCTGATTGCGGGATTTCGGTTCCGGACCAAGGATGAGAAAGAAGGGTCTGCTTTTCAGCGTGTGATGCGGCCTCAGGGCGTAGCGATCGCCATCCTGAATATGGCTGCCTGGCTGAAAATTGGACCTGATGGTGAGATAGAAAGGACTCGCATATCTTGCGGCCCTGCCGGCCCTAAACCTTTTCGGGCTTATCAAACTGAGAAATTCCTGGCTGGGAAGAAGTGGGATGATGGGGTTTATCAACAAGCAGCCGAAATCCTGGGGGGTGAGGTTAGTTTAAGAACAAGCGCCCACAGGGCGACCAAAGAATACCGCCATAAATTGCTTCCGGTGCTGCTTCAGAAGGTGATTGAAAAAGCAATCCATAGGGCCAATCTTTAGCCGGTTGAGATGGGAGATTACGAGATGAAGAACCTGACATTTGTTGTTAACGAAAAAGAACATACTCTGGAAATCAATCCAGATGAAATGCTGTCCGATGTCTTGCGCTACCGGTTGGGTTTGACAGGCACGAAAGTCAGCTGTGGTGAAGCGGAATGTGGAGCTTGTACTGTCCTGGTGGATGGCGACCCCATTTTATCCTGCAATTACCCGGCGGTAAAAGCCCGGGGTAAACATATTACTACAATTGAAGGCCTGTCTGAAGGAGAGGAGTTGCATCCTCTTCAGGAAGCATTTATCAAACACGGGGCAGTTCAGTGTGGCTTCTGCACTCCGGGCCAAATCGTGACGGCAGCAGCCTTACTTAACGAAAAGCCGGATCCGACTGATGAGGATATTGAATACGCGCTGAACGATACTTTGTGCCGATGCGGGACTTATCCCATGATCATCAATGCCATACACGCAGCTGCGGATAAAATCAACCAGGGCAAACTGATCGAGTATCCCAGTTTTGATTTTGGAGGTGGACATGACGTGGTCGGGCAGGTTGTACCGCGGCCAGAAGCCAAGGAAAAAGTCACTGGAGAAGCCATTTACACGGATGATATTAGCTTTCCCGATATGCTCTACGGTGCCACTCTCCGGGCTGGTGTTCCCCACGGCAGGGTAAAAACCCTGGATATCTCGAAAGCGCGTGAACTGCCAGGTGTGCAGGCAGTGTTGACAGCTGAGGATATTCCGGGAAGACTCAATCACGGCTTGATTATCCAGGATTGGCCTGCCCTGGTAGGAGTAGGGCAGAAAGTCCGCTATGTGGGTGATGCAATCGCCATTGTGGCGGCAGATACGCAAGACATCGCCCGACAGGCGTTGGATTTGATCGAAGTGGATATCGAACCCCTTCCTGCTGTGACGGATCCAGTGGACGCTTATAAAGAGGACGCCCCTCTCGTTCACGAGAGCGGCAATCTGCTTAAACATATTAAGGTCAACAAAGGGGATATCCAGAAAGGATTCCAAGAGGCAGAGGTGGTCTTTGAGGATACTTTTTACACGCCGACCTACGAACATGCTTTCATGGAGCCGGAATGCAGTATTGCCCGCGTTTTAGAAGATGGGAAGGTCGAGGTTTATGTAGGCTCCCAGATCCCTTATTCAGATCGGGATCAGGTCGCAGAAGCCCTGGGGGTTCCCTATCACAAAGTCCGTGTGAAGGGCCCGTTGGTTGGGGGTGGTTTTGGAGGAAAAGAGGATATTGTTGGCCAGATCCACGCTGCTTTGCTTGCCAACGCTACTGGCAAACCTGTAAAGATCCTCTACGACCGCCATGAAAGTTTGCTGGTCCATCCCAAGCGCCATGCCACGCAGATCACCGTGAAGTTGGGACTCAAGAAGGATGGCACCCTGACAGCAGCTCAGACGGAGCTCTATGGCGATACAGGTGCCTATGCCTCCCTGGGCGCCAAGGTGATGGGCCGGGCAACCACTCACTCCACCGGTCCTTATGTTGTACCCAACGTCAAGATCGATTGTTACGCCATGTATACCAACAATCCCCCTGCGGGAGCTTTCCGTGGTTTTGGCGCCTTCCAGGCGGCGTTTGCGATCGAGAATATGATGGACAGGGTCGCCGAGGCATTAGATATTGACCCTATTGAGCTTCGTCGTAAGAATGCTCTCCGCGAGGGATCAATTACCAATACCGGGCAGGTCCTCCATGACAGCGTCGGTCTGGTGGAGTGCATTGATAAAACTGCTCAGGCAGTGATGAAAATCACTGCAGGGGAAGATCCTTTTCTCTCCAGAGCTGTCCCTGGCGAGCCCAATAAACGGCGGGCCTGGGGGTTTTCGGTCACATTCAAGAATACCGGGCTGGGAGAAGGGGCTCCTGACAACGCTTCGGCGGAAATTGAGATCCTTGTGGATGGACGGGTTGAAACACGCATCTCCTCAGCTGAAATTGGCCAGGGTTTGGTGACAGTGCTGCAACAAATCACAGCGGAGGAGCTCAAGCTCCCCTTGGAACAGGTCAATATATATCTGTCGGACACAGATCTCACGCCAGATGGCGGCCCCACAACGGGTTCCCGGCAAACCTACATCTCAGGGAATGCTGCCAAGTTTGCCGCAATCACACTGCGGAATAAAATTCTTTCCACCCTTTCCGAGAAATACAACCTTCCACCGGATGAGATCATCCTGGATAAAGGTCTGGTCCACGTTAATGGCAGGAAGTTGACCTTTGCTGAGGTCAGATCCCTGATGAAGGAAGAGGGACACGAGCCCAAGTTGCTTTATGAGTATAAATCCCCAGAAACAACCCCGCTGGGTGAACCGGGAGATAAACACTTCGCCTATTCCTTTGCCGCGCAGGCGGTGGAGGTTGAGGTCGATCTGGTTACTGGTGAAGTCCGGGTTGTACGGGCGGTTGGCACAACGGATGTTGGCAAAGCCATCAACCCCCTGGGCTTACAAGGTCAGACCGAAGGTGGATTGATCATGGGGATCGGACATGCCCTCACGGAGGAATTTATCGTTGAGGACGGACAAGTATTCACAGATTATCTGTCCCGCTATCGAATGCCTTCCATCCATCATGTTCCAGACGAGATCCAGGTGATGATAGTTGAGGATCCCACCTCGGATGGCCCCTACGGCGGGAAGGGTGTGGGTGAAATTTCCACCATGCCAGTTCCCCCGGCTATTGTGAATGCGATTTACAATGCCTGTGGTGTCCGGATGAACAGGATTCCCGTTGATCAGGATTGGTTGGCGGGGGAGATCGCAAAGGAAGGCCGTTAAGCTGGACTGGAATGAACGGGTGGAGCGGGATTTGTATTATTGTTAAGGCTGTCCCATTTTCTCCGTGGTAAAATTGAAGAAAGGTGGATCGGTGGTCGTTGGTGGTTGCAGATGACCCCCAAGCGGCGTCAGGGAAATCCCTGACGAAAAGTGCTACCGTCCTTATGAGCTAATGTCGCCGATCCCATGAATAATAGAACTGTTCACGCAGGTATCAACCATCAAATTGGAATCACCACAGACCCTAGTATAGATGTATCACAGGCTTGAGCCCTGTGATTTTTTGTTTTATTTTGCAGTATTGAAGGTAATTTTATGCTGATAGAAATGCCTTATTTATTTCCTGGAAAGATCTACCGCAGCCCGATGCCTTTCAGCCGATTTGACCAGTCTGAAATCTGGAAGGCATTCAGGGAAAATGCGGTTGAGATGGTTGTTGTCCTGACTGAGCAGGCAGAATATCTGGTTTACTCCGGCAGGGATCTACCCGCATTCTATCGTTCCCAGGGTTTGGATGCCCTCCATATCCCCGTACCTGACTTTGGAATCCCTCAGGATATGCAGGCTTGGGAGAATGGCCTGATCCAGGTCGCCCGGACAGCGAGAGATGGAAAAAACGCCGCAATCCACTGTCTGGCGGGCCTTGGCCGGACAGGTACCTTTTTGGCCTGCCTGGCTAAAAAGGAGCTGGGTTTGGATGGAGAGGAAGCTATCCGCTGGGTGAGGGACACCCTTCCAGGGGCACTGGAGAATAGCCATCAGGAAAAATTTGTAATTGATTATTAGAATACACTAGATCATTTTGAAAGGGAGGTAGAAAGATGATTATCAAAAATGGCAAACTCATTACTTGGGAAGAAGAAAACCGAATCCTGGAAAATGCTGAATTGTATATCAAGGCTGGCGTGATCGAGGAAGTTGGTCCAGGCCTGGCGGCTAAATATCCCGAGGAGGAAATTGTTGACGCCCAGGGGCAGTACCTGATGCCGGGTAATATTTGCGCCCACACCCATTTTTACGGTGCGTACGCCCGGGGTATGGGCATTCCAGGCTCTGCCCCGAAGGATTTTCCGGAGATCCTTGAAAAACTCTGGTGGCCGCTGGATATGGCGCTTGATGAGGACGGTGTGCGTTATTCTGCCCTGGTCTTTGCCGTGGATGCGATCAAGAATGGAACCACGACCTTGTTTGACCATCATGCCTCCCCCAATTTCATTGATGGCTCGTTGGATGTGATTGGGGATGCCCTGCTGGATGCAGGATTGCGCGGCGTGCTCTGTTATGAGGTCACGGACCGCAATGGTCCTGATGGCGCAAAGGCCGGGATTCAGGAAAATGTCCGCATGATAAAGAAAACTGCCGGGATAGACAGCCTGGGTGCTGCCTTTGGTTTGCACGCCAGCCTGACTCTGGATGACGGGACACTGGAAGCCTGCCGGGATGCCATCGGGGATGAAGCCGGATTCCACATCCACGTCGGTGAGCACCAGGCGGATGAATATGACAGCCTTAGCCGGGGTGGGTCCCGGGTTGTGGACCGATTGAAGAAATTTGGCATCCTGGGCCCGAAGACGATCGTTGCCCATGGAGTGCACATTGATCAAAAGGAAGCCGCTTTGCTGGCGGAGTCCGGTACCTGGCTTACCCACCAAGCCCGCTCGAATATGAACAATGCAGTTGGCGTGGCTTCGATTGAGGACTTTTTACGATTGGGAATCAAGGTGGGGGTCGGTACGGACGGCTTTTATCATGCCATGTGGGAAGAATGGAAGACTGCCTACTTCCTGCACAAGGTCCACCGACTGGATCCCCGGCGGATGAGCGCCATGGATATCGTTCAGATGGGTGTTTATAACAACGCCGCTCTCGCCAACCTCTACCTTCCAGGAACAAAACTGGGCCTGATCGAACCCGGAGCAGCGGCGGATTTGATATTTGTGGATTACCATCCCCACACTCCTCTGAGCGCTGGTAATTTGCCGTGGCAGATCATCTTTGGGTTCCAGGAAAGCATGATTACCTCCACCATGGTGGCGGGAAAATTCCTGATGAAAGACAGGGAATTGCTGACACTGGATGAAGAGAAAATTGCTGCTGAGGCGCAGGCGATCGCTCCCCAGATCTGGAAGCGGTATGAAGGATATGTAGGAACGTACAGCTGAGGATATATGTTCTTGAGGAGATCGTTAAATGATTGATAAACCCACCATTGCCATCCTGGGTGGTACTGGGCAGGAGGGCACAGGGTTGGCCCTGCGCTGGTCGAGCGCTGGCTATGATGTGATCATCGGTTCCAGACAAAAAGAAAAAGCCCTCAAGGCGGCCAGAGAGCTGAATGGGATCCTGGGGGCAGACTTGATCAGTGGGATGGAAAATGGCCCTGCTGCGCGTGCCGCAGATGTTAATGTGCTCACAGTGGTCGCTGCTGCCCATGAGGCCGCGGTCACTGGTTTAAAGGACGATCTCCAGGGCAAGATCCTGGTAGACGCGACTGCTAGGATCAAGTTCCCGAATCCAAAACCGCCTGAGCCTCCTTCGGCATCCCGCATTGCCCAGGATATCCTGGGTGAAGGGGTCCGGGTTGTGGCTGCCTTTCAGAATATCCCTGCCAGTAGATTGAAAAACCTGGACGAAAATCTAGATAGTGATGTCCTGGTATGTGCGGATGACCAGGAAGCTGCCGCCGAGGTCGGAGAACTC
>DRBO01000070.1 GCA_011039385.1 Chloroflexota bacterium | reverse complement strand
TCCAGGCGGAAGAGGGAGAGATCAAGATCGACCAGGAACGCGACCTGCTAAAGATTGCCCTGGTCGAGCGGCACAAAGGCACTGGCGGCGTGGTTGTCGGCCTGGTATCTGGGTTTGGGCTGAAGGGAAACTGTGCCCTGGGATCCACAGTCGCCCACGATTCCCACCATATGATCGTGGTTGGAACTGATGAAGAGCAGATGGCGCTGGCTGCCAATCAGCTTGCCGAAATGAATGGCGGCCAGGTGGTTGTCAAAGACGGCCAGGTGATCGGGTCAGTGGCACTACCAATTGCTGGCCTAATGTCAACAAAACAGGCAGATGTTGTGGCGAAAGAAGCTGCCAGTGTGCTGGCTGGTTTCCAGACCTGCGGATGTGAAATTGTCAATCCGAATATGCAGCTCAGCTTGCTGGCATTGGTAGTCATTCCTGAACTACGGATTTCCGATCAGGGTTTGGTGGATGTCAGTAAGTTTGAGTTCGTGCCGGTCCTGGAAGGAGAGCTGTCTTGATCAAAAACAAGGATGTCTCGCGGTCTCTCCATGAACAGCTCAGCCAGCTGATCGCCGAGACTGAATCCGGGCACAAGTTGCCCTCAGAACCCAAGCTGGCGGCAGCGCTTGGTGTTTCCCGAGCCTCACTCCGGGAAGCGATGCGGACCTTTGAAACCCGAGGACTCCTGCAGCGCAAGCAGGGGGTGGGCACATTTGTCATTCACCCCGGCAATGTGTTTGAAACCGGCCTGGAGAACTTGAGCAGCCTGGAAACCATCGCAGACCATTTGGGCCTTTCAGTATCCATGGGCGCATTAGAGGTCTGCACCAGGATCATTAATGAGAGCATGGCAGAAATCCTGGAACTCCCCGAAGGCCAGGAGATTCTCACCGTATCGAGGGTGATCCTGGCGGATGGCCGCCCGGCGGCTTTCCTGGAGGATAATCTACCCCTGGATATTCTCAGCGAATCAGAAGTCAGGGAGAATTTTACTGGTTCAGTGTTGGACATGTTGATCCGCCGGGATGATATCCCTCTGGCCAGCTCCAAGTGCAAGATCAGCGCGATTGGCGCGCCGCCAGAGATAGCCAGCGCGCTGGATATTCAGCGCCATGATCCCTTACTGGTATTTTCATCCCTGTTGTTTTCTACCCAGGGAAAGATCATAGATTCTTCTTTCAGTTATTTTCTGCCCGGGTACTTTCGTTTTCATATCGTTCGCCGTGTGGGCAATGATCTCTAGTGTGAAGGGCGCAGGAGGAAACTTACCCAAAAAATCAATCACAGTTATCAACCACTATCTAACAATAATTGCAATAGATATAAATAAAAAGGAGATTTAAAATGAGAAGTTTTGCAGGACGTGACATTATTTCATTGAAGGATTTTGAACGACATGAGTTCGAGCGTGTATTTGAAACTGCCGAGAAACTGGCCCCCATTGCGCACAACCGCAAGAATGTCGATCTGCTGAAGGAAAAGACCATGGTGACGGCTTTTTATCAGCCTTCTACACGCACTCGCCTGGCCCATGAAGCAGCTATGCTGCGCCTGGGCGGCAAGGTGACCGGCTTTGCTGATGCAAAAATGACCCGTGCGGGCGATTTTTACATGGAATCCATCAAGGATACCTTCAAGATGCTTGAGAATTATGGCGACGTGATTGTCATGCGCCACTTCCTGAAAGGCGCTCCCAAAGAAGCATCCAAGTGGGTGAGCGTTCCTATCATCAATGGTGGTGACGGTTGGGGCGAACATCCCACCCAGATCCTGACCGACCTTTACACCATCAAGCGTGAAAAAGGACACATCGATGGGCTGAAATGGGTTGCAGTTGGTGATATGCGCATGCGCACCATGCACTCCCTCGGCCATGCCTTGACCCAGTTCGATTGCCCGATCACCTTCATCTCCCCTGAGGATATGTCCCTGCCCGATGAGTACCGGGAAGATTTCAAACGCAACAGCTTGAACTTCACCGAGGGTGGAGATGTCCGGGAAGTAATCGAAGACGCGGATGTCATTCTCGTTGAACCTGTCGTCCAGCCTGATTACACCAAATCCCGGGACGAACGGGACGGCGATGTTGGCCAAACTCCTCCTCAATTCAAGATCACCAAAGAGCTCCTGGAAACCAAGGCCAAATCCGACGCGGTGCTGCTGCACTCCCTGCCCCGCATGGATGAGATTCCTCCTGATGTGGATCAGACCCGCTGGGCCCGCTACTGGCAGGAAGGTTTCAATGGCGTTGTAATGCGCATGGCTTTGCTGGCCCTGGTCCTGGGCGCCATGGAGTAATAAAAATCGGATTTACACAGGCAGATAGGCCAAGGGGCCTATCTGCCGCTTTGAAACAAACGATAAGGAGAAAATCATGATATCTGATTTACGGGGTCGCGATTTGATCGGCGATCTGGACTTCACGAAAGAGGAAGTGGAAACCGTACTCGAAGTTGCCTGGGATCTGAAGAAAAAACGGGCTCTGGGTGAACGGCATAATCTTCTTCAGGACAAAACCCTGTCGATGTTGTTCTTCTTCTCCAGCACCCGGACACGAGCTTCATTTGAGTCCGGCATGGCCCAGCTGGGCGGGCACGCCGCATTTATGGAAAGCCGCACTACCCAGGTTTCCCATGGGGATACCGAAAAAGAGCTGGGAGAAATACTGGGCCGGTATTTTGACGGCATTGCCGTGCGTCATGTGGATTGGGGCGTGGGCAATAAATATATCAACAATATCGCTTCCGCATCTCGTGTTCCTGTACTTAATATGCAGTGCGAGATCTACCATCCCCATCAGTGCCTGGCGGACATCATGACCATTTTTGAGAAAAAAGGCCGTGACCTGCGTGGTAAGAAGATCGTGGTTTCCTGGGCGTATGCTTCGTCTTACTTGAAACCGATCTCTGTTCCCCAGTCCCTGATCCTGCAGATGCCTCGCTTTGGGCTGGATGTCACCCTGGCGCACCCGCCGGAATTCAAACTGATGCCGGAGATCATGGAGCAAGCCAAGGAACAGGCCAAGATCTACGGTGGCAAATTTGAAGTCGTCCATGATATGGAAGAAGGATTCAAGGACGCTGACATTGTTTATGCCAAATCCTGGGGTCCCCTGCTGACCACCCAGGACCCAGAAGAGGGAAAGAAGATCCAGGATCAGTATAAGGACTGGATCACCGATGCCAGGAAGATGGCATTGGCCGATAAAGATGCAATTTACATGCACCCGCTGCCTGCCGATCGGGATGTTGAGGTCACCAGTGAAGTGATGGATGGCCCCCAATCTGTGGTTTTCGACCAGGCTGAAAACCGGATGCATGCTCAGAAAGCAGTCATGGCTCTGACCATGCGCTAGGAGAACCTTATGGCAAAAGACAAAAAAGTAGCGGTTGTAGCGATTGGCGGGAACTCCCTGATCAAATCCAAGCAGCATCATTCCGTTGAAGATCAGTACAAAGCTGCCCAGGAGACCGCAACCCACCTGGTCGATATGATCGAAGCTGGTTGGGATATCGCGGTGGGACACGGCAACGGCCCCCAGGTTGGTTTTATCCTCCGCCGTTCTGAAATCGCCCACAAAGTGGAAGGGATGCACGAGGTCCCCCTGGATGTTTGCGGAGCAGACAGCCAGGGCGCGATTGGTTACTCCCTTCAGCAAAACATCTATAATGAACTCAAGAAGCGCGGGATCAACAAGTCAGCTGCAACCGTGATCACCCAGGTCCGGGTAGACGCCAATGACCCGGCTTTCCAGGCCCCGGCCAAACCCATCGGCGGCTTCATGGAAGAAGATGAAGCCCTGCAGAAAAAAGAGGAGCTGGGCTGGGACATTGTGGAAGACGCTGGCCGCGGTTGGCGCCGGGTAGTGGCTTCCCCACTCCCTGTGGAGATCATGGAACTGGATGCGATCAAAGCCTTGATCAATTCCGGGACCATTACCATCACAGTTGGCGGCGGTGGCATCCCGGTGATAGCATCAGATGGTGGTGTGATTGGCACAGCAGCTGTGATCGATAAGGACTTCGCCTCTGCGTTCCTGGCTACAGAGATCAACGCGGATCTCTTGCTGATTTCGACTGCAGTAGAAAAAGTAGCCTTGAATTTCGGCAAACCGGACCAGGTTGAAGTGGACCAGATGACGGTTGCTGAAGCCAAGAAATATTTGGAAGAAGGGATCCATTTTGCCAAAGGCTCGATGGAACCCAAGATCAGGGCGATCGTGAGTTTCCTGGAGAATGGGGGGGCGGAAGCTATTATCACCAATCCGGAAAATATCGGTCGGGCCCTGCGGGGAGAGACCGGCACGCGGATCATCCCTTGACCCTGCGTGAGAGTTGATCAGCCCTGGAGCATAGAAAGCTGGTTCAGGTAAGGATAATGTTCTTAACCACAGATACCAGTTTCAAGTATACTTAACTTATTGTTGTGTTAACGCCGAAAAAGGAGGTGTTTCTCGCAAATTAAGCAGGACAAGTACCAATACATTCAAAGTAAAGAGGAGATAACATGAGAAAGAAAAGTCTATGGTTTGCAATGAGTCTGGTGCTGGTTTTGGCATTGGCCCTGACAGCTTGCCAAACTGATGCTGGCCCCGAAGAAGTTGCCGGTTATCAGATCCCTGCTACTGAGAAAGGGAAATACAATGTGGCGTTTGTATACGTAGGGCCTCATGATGATGGCGGATGGTCCCAGGCTCATGACGTAGGCCGCATATATGTTGAAGAAAATGTCGATGATGTGCACACAGCTTATGTGGAAATGGTCGCTGAAGGTGCTGACTCTGAGCAAGTTATTCGCTCTTTGGCCCGGAAAGGCTTTGATGTGATCTTCACTACTTCCTTTGGTTTCATGGACGCTTCCGCTGTCGTGGCGGATGAATTCCCCGATGTGGATATTGTCCATATCTCTGGATTTATGTCGAATGAAGCAAACTTTGGCAACCTGATGGGCGCCATGGAAGACATGAAATATCTGGCTGGTATGCTGGCAGGATCCCGGACAAAGATGGACGGCAATACCAAACTTGGTTATATTGCTACTTTCCCGATTCCTGAAGAATTACGTTTGGGAAACGCCTTTGCCCTCGGCGTACAGCAGACTTGCCCCGAATGCACCGTGGATGTTCGTTGGATCTTCACCTGGCATGATCCCATTAAAGAACAGGAAGCAGCAAGCTCCTTGTTTGATAGCGGTGCCCAGGTTGTGATGACTGGCGCAGATACACCAGCACCCGCCCAAGTCGCCCCGGATGGAAAATGGGGTATCACTTACGACTACAGCGGCAACTGTGTTGTTGACTCCTGCTTGACCTCTATGTATTGGAATTGGGGTCCAGTTTATGCTGATATTGTGGAAGCTTCCCGTGATGGCGAGTGGGTTGGTGGTTGGGACTATTTTGATGCAGATGTAGGCGGCATGGGCTTGCTTGGATTCATGGAGGGAGAAACCCTTCAACCTGGTGTGGCCGACTTACCCGAAGCAGATCTTCAACTCGTTCGCGACACCCTGGCGGCTATGCTGGCTGGTGAATTTGACCGCTTTGATGTCTTCTCTGGTCCGATTACCGACAATCAGGGTAATGTGATCCTTGCTGAAGGCGAGAGTCTTGTTCAAGCAGACCTTGACGGCTTCAAAGAATTTGGCAGTGATTGTGAAACCTGCATGTATTGGTGGAATGAAAACATAACCGCTGAACTTCCAGAACTCGAGTAACTTTAGTGCTCGATACCTCAAGACGGATGTTCATCCGTCTTGAGGTATCATCAATCTGTTTTGAGCTTGTGTCTTTATTCATTTTTTATCCTGAAGGAATAATGAGATGAATTCAACTTCCCCGGCTGTTGAAATGAAAGATATCGTGATTGAATTTCCAGGCGTGCTCGCCAATGATCATGTGAACCTAACATTACAGGAAGGGGAAATTCATGCTTTATTGGGGGAGAACGGGGCAGGAAAGAGCACATTAATGAATGCTTTAGCCGGTTTGTACAAACCAGCTTCTGGCACTATTCGGGTTCGCGGAGAGCTCGTAAGTTTCAATTCTCCCCGTGATGCTATCTTAAAAGGTATTGGGATGGTTCATCAGCATTTTATGCTGGTGCCAACCCAGACGGTAACCGAGAATATTCTTCTGGGTTTGAACGAACCCAGATTTGTGATGTCTTTAAATAAATTTGACCAGAAAATCCTTGATCTTGAAGAGAAATACGGATTATTTGTTGATCCTACTACAAAAATTTGGCAGTTATCAGTCGGTGAACAGCAGCGGGTTGAAATCCTTAAAACTCTCTATCGTGGGGCAAATATTCTGATCATGGATGAACCCACGGCCGTTTTATCTCCGCGTGAAATAGATGAATTAATGGAGACAATGCGGTCGATGACGGATCAGGGAAAATCAATCATTTTCATCACTCACAAGTTAGGGGAAGTGGTTGATATTGCTGATCGCGTAACAGTATTACGGAAAGGTGTCGTAACTGCAGAAGGGGAATCGATGAAAGGTGTCACAAAGAAAGACCTGGCTCAGCGCATGGTGGGGCGCGAGGTGATTTTTACTGTTGAGCGGGAGAGTCATGAATTGGGGGATGTAGTGATGGAAATGACAGATGTTTCAGCCCTCAATAATCGCGGGCTTCCAGCACTCAAGGATGTTTCCTTGAGCGTTAGAAGTGGTGAGATCCTGGGAATTGCCGGGGTGGGAGGCAATGGCCAGAGTGAACTTGCTGAAGTGATCACCGGCTTAAGAAAGTGTTCTGGAAAAATATTCATCCAGGGAGAGGAAATCAGCAACCAACCCCCAATTAAGGCTATAAACCGAGGTGTATCACATATTCCAGAAGACCGTACAGCAGTTGGAACAGCACCAAGCCTGAGTTTGACAGATAATACGATTATGAAGGGGTACAAAAAACACCCAATCGGAGATGGATGGCGGATTAATTTCCAAGTTGCTCAGAAGCACACCAGCAAGCTTAAGGATAAATATAATATCATTGCTCCAAGTGTGAATACACCTGCGGGGAAATTATCTGGCGGAAACCTTCAAAAATTGATCCTTGCCCGTGAAATTAATTGTGAACCCAGATTCTTAGTTGCAATGCAGCCAACCAGGGGATTGGATGTAGGCGCTATTGAAGATATCAGGGCATTGCTTTTAGAACAGCGTTCACATGGCGCAGCAATTTTATTGATATCTGAGGAATTGGAAGAAGTGTTATCTCTCAGTGACCGGATAGCTGTAATATCTGAGGGTAAAATCATGGGCATTGTCGATAGTGAAGATGTTGACATCGACAAAATTGGAATGATGATGGCGGGGATGCAAGAAATAAGGGAGTAGACTCTCATGGCTTTTCGTATACGAACTGAACAGCGTGTTGAAGTACCCAAATGGCTGCCCACGGCCACATCGATTGGCTCAGTGATTATTGCTTTTATTTTGGGTGGGGTTATCTTTAAAATTGTTGGTGGGAAACCCTTACAGGCTCTTTCGTTCTTTTACCAGGCTGTTTTTGGTAACTGGGGAGTGTTTTCAGATACGCTAGTTAAAGCTACTCCACTGATTATTATTGGTGTCGCCTGCGCGGTAGCCTTCAAAATGCGCTTATGGAATATTGGTGCGGAAGGTCAATTCTATGCAGGTGCTTTTGGAGCAAGCCTAGTTGTCCTGGTTCCCCTGGTGCCGCTTGATAGTCCGAAAGTACTCGTTATCGGAATGATGATGCTTATGGGCATGATATTTGGGGGTATTTGGGGCTTTATTCCAGGATATTTGAAAGCTAAATATAAAGTGAACGAAATTATCACCACTTTGATGCTCAATTACATCATCATCAACTGGAATAATTTCTGGATTTTTGATCAATGGAGCGATAGGGGCTTTCAGATGACCGCCACCTTTGATCGTGTCGCCTGGTTGCCGCGTTTGGCAGATTACGCAAAGGAAGTTAAAGCGTTTTCGGGCGTAACTTTGCATCTTGGCGTGATTTTTGGCATCATTGCTGCCATCATTGTCTGGTGGATTTTTCGCTACAGCCGTTGGGGATACGAGATTAAGTTAATCGGTGATAATCCCAATGCGGCCAGATACGCGGGCATTGATATATCTAAAAATATCATCTTGGTGATGGCTTTTTCAGGGGCCTTGGCTGGACTGGCTGGCATGTCTGAAATTAGCGGGGTTGTTCACCGATTACAGGAGAGTATTTCTCCGGGGTATGGTTTCACAGGCATTATTGTTGCCTGGCTGGCGAAACTAAATCCTTTTACCATCATCCCGGTTTCTGTCTTGTTTGCTGGCCTTATCGTTGCGGGACGTGAGATTCAACCGACGGGATTGTCATTTCTCCTTCAAGGGATCATCCTCTTCTTATTGATCTCAAGTGATGTTCTTATTCGGTATAAAATCAGGCTTGTTCGTGTTGATAAGGAGACAGAATGAATTTTGAAATAATCCTGCATGCTGGAATTGCAACTGGATCTGTCTTATTATTTGCGGCCATCGGGGAAATATTAACTGAACGCTCTGGTATCCTCAATCTGGGTGTTGAAGGAATGATGCTCTTAGGAGCGATGGCAGGTTTTGGAACTTCTTTGGCAACAAATAGTGCCTGGTTGGGCGTTGCAGTTGCAGTCCTGGCAGGAGGTTTGCTGAGCCTTGCTCACGGCCTTGTTACCATTCACTTTCAGGCAGATCAAGTTGTCAGTGGACTTTCGCTAACATTTCTGGGAACAGGTTTAGCCTTGGTATTAGGCGAGGGTTTAACTGGGCAGACTCCACCTCTTCTGCTTGATTATAATATTCCTGTTTTGCAATCAATTCCTTTTTTAGGCCCAGCATTGTTTCAAGATCATGGCTTGCTAGTTTATGCTGGTTATTTATTAACACCATTCACCTGGTTTTATATTCAAAAAACAAGACCGGGTATGCATTTACGGGCAGTGGGTGAAAAACCAGCGGCGGCGGATACCCTGGGTGTTAATGTATATGGTTTACGCTACCTCTACGTATTCGTTGGTGGATGTTTGGCGGGTTTATCAGGTGCCCTGATCAGTCTTTCCGTATCCCCGGGTTGGTACAGCTCCCAGACAACATCTGGGCAAGGTTGGATTGCCATTGCATTGGTGATCTTTGCTCAGTGGAATCCATTTAGGGCCGCGCTGGGTGGATATCTATTTGGCATGCTGCGCCGTTTGATCTTGGATTTACAGGGGCCGCGGTTACTGTTTGGTTTAGTAAATCCGCTTTATGTGAATTCCAATTACAGCTTCTTCCTCATCATGACTCCCTATATTTTGACAATTATTGCGTTGATCTTTGGGTCCCGGGCAATAGCGAAGAAAAGAGCAGGATCACCTTCAGCATTGGGGATCCCTTATATTCGAGGTGAACGGGGCCAATAATTTCTAAGGATAACATCAAGTTTAGGAAATTTCCTATCTCACAAAGATCCACCATATCACGCACTAATGCCATTCTTTAATGCTGTATTCGGAGTTAAGTTGATCAAAGATGATAGTGGTCAATTATCATTTCCCATCCTTAAATAAAGGTCGACGCTTATGAGCAAATCCAGTCAGGAAAATTGGTTACCGAAGCTGATAGATACTGCTCTGCCTGTATTTGCCACCGCGGCCGCTCTGCTGGTCGGCGCGATCATGCTCCTGCTTTTGAAAGTGAACCCTGTTGAGGCTTACAAAGCCATGTGGGATGGAGCGTTTGGCAGCCAGAACGCCCTGGCGGAAACCCTCGTCAAGGCTACACCTCTCCTGCTGGTCGGCCTGGGCATCTGCATTTCATTCCGCGGCGACGTGATCAATATTGGTGGGGAAGGGCAGATGATCGTCGGGGCGATCCTGGGAACGCTGGTGGGCCTGACCCTGGTGGATTGGCCGGGCTGGGCAGTGATCCCCATAGCGGTGGTGGCAGGGTTTATCGGAGGAGCGATTTGGGGCGGCATTCCTGGTGCGCTGAAGGCCTATTTCAATGTCAATGAAATCCTCAGCACGGTGATGATGAACGCCATTGCCGTCCAATTGATGAACTTTTTACTGCGCGGCCCAATGATCGACCCTTCCCAGGCTGCACTGGCTTCCAAGATCCCCCAAACAGCCAGGCTGCTGGAAGCCTTCAGGCTTCCCCGCTGGGTGCCAACGAGGTTGCACCTGGGGGCATTGATCGCTGTGGTCCTGGCTGTGCTGGTATATTTCCTGCTCTGGCGCACGACATGGGGCTACCGGATCCGGGCTGTGGGACAAAACCCTGACGCCTCCCGCTACGCTGGGGTGAAGGTCAAAAATTATATCGTACTGGCGCTGGTGCTGAGCGGCGCTTTTGCCGGCCTGGCCGGGGTGATGCAGGTCTATGGTGTGAACTACCGGATGATCACAGACGGATCCGCATCCGGATTTACAGGCAGTGCAGGATTCAATGGCATCGTCGCGGCCCTGTTCGGCCAGCTGCACCCGATTGGGACCATTCCCGCTTCTATCCTGTTTGGCGCCCTGCTGGTTGGGGCCAATAAAATGCAGCGTGTGGTCCAGGTCCCCTCGGCCTTGATCACAGCCCTCAACGGCCTGGTAGTGGTCTTTGTGGTCAGCAGCGAAATCTGGCGCAGGCGCAGGCAGAAAAGGCGCATGGCAGTCGCTGTCAGCGAGGTTGAAGGTCAACCGCCGGAGGGGTACCCGCCTGACCCTGATCATCAACCGGAGGTGCCGGCATGATTTCTGACCTGTTTTCGATGACAGTTCTTGTGGGTATTCTTGCCTCCGGCATTCGCCTGGCGACCCCGTACTTGTACGCATCCATCGGAGAGACCTTCTCACAGCGCAGTGGCGTTTTGAACCTGGGCGTGGAGGGGCAGATGCTGCTGGGCGCTTTTGCTGCTTTTTATGTGGCCCTCACGACAGAAAACCTCTGGTTTGGTGTTTTGGCAGCCATTGTGGTGGGTGGTTTGATGGGCCTGGCAATGGCTTTTGTGACCATCAATTTGCACGCAGAACAGGGGATCAGCGGGATTGGCTTCTATCTCTTTGGCCTGGGATTGAGCGATTTGCTGTTTCAGAAGATGCTGGGCACTGTAGAAACTGTGAAAGGTTTTCCAAAAGTCCATATTCCTGTGCTGAGTGATATTCCAGTAGTTGGAGAGATATTCTTCAGACAGAATGTGCTGGTATACATTGCCCTGGCCCTGGTGCCCCTGGCCTGGTTTGTTCTCAATAAAACCACCCTGGGACTAAAAATCAGAGCCGTAGGTGAAAATCCCGAAGCAGCCGATTCCCTGGGTGTAAGCGTTGCCCGGATCCGTTATTTCACGGTCGTTCTGGGGGGGATTATGTCCGGCGTGGCCGGGGCCTCCTTGTCTATTGCCCTGTTAAACGTTTTTCAGCAAAATTTGACCAGCGGGTTGGGTTTTATCGCTGTTGCCCTGGTATATTTCGGCGCTTGGCGTCCCTGGGGCGTGCTTGCAGGAGCGTTATTATTCAGTCTGATCAACTCACTCCAGCTGTGGGTCCAGGTTCTGGGCATTCCCATCCCGTCTGATATTGCTGTGATGATGCCTTATATCCTGACCATACTGGTACTGGTTTTAACCGTATCCAGAGTGCGGCCACCATCGGCATTAACTAAATCATTCGAACGAGGCGATTAACTAAAATACCGAGGAGGTGATACTGGAAAACTAGTTTTGATGAAGAAAGGAACATAACTCATTTACACATTTACTGAGGAGAAACACATGAAGAAATTTAGATTTCTGTTAACACTGATTCTGACCCTGGCGGTGCTGCTTACAGCCTGTCAAACCAAGGAGACTGAACCTGTTGTAGAAGAAGAAACCGGCCCTTTCAAGATTGCTGTGGTTATGCCCAGTGCCATCAATGACCTGGCCTTCAGCCAGTCCATGTACGATGCCCTGGTGATGATCCAGGAAGAAATGGGCGGCGAGGAAGCCATGACCTTCGTCTACTCAGACGGCATGTTCGTGGTGGATGATGCCGCGGCAGCCATCCGTGACTATGCATCCCAGGGGTATGACCTGGTGATCGCTCACGGTTCCCAGTACGGCAGTTCCCTGCAAGAAATTGCCCCGGACTTCCCGGATACCAGCTTTGCCTGGGGGACCACGGTGGATACCTTTGGCATTGACAACATTTTTGCCTACGAAGCGGCTTCACAGGAAGGTGGTTATGTGAACGGCGTGATCGCAGCCAGCCTGTCGGAAAGCGGCGTGCTGGGCGTGGTTGGCCCCATCGAGACCGGCGATGCCAAATTATACGTGGATGGCTTTGTAGCGGGTGCGGAAGCGACAGTGCCCGGCATCAAGGTGAACGTGAACTATATCGGTTCCTTCTCGGACGTTGCCCTGGCGTCGGAAGCAGCTAATACCCATGTGGCAGCCGGTGCGGATGGACTGACCGGCACTGCCCAGATGGTTATCGGCGCGATTGGTGTTGCGGAGGAGAATGACGCTCTGTGGTTCGGCACCCAGGCTTCCCAGACTGAACTGGCTCCGGCCCATGTAGTTGCCAACCAGGTGTACCGCTGGGATGTTGTCCTTAGCGAGATTCTTGACTTGATCGATGCCGGTACATTAGGCGGAACGTCCTTTGTGATTGACCTGGCCAACGGTGGCGAGGTGATGGATTTCAACCCTGATTTCGAACTTCCCGCTGATGTGCAAGCGCTGGCAGAGGCGACGGTTCAGGGCATCATTGACGGCACCATTACCATTGAGCTTGGTGAGTAAGTGACATTGCCTGCTGCTTAATCCGCTGCTGTTCCCTGCGGGGTAGCAGCGGAAAGTACTCCCTTCCCCTGGTTTAATATCCAGGGGAGGGAAGAAACCGGGTAGTTTTATGGGCAGGCCTGAAAACCAGATCGATTCTGGTTTTCAGAGGTGTTCATAAAGAACAAATGAAAAAAGGATCACATATGGCAGAAACCAATATTCTCCCTTCGGGTCATACCCGCATAGATCACCTGGAAATGCTGGGCATCAGCAAACGTTTCCCGGGTGTGCTGGCGAATGACCAGGTCGATTTTTCCGTGACCTCTGGAGAGGTGCATGCCTTGCTGGGAGAGAACGGGGCTGGAAAAACAACCCTCATGAAGGTCCTTTATGGCATGTACCACCCTGATGAGGGACGGATCCTTCTGAATGACCAGGAAGTATCTATCCAATCTCCCACGGATGCCATCAATAACGGGATCGGCATGATTCACCAGCACTTTATGCTGGTAAAGTCTTTAACAGTAGCGGAAAATGTTGCCTTGGGGTCAAAGTCCAGCCGGGAGCCGTTAACAGATCTGCACAAAGTTTCACAGCGTATTATTGATCTCGGTAATATCTACGGCTTGGAAATTGATCCCAACGCCTACATCTGGCAGCTTTCCGTCGGTCAACAGCAGCGGGTGGAGATCATCAAAGCCCTTTACCGGGGCGCAGCCCTGTTGATCCTGGATGAGCCCACTGCAGTGCTGACTCCCCAGGAAGTGGATGAGTTTTTTGTGATCATCCGTGAAATGGCTAAGGACGGCCACGCTTTGATCTTCATCTCTCACAAGCTTCACGAGGTGATCGATATCAGCGATCGCGTTTCCGTCTTGCGGGATGGAAGAAAGGTCGGCACTTACCTGACTGCGGATGCAACCAAGGGGGATCTTGCCCGCTGGATGGTAGGCCGCGATGTTGAATTCCGCCCCGAGATTGAGGTAGTGGAAAGGGGGGAAGCTAGATTAAAGATCAAGGGCATTTCCTGCAGAAGCGACCTGGGAACACCAGGGCTGCGTGATGTAGATCTCGAAGCCTACTCTGGAGAGATCCTGGGAATCGCCGGGGTTTCCGGCAATGGGCAGCGAGAGCTGGCTGAAGTGATCACCGGGCTGCGCGATGCAACCAGCGGTAGGATAGAACTGGATGGAGAGGACATTTCTGATTTACCTCCCATTGCCAGAACAGATAAATTGTTGGCCTACATTCCGGAAGAACGCATGAAAGACGGGATGATCAAAGATTTCACAATAGCAGAAAACCTGATTCTCCGTGAATATCATAAAAGACCTTTCTCAAAGCGTGGAATGTTGAATCTAAAAGCGATCGAGAGGCACAGTGAAAAGCTGATCAGCAATTTCCAGATCAAAACCCCTTCCCAGGATACGCTGGCAAAAAGCCTTTCTGGCGGAAACATCCAGAAAGTGGTTGTTGCCAGGGAATTATCACGGCAGCCGCGGGTGATTATTGCTGCCCAGCCAACACGAGGGCTGGATGTGGGAGCCACTGAATATGTGCGGGAGCGCCTGCTGGAAGAGAGAAAATCAGGCACGGCTGTGGTGTTGATCTCAGAAGATCTGGATGAGATCCTGGCTCTGGCGGACAGGATTGCCGTGATTTACGAAGGCCAGATCATGGGAGTGGTCCAGCGGGAAGACGCCACCCCGGAAAAAATAGGTTTGTTAATGGCAGGAGTTAAGGAAGGAGCAGAATAGCATGGGAAGTTTTGTTGGTTATCGTTGTTCAGTTTGTGGAAAGAGTTACCAGCCGGAGGAGGTGACATACACCTGCCCGGACGATAATGGTATTCTGGATGTGATCCTGGATTACGAAGCGTTGAAAGGGAAAAAACCTGAGGATTTGATCCTGGAGAAAGAACCTTCCCTGTGGCGGTATTTTTCTCTCCTGCCGGTATCCAATTTGATCGGTGAAGCCACGACACTGCGCTCCGCTGGTTGGACACCTACGTTTTCTCCTCCCCAGCTTAAAACAAAGTTAGGGGTTAAGCAGTTGTGGGTCAAGGATGAGAGCGGGAATCCGACTGCGTCTTTCAAGGATAGGGCCAGCGCGATCCTGGTGGCACGTGCCAGGGAAATCGGGGCTGAAGTGATTGTTACCGCCTCTACTGGAAATGCGGGTGCCGCGCTGGCAGGTATGTCGGCTGCGGTTGGACAGGAATCAGTGATCTTTGCTCCCAAAACAGCTCCTCCAGCCAAGATTGCCCAGCTGCTGATCTATGGCGCCCGGGTGATCCTGGTGGATGACAATTATGACGCCGCTTATCAGCTTTCCCTGGAAGCGACCGCTGAGTACGGCTGGTACAACCGCAATACAGGTTATAACCCCTTCACCGCGGAAGGCAAAAAGACCGCGGCCTATGAGATCTGGGAGCAGGTTCTCTTGTCTGCTGATCTGGATCGGCCGCTGGCGGTGTTTGTTTCCGTAGGGGATGGCAATATTATTTCCGGGATTCACAAAGGCTTCAAAGACCTGTATGAGATCGGGCAGATCAAAGAAATGCCGCGGATCTATGGGGTCCAGTCAACCGGATCGGCAGCGATCTATAATGCTTTCGTATCAGGGAAAGAAGAGATCCTGCCGGTCTCTGCGACCACCCTGGCGGACAGCATCTCCGTGAACCTGCCCAGTGATGGATTGAGAGCTTTGCGGGCAGCCACCCAGACCGGCGGGGCCTACGTCGCGGTTGAAGATGAGCAGATCCTGGCAGCTATCTCCGATCTGGGAGCAGTGGGGATCTTCGCAGAACCAGCAGGAGCGACTGCCTATGCTGGTCTGAAGAAGGCGCTGGATGATGGACTGGTCACTGTTCAGGATCCCATCCTGGTGCTGAACACAGGCAGCGGGCTTAAGGATGTCAAGGCGGCCAGACAGGCGGCGGGAGAAGCACCAGTGATTCCGCCCAACCTGGAAAGCGTGAAGGAACTCCTCGATAGCTGATCCTGGATCGATCCAGGAAAGGTAGGTAGATCATGAGTAGCAAACCAACCTATACCATTATCGCTCCCATCTATAACGAGATTGAGAATATCCAGGTCTTGTATCAACGCGTATCTGAGGTGATGGAGGGCACTGGTGAGCGCTGGGAATTCGTGATGGTCGATGACGGTTCCACGGATGGATCTACCCAAGCCATACTGGATCTGAAAACCAAGGATGACAAGATCGTGCCGGTGATCTTTGCCCGTAACTTTGGACACCAGATCGCGGTCACTGCGGGGTTGGACCACAGCCAGGGGGAGGCAGTGGTGATCATCGATGCTGATCTGCAGGATCCCCCTGAAGTGATCCTGGACCTGATCGCCAAGTGGAAAGAGGGCTACGAGGTTGTTTATGCCCAGCGCTCCAAGCGGGAAGGGGAGACCTGGTTCAAGCTTTTCACTGCGGCAGCCTTTTACCGCACCATCCAGCGCATTACGGATGTCAATCTGCCGATGGACACCGGGGACTTCCGGCTGCTGGATAGAAAAGTAGTGGATGTGATGGGCGATATGCGGGAAAAACACCGCTTTTTACGGGGCATGTCGGTCTGGGTTGGTTTCAGGCAAATCGGCGTGGAGTATGAACGGGCAGAACGATTTGCTGGAGAGACCAAATACCCGCTCAAGAAGATGTTCAGGCTGGCCAGCGACGCTATCACCGGATTTTCCTATTTTCCGCTCCAGCTGGCCACGTATCTGGGATTTACAGCCGCGGGATTGGGTCTATTGGTTCTGCTGGTTGTGATCATCGCCCGCTTAGCAGGTTCCCAGTTCCTGGCGGGGCAGGCCGTGA
>DRBO01000105.1 GCA_011039385.1 Chloroflexota bacterium | reverse complement strand
GCTGTGAGCCCAGTTTCTCCCCATTGACAAGCGTTCCATATTTCGATCCTCGGTCCTGAATGAAAATCTTGTTTTCATGACAGGTGATTTTGGCATGGGCCCGTGACACGGACAGCTCCTGGAAAATGATGTCATTGTCCTGAGACCGCCCAAGATAAAAAGGAAATGTGGCGACGGCGAACTTGTGTCCCAGCAGAGACATATCCTCGCAATCTATTATCTGAAAAACAGGAATACCTCCCGCGCTTTCACCAGGTGGGCTTGCCGTAAATTGTTGATCGCCACTCCAGAATTTCATTGAGAGACCAAAGAAAAACATTTTAGTTATTACATTCGAGATATATTTATGTTTCATATACTAGATATACCCTTGGATTCAAGTTTCAAGTACAGCGTGCCTGGCTTCTTAACGGGGCCATAGCCAGGCCAAAAACAGTTTACCCTTTTTCTCAAGCTAAGGCCTACCAAAAGCGTAAATAGAGGAATATATTCCAGTTTTCTGTTAACAATTTTGTAAGGATTTGATTCGCTTGTAAAATTCAACTTGTTGAATCGAAAGGCCGCCTTGAATGTATGTCCGATTCTGGTACGCTACAATTAATCAAGTATTATCAAGAATAATTAGGAGATTGCCACGTCGGTCCATCGCTCTCGCTCAGGACCTCCTCGCAATGACATGATTGATATCGCTCCTCCCTTGCTCACAGTCCCATTTATAGCGATTCTGCGCACAACAGGCCAGGGAAAAATAGTGATATTTACTGGTATCATTCAGGGAATATGAAACTCTCCCGCAGGACCTGGCTGCAGATTTCCAGTACTACTCTGATCCGGATGGTGACCAATACCGGATTCAGGATGGTGTTTCCCTTTCAACCCATGTTAATGGAAGGGCTGGGGATCAGCCTGGAAACCATTACGCGCATGTATGCTGGCCAATCCCTGATAGGCATCATCAGCCCCTTCCTGGCCTCGCTGGCTGATACCCGCGGACGCCGGACAGGCATGCTCACAGGCTTGATACTGTTTTGCCTGGGCACATTGTCCGCCAGCCTTTTTCCTACCAGTTTGGGGTTCCTGCTATTTCTGATCCTTTCCATGCTGGGGAAAGCGATCTTCGACCCATCAATGCAGGCATATTTTGGGGATACGATTCCATTTGAGCGGCGAGGCTTTGTCCTGGGCATCACGGAAACCAGCTGGTCCCTGTCCTTTTTCCTGGGTATGCCCATTGTGGGCTTCTTGATGGAACGCTTGGGTGTGATGTCCCCCTTCTTGTTCTTAACAGCCCTGAGCGTATTGTCTTTCCTGGGGATACTGGTCATGATTCCCCCGGACTCGACCTCGAGCAATAATACCCAGAGCATCCTGGACAATTTCAATCTGGTCTTACGTTCAGGCACTGCGCTGGCCGGGTTAGGTGTGATGCTGTTGATCTGCACGGCCAATCAGCTGGTGAATGTTGTTTTTGGTGTGTGGCTGAACCAATCCTTTGGGCTCCAGATTGCTGCCCTGGGCGGAGCATCTGCCCTGATCGGTATCGCTGAACTGCTGGGAGAGGGCGGAGTCAGCGCTATCGCAGATAAGATCGGCACCCACAAAGCGGTAGCATATGGTTTGATCGCCAGTGTGGTTTCTTCCGCGTTCCTCCCCCTGGTTGGAGGTTCAACTTCGGGTGCCTACCTGGGCTTATTCGTCTTTTTTCTGACCTTTGAATTCACCATCGTCAGTCTGATCCCCTTGATGACCGGGGTGCTCCCTGAAGCGCGGGGAACCGTGATGGCATTAAGTATCGCCAGCGCAAACTTCGGGAGAGGTCTTGGCTCCTGGATTGCCGCACCCATTTTCGATGGGGGTTTCTGGCATAATGCCCTGGCAGCGGCGGTCGTGAACCTGCTGGCGATACTATTGTTGCGGTATTTGATTGTCAGCGATTAGCTTAGTCGACAGGCAGGTCCTCCAATTCCTTGACCATGCCGTTGATAACATCAAATCCACCCTGCCAGAAAGCCTGGCTTTTTATGTCAATACCCGCTTCGGAAAGGATCTTGGCTGGTGCCTGGGACCCGCCTGCTTCCAGGATCTTGATATAGCCCGGCTTGAAGCTGTCCCCTTCCTGTTGGTAGCGCTGGTACAACGAGAGCACCAGCAGCTGGCCAAAGGCATAAGCATAGACATAAAACGGGGTGTGGTAGAAGTGGGGGATGGATACCCATTCCCAGCGGAACTCATCACTGACTGAGACCGCATTTCCGAACTGCTTCTTGAGGTTTTCCAGGTACATCTCAGAGAGGTCATCAATGATGGCTCCCTCCTTGATCATCCTGTGGGCTTCACGCTCAAAGAGTGCGAAGAAGGATTGGCGCAGGATGGTGGCATAAGCGTCATCCACCTGTTTGAAAAGGATATCCCGCCGCACGGCCGGGTCTTCCTCCTGGGAGAGCAGCTTGTCGATCAGCAGCATTTCGCCGAAGGTAGAAGCGTTTTCCGCCAGCGGCAGGGAGGAATGGAAGGTAAAGATGCTGTGATCCTGCGCCAGCAGGGAGTGGATGCCGTGTCCCAGCTCGTGAGCCATGGTGGCTACTGAATCGGCGGTGCCCTGATAGTTCAGCAGCACCCAGGGGGAGAGTTTATTGTCCACGGACCAGCAGAAAGCTCCGCCCCGTTTCCCCTTGCGGATTTCGCTGTCGACATGGCCTTCGGCGATGATCTTCTCCGCCAGCTTGGCGATCCGGGGATCGAATTGCTGGAAAGCATCCAGTACCATTTCCACGCTGTCCTGGAAGGTATAGGTTTTATCCGCCTGGGCGACCGGAGCATAAATATCATAGCGGCGCAGCTGGTCTGTTTTGATCCACTTGGCCTTGAGGTCAAAGAAACGCTGGAACACTGGTGCGTTTTTCTCACAAACTTCCAGCAGGACATCCACCGCTTCGTCTGGCACGTCGTTGCGCAGGTTGCGGACCGCGATAGGATTCTGGTAATTCCGCAGGTCGATATTCTCATTGGCCCAATCACGCACCACGGTCTGGTAGATCTGGCCCAGGATGGGCCCGTCGTCGCCATATACCTTGTAAAGCTCCTGGTAGATGGCAGCCCGCAGGTCGGAGTCGTGATGGCGGGCATATACCATCAATTCCCCCCGGGTGAGGTCCTTTTCCTCCCCTTCGATCTCCACCTTGAAGTTATAGCGGTTGGTGATCGAGTCGTAGAGGGTGATCAGGGCGTTGAACCCGGTGACGTTTTTGATGTTGATGACCTTCTCTTCCGGCTCTGAGAGAGTGTGGGGCGTATAGTGGCGCATTTCCTCCAGCCAGTATTTCAGGTCGCCTGAAGCGGCCATCAGCCGATCGGCGGCAGCCTGGTCGAGTTTTTTCCACCATAAACTGAAAAAGAGGGTCCTGTTCTGGAGGCCGACCAGGAACTGGTCGATCCGGGCCTGCAGCGCCTGGGCGTCCTGGTTCTGGGTATCTTCGGTGAACCATAATCCGGCGAAACTTTCCAGGCGGCTGCTCAGTATGGCGATCTCTTCCAGTTCTGAGACAATCCTCAGAAAATCCTCTTCAGTGATCTCTGCATCCAGCCTGGGACGGTGTTTTTCAAAGGCCTCGATGGACACATCAAGTGCAGCCATCGCATCCTTGAATTCCTGTGACTCATGGCCAGGAAACAGGTCGTCCAAGCTCCAGCGTTCCTGTTGATAAGTTGTCATCATTCGCTCACTTTTCTAAAATGGATAGGATCATAATTGCCTGGATTAGGGATTATACAACAAGTGGGTGGAAATGGGATGGGGAGAGGGGGAGCTCCCCGTCTCATTATCCCGGTCCCAGCACACATCTCCTGAGCGGATTGAAGGATTGCTCCTGCGTCCAGCGACCCTGCCCCATGTTATAATTCCGTGACAATTATTCTTATTCCATCAATCTGTTTCGGGGATAGAAATTTCTGAAAGCTGGGCTTTCAGGCGTCCTTGTAAATTGCGGGAGCAAATATGAAAGAAGCATTGGATTTCCAATCTCTGATCATGGCGCTGGAAAAATTCTGGGCGGACAATGGCTGTTTGATCTGGCAGCCTTATCACACTGAGGTTGGAGCAGGGACCATGAACCCGGCCACCTCCTTGCGTGTGCTGGGACCGGAGCCTTGGAATGTGGGGTATGTAGAGCCTTCCATCCGTCCGGATGACGGCCGCTACGGCGAAAACCCCAACCGTTTTTACCAGCATACCCAGTACCAGGTCATCCTCAAACCAGATCCGGGCAACCCTCAGGAGCTATATCTGCAGTCCCTGGAAGCCATGGGTATCGACCCCGGGCAGCACGATATCCGATTTGTGGAAGATAACTGGAAATCCCCCGCCCTGGGTGCCTGGGGGCTGGGCTGGGAAGTGTGGCTAAACGGCCTGGAGATCACCCAATTCACCTATTTTCAGCAGTCAGGCGGCCAACCGCTGGATCCTGTTTCTGTAGAGCTGACCTATGGGCTGGAGCGCATTGCCATGGCCCTGCAGGGAGTGCGAGACTTTAAGGAGATCCGCTGGTCAAGAGATTACAACTACGGCGATGTCCAGCTGCAAAGCGAGCAGCAGTTCAGCAAGTATGCCTTTGAGCTGGCAGACGTGGATCACATGAAGGAGCTTTACCGGATCTATGAAAGCGAGGCTAACCGCTGCCTGGATGAGAAACAGACCCTGCCGGCCCATGATTTTGTGCTCAAATGCTCCCACACATTCAACCTGCTGGACACACGCGGCGCGGTTGGCGTGACCGAAAGAGCGGGATTTTTCCACCGCATGCGTGATCTTTCCCGGCGGGTGGCTGAATCTTACCTGGAAGAGCGTATGGACCTGAAATATCCCTGGTTGGGAAGAGGAGAGGATTCACCTGCGAAGGTGGTGAAACCTTCCCCCGGGAAAGCTCCTGCGGCCCCTGCGCCTTTTGTGCTGGAGATCGGCACCGAGGAACTGCCACCCGGAGATGTCCAGGACGCCATCCAACAGCTTGAAAAGGCAGCTCCGGCCATGTTTGCCGACCTGCGGCTGGCTTATGAAGGTTTGCAGTTGCTGGCCACCCCCCGCCGGCTGGTGCTTTCCCTGGCGGAATTAGCCCACCGTCAGCAGGACCTGGAGCAGCTTGTGAAAGGACCGCCCCGCGAGCGGGCTTTTGACCCTGACGGCAAACCCACCAGGGCGGCTGAAGGATTTGCGAAGTCCAAAGGAGTAGCCCTCGAGGACCTGGAAATCAAGGAAATTGAGGGAGGGGAATACGTGGTCGCTGTAGAGCGAAAAACCGGCCTTCCAGCGCAGGATGTCCTCTCTGCTGCTTTGCCGGATTTGATCCAGTCTCTAAACTTCCGGCAGTCCATGCGCTGGAATGATCCCAAGCTGGCATTTTCACGCCCCATCCGCTGGCTGCTGGCCTTGCACGGCGATTCCCGGATACCCTTCCGTTATGCAGGGTTGGAAGCCAGGCCGGTTACCCGGGGTTTGCGTTTCATCGGGAGGGGTGAGGATATTGAGGTCTCCACACCGGCTGATTATTTTGATGCGCTGGGCAAACAGGGCATCCTCCTGGACCAGGAAAAACGCCGCCAGCGAATCCTCACTGACGTCAAGTACCTGGCCGGTCAAGCAGGCGGCGAGGTATCAGATGATCCAGCCCTGCTTGGGGAAGTGACCCACCTGGTGGAAGCCCCCACCGCGCTGCTGGGAGAGTTTGATCCTGCCTACCTGGACCTTCCCAGGGAGGTGCTGATCTCAGTGATGAAAAAACACCAGCGCTATTTCCCGGTGGAAAAAGACGGGGAATTGCTTCCATATTTCATTACGATCGCCAATAAACCATCCCGGGAAGGCGAATATCCCCAACTGCCCCTGATAACACAGGGCAATACAGATGTGATCCTGGCCCGATTTGCGGACGCGAAATACTTTGTAAAAGCCGACCAGGAAAAACCCCTGGCGGCGTACCTGCCGGCTCTGGACACCCTCACCTTCCAGGTGGATTTGGGGTCGATGGGGGATAAAACCAAACGGGTGCGGAACCTGGTAGACAGGCTGGCCGACCTGATTGGCCTGACCGGCGATGATCTGGAGATCAGCCGGCGGGCTGCGGAGCTCTGCAAAGCCGATCTGGCCACCCAGATGGTGGTTGAAATGACCTCCCTGCAGGGGGTGATGGGGTATTACTACGCCCGCAGCTCTGGCGAAAAAGAACCCGTAGCACTGGCTATCCGGGAGCAGTATCTACCCTCCTCTGTTAATGACCCTGCGCCTTCGACCTTACCGGGTCTGGTGGTTGGACTGGCTGACCGGCTGGATTCCCTGGCGGGACTGTTCGCGGCTGGCCTGGCACCCACTGGCAGCAAAGATCCCTTTGCCCAGCGGAGGGCCGCCCTGGGGTTGGTGGGCAATCTCATTCACTGGGACCTAGATCTGGATCTGGCCCAGGCCCTGGATGCCGCGATCCAGGATTTGCCCATTGAGATCTCTCCCGATAATCGGGAGGCCTGCCTGAGGTTCATACAGGACCGATTGCACAATTACCTGCGGGAAAGTGGATACCCTTATGACGTGGTCGACGCGGTTGTGGCTGTCCAGGGACACAATCCAGCCAGCGCTTTCCGAGCGGTGAAGGTCCTGACTGCCTGGGTTCAAAAAGATGACTGGGAGATCACCCTGGATTCCTTTGCCCGCTGCGTGCGAATAACCCGGGACCTCGATCAGCTTTATCCGGTGGATCCGGCGTTGTTCCTTGAAAAGGAAGAGAAGCGCCTGGGTGAAGCGGCCGCCAAAGCTGCTGAGACTGCTTTAACACCTGGGGATCTGGAAGGATTCTTTGCGATATTTACTCCCCTGATACCGCTGATCACGGATTTCTTTGATAACGTGCTGGTAATGGATGAAGACCAGAAGATCCGGGAAAACCGCCTGGGTTTACTGCAGGGGATTTCCAAGCTTGCTGAGAGCAACCTGGATATGACCCGGCTGGAAGGCTTCTAGATCCGACAGCGTACGTCCATTTTTAAGCTGGATTGAGATCCATTTCCTTTTCATCCTGATGAAAAGAAGCTGGATTTCTATCGAAGAACCCCTTTTTACCTTGGTATAATCGGTTCTGAACCCAAATTAATCTGGTGAAATTTATGAGCGTGATAGACGAGATCAAAGATCGGATTGATATCGTTGACCTGGTGTCAGAGAGTGTCGAGCTGCGCCGGGCAGGGCGGAACTATACCGGTTTTTGTCCCTTTCATCATAATGTGAACACCCCCTCATTTGTGGTCTTTCCCGATACCCAGACCTGGAAATGCTTCGGGGAATGCGACGAGGGCGGTGATGCCTTCAGCTACGTGATGAAAAGGGAGGGTTGGGATTTTTCCGAGGCACTCCAGGAGCTGGCCGATCGGGCCGGAGTGCAGCTGCAGCCGTTGACACCCCAAGCCCAGGAAGAAAGAGAAGAGGGCGAGCGCCTGCGCTCCTTGCTGGAGGAAGCGGTAGCGTTTTATCGCTATTACCTGCGGGAAACCCCGCAAGGCCAGATAGCCAGGGATTATATCCAGAGGCGGGGGCTTGACCAGGAAACCCAGGAGGCTTTTGGGTTGGGATACGCTCCCAACTCCTGGGAGGCATCCCTGAACCACTTCCGGAAACAGGGGTTCAGCTTGCAGGAGATCCGCGATGCAGGGTTGGTCACGGAAAAGGATGATGGCAAGGTTTACGACCGCTTCCGCCACCGTTTGATGATCCCCATCCGCGACCGGAGCGGCGGCATGGCCGGATTTGGGGCCCGGGCTCTCAACCCCGAAGATATGCCCAAGTACCTCAACTCGCCCCAGACGGCAGTGTTTGATAAAAGCCGTTTGCTCTTTGGGTTGGATACGGCCCGGAGGGCTATCCGCGACCAGGATCAGGTGGTGATCGTGGAAGGCTATATGGGCGTGATCGGCCCTTACCAGCATGGGTTCCGGAATATTGTGGCCCAGATGGGCACAGCCCTGAATGAGTACCAGTTGAGGGTGCTTAAGAAATATACTGATAAATTTATCATCGCTATGGACAGCGACGCTGCCGGCCAGAAAGCCACCCTGCGCGGTTTGCAGATCGCCCGCGAAGCGCTGGACCGCACGCAGGAAGTGGTATTTGACTCCCGGGGCCTGCTTCACCAGGAAGGGCGCCTGAACGCGGATATTCGTGTTTTGACCCTTCCTCCAGGGATGGACCCTGATGATGTTACCAATCAGGATCCGGAGTTGTGGCGTTCTCTGATTGAAGAAGCCCGTCCTGTGGTCCTCCATGTGATGGAAACCCTGGCAAGGGAACAGGACCTGGACGATCCCAAAGTTAAGAGCGCCATCGCCACCCAGGTGCTTCCCCTGATCGATGACCTTCCGAACTCAATTGAAAGGGATGCATATACCCAGCGGCTTTCCCGCTTGCTGGAAATCAATGAAAATGCCCTGCTTCGATTCCGCCCTGTGCGGAAGAGAAGGCGACCCGCTACCTTGACCCGGGGTAGAACCCCGCCAGTGCAGCAGGCTCCCGCTGCCAGAAAGGTCCGCAGGGATGGGGAATTGTATGAAAAGCACTGTGTGGGCATCTTGCTGCGTGAGCCCGAGCTGATCTACAAGGTCGATCGTGCTCTCAGCCGGGATGGATTGGCGCGTTTTGATGAGAAGGATTTTCAGAACGCTGATTTTCAGATCCTGATCAAACATATCAAGGATGCTCTGGCCCAGGCCGAGGAAGAGCCGCGGGATTATATCATCTCTCATCTCCCGGAAAATTTCGAGGAAATTGTGGATGAGCTGCTGGTGATGTCCCAGGACCTCAACCTGAACTCAGATAAAGTCCTGGAAGACTTGATGCGGGCATTCTTGAACTTGCGGAAATGGCAGATTGCCAAACAGAATGACCATCTCCGATTCCTGCAGGAAAGTAATCATAAAAATGGTGATTATTTGGCTGCAGAATACCTCGAAAATATTTCCCACTATTTGCATGAAAAACATAAAATAGATAAAGCGATGCAGCGTTATACCAGCCGGACAGCTACCTTTGATTCCTGAGAAAGACCCAACCCTTTACTACTTTGTGATAAGGCACTGTTTTTACTGACCTTGATGGGGTGAACACCAATGCAGAAGGAACATACGAACCCAGAACAGGAAGGCGAAAATATCAGGGCTGCCCTGCGTGATGATCCAGTTCAGATGTACCTGAATGATATCGGTACCATCAACCTGCTGGACGTCCACCAAGAGTTCTGGCTGGGCGCCCGCTTGCTGTCTACACGCCGGATGGACCGCTTAAAACGCGAACACCCTTTGGCGGAAAAACCCACTGATTTTAACCTCTATTCAGCCATCTACGATGACCTGCTGGTGAAATATAAACGCATTCGGGAGGATGTTAAACGGTTAAAGATGGATTGTCCCGATTGGGAAGCCATTTTTATGGAATCGCGGGAGCTGCGTAAAAAATGGTCCCTTGAACCGCCATCCTATACACGGGAGTATCTGGATAATGGCCAGTGGGGAGAAAACGAGGATTGGGGATGTGTAGCCCGGAATATCTTCCACTTTTTTGTGGCTTTTTATTCCTTCCCAGATGCAGTAGCTGAATGGCTGAAACCCTGGCTGCTGGAAAAGAAAAATCTGCCCCCCCTAAAGAAATTTCAGGAACAGCTTCCCCCGGAAGAGGAACTGAGAATTGAAATTGAAAATCTCTGGAGCCGATATTATGAAGCCTACCAGGACTTGATCCGGCGCAACCTCAAATTGGTGGTCAGTGTTGCCAAACACTATATTGGCCGGGGCAATTCTTTCCTGGATCTGATCCAGGAAGGAAATGTCGGGCTGCTGCGGGCGGTTTCAAAGTTCGATCCCACCCGGGGCTTCAAATTCAGCACTTATGCTACCTGGTGGATCCGACAGTCTGTCAGTCGCTCAATTGCCGATCAGGCCAGGACCATCCGTATCCCCGTTCACGTCTTTGAAACTGTTACGCAGCTGTTGAGGGTCCGCCGCAGATTGACCCAGGAGCTGGAGCACGAACCGACACTAGAAGAAATCGCTCTGGAAACTGATTACCTGTCTCGCAAAGATAAAAAGACCATTAAGGCTCATCTCCAGCAGGAGGACAAGGAAGAATCCCTGCCGCCGGAGTTGCTGCATGCCTGGCGGGAGGCCACAGCTAAAGTCCACCGCTATTTGCGCGCAGCAGAAGACCCTATGTCCCTCGACAGGCCAGTTGGGGATGAGGATGACAACCATCTGGAGGATTTCATCCAAGACGAGGACGCTGCTTCCCCCATTGAAGCCACAGCCACAGAGATGATGCGTGAACAGCTGAGCAAGGCCCTTGATAACCTGTCCGTCCGGGAACGCCAGGTGCTTGAATTGCGTTTCGGTTTGATGGATGGCAAGGTCCATACTCTGGAGGAAGTGGGGGCATATTTTGATGTCACCCGAGAAAGGATCCGCCAAATCGAAGCCACGGCTTTGCGCAAACTTCGCAGCCCCAATGTGTCCTACAAGTTAGAGGATTACGTAGAGTGATTGCGGTTTCCCCCTTCATATTTTCCAACCTACAGGCGAAGAATGGTTAGGAAACTGGGCAACTGCTGTTTGTTGATTGGCTTGTTATGACTGGTGCTCTTTTTTTCCTCCTCTGCATTTCTGGTGGATCAAACCTGGTTTCTGCTGGGGGGAATCGGTTTGATCGCCCTGGGATTGTTGATCATACGACGTAAAAAACTGACCAGAAAACATGAATGAAAATGAAACGCTCACGAAGAAGAGAACAGGAAGGGGATGGTGAACGCCCTTGAACCCCTGGCCCTTAGTGATCAGGGTCCTTTGCTGCTCCATGCCCATGCCAATGGCTACCCACCCGAGGCCTACCAGTCATTCCTCGAGCCCTTTTTGGACACGTATCGGACCAGGGCAATTTACCTGCGCCCATTCTGGCCCGGATCCGATCCTGACTCCCTGAGTGATTGGCGGATCTTCCAGAATGATTACCTGGCTGCCCTGCCGTCCGAATTCAAAGCGGCTGGCGGGGATGAGATGTTGATCGGCATGGGACATTCTCTGGGGGCGATCACAACACTAATGGCCGCTATAAAGGCACCGGAAAGATTTCGGGCGCTGGTGTTGATAGAGCCGACGCTTTTTCCCACCTGGATGGGATTCCTAATGCGGGTGTTGGTATTCCTTCACCTGTTTCGTCGTCTTCATCCTCTGGTCCGCAGGACCCTGCGGCGAAAGACCAGCTTCCCGGACCAGGAGAGCATGTTTCAGAACTATCGGAAAAAGAGGATCTTCGCGGCTATCCCGGATCACGTGCTGCGGGATTATGTCCGGGGCCTGGCGGTTGCTCAACCTGACGGCACAGTAAGCCTGAAATACAGCCCCGACTGGGAAGTGAGCATCTATGAGTCTGTAGGTTCAGTGGACCGCTATGTGCTGGGAAATTTAGCGAGGGTCCCCTGCCCAGTCTTGGTCCTGCGGGGGGAGAGGTCGGACACATTGGGCCAAAATACCCTTGAGCGGATTGCCAGGGGTTTACCCAGAGGCCAGGCTGTGACCCTGCCTTCTGTTGGGCATCTGCTGCCCCTGGAAGCACCACAGCAGGTGGCAGCTGTTGTGCTTGATTTCCTGAAATCTGTCCTGTGATTATCTGAATCAGGGGATGAAGTGCTGATAGCCAATCAGTTGTATTTGCTGCTCATCAGCTCAGGGTTGTACGGTGTCCGGCGGTGGGGGCAGCCCTCCCGGGGACAAAGATCGCAGTTGGAAAATCCATCTTCAGTGACAAAACGGATCCCGGATACTGTCTGGTTGGGCAGCATCAGCATGCTGTCCAATAGCTCTACCCCGATCGCTTCCAAAGGGTCACCGAGCAGCTGGAAGAGATTTTGCTGGGCAGTAATGGGCCAATCCTCCAAGGAGCCGGGATTCATCGAGGCCGTTTTTCCCAGTTTGTAGGTGGTTTTAAGGTGATCCAGGAGGTGCTTCTCAGCCGTCCGGAGGGCCATCTGATTGATTTCATCGGCGTAATAGGAATCCAGCATATCCTCAAAGCCCATTTTCCAGTCGAATAGTTCTCTGCCGCTGGTGACCAGGTAGGGGAAAACCCGGTGGACGTTTTTCAGGTTGATTGCCATCACCCGGCTTTCCATTTGAACACCCTCAATCACCACCCCGGTCTCTGTCTTTTCATCAATGCCAGCTACACTGTACATCGCTTTAGGCTGGGCGATTTGGCGGGCTTCTTCGAGCATGCCCAGCACCATCTCTTCATAGCGGCTGCCGGGTTTTACGTGCAATTTTTTTAACGCCCTATTCGGGTGGGGGTCAAACACAATGCCATTCAGGACTATGATATCCATCATACCTTGACCTTTTAACTTGAGTGAGTATTTTAGCATAGGTTGCACTGTTTGAGTAACACCACCAGGCGGCGCCAAGCGAGTTGATCTTAAAATACTAGTGGGTTATCCATGCTACAATTAGGTTTGGATTTTTTATCAGACTAAAACAATGTCCATGTTCATTCTCGCGCTTGCTCCAATTTTAATCATCCTGATCCTGATGGTAGGTTTTCGATGGAAAGCCTCCCGGGCTGGTGGTGCGGGTTACCTGGCAGCCCTGCTGATCGCCTGGGTGTGGTTCAAGATCAACCTGCCCACCCTGGCCTATGCCCATGCCAAGTCAGTGTTTCTGATCCTGGATGTGCTGCTGATCATCTGGACTGCCTTTCTGCTTTACCGGGTCGTTGCTGAAGCGGGTGGCATTGAGGTTTTGAGCAAAACCCTGCCGCACCTCACCCGCGATAAAGGCTTTCAGGCCTTGCTGATTGGCTGGATATTTGCTTCCTTTTTGCAGGGCGTAGGTGGTTTTGGCGTACCGACCGCTGTGATCGCCCCTATCCTGGTTGGCCTGGGCTTTTCCCCGCTGCTCGCCGTGGTCATTCCCTCCCTGGGGCACACCTGGGCGGTGACCTTTGGGTCACTGGGCGCCTCCTTTAATGCCATGATGGCTGTCACTGGCTTGGGATGGGAGACATTAGCAGGCCCGGCGGCGATTTTCTTGGGCATAACCGGGCTGCTGGTTGGGGCTTCAGTGGCCCTGGTGACCGGGGGGCGGAAAGCATTGGCACGACTGTGGCTGCCCATTGTGGTTATCGGTTCAGGTATGTCTGCCGCCCAGTATCTGACAGTGACCCTGGGTTTGTGGAATATTGGCGGGTTAATAGGCGGTACAGTGGGATTGTTGATAGGTATTCCCCTGGCCTGGATTCTCCGGGATAAAAAACAACCCGAGCGTAAATTTCCCTGGCGCGATCTTCTCATCTCATTGGCAGGCTACGGGGTGCTGGCAGGGTTGACCCTGGTGATTCAATTGGTTCCTGGCGTGAAACCATTCCTCAGCCAGCTGCGGATTGGATTTGACTTTCCAGCCACGACTACTGGTGCTGGGTATGTGGTCCCGGCTGGGTCCGGCCGGCAGCTGTATATCCTCAGGCATGCGGGTATGATCCTGCTGATCTCATCCCTGGCTGCCTATTTGATCTTCCGGGCTGCGGGATGGTACAGGGAGGGAGCCCTGGGCAGGATCATGAAGAGCACCGGCCAGCGGGTGATTTCCTCCAGTGTGGGCATCACCTCGATCGTGATGATGGCTGTGGTCATGGGCCACGCTGGGATGACAGATACCCTGGCCCAAGGGTTCTCGAGTGCGATTGGTTGGTTCTACCCGGCAGTTTCTCCCTGGATTGGGGCCCTGGGGGCAATTATGACCGGAAGCAACGCCAATTCCAACCTGGTTTTTTCTGCCCTGCAGCTGAAAACTGCTGAAATACTGGGGTTGCCAGCGGCAATTATCCTCGCTGCCCAGACAACCGGTGGCGCTCTGGGTTCCGTAGCGGCGCCTACCAAGGTGATTGTGGGCGCCAGCACGGCGGGCATGGAAGGCAGAGAAGGGGAGATCATGCGCAAGCTGCTGCCGGTGATCTGTATCCTGCTGCTGTTGATCAGCTTGATGACTTTAGCGGCGGTGTTGATCTCATGAAAAGAATTATTCAATGGGTCCGATCCCACTCGTCTGGTTTTTACCTGGTCCTTTTTATTCTGCTGATCGTTCCAGCTCTTGTGCTCTTTCCGCTGGCAGAATCGGGCAGCAGCGTGGGTATGGCCCTGTTCCTGGCTTTGATCATCCTGGCTAATGCGGCGGCCCTGTTTTTCTAGGTTCCCCGGGGCCGTTTTTCACCATCAATGCGTTCTTTTATTAGAGAACCGCCAAATGGCTGGCGGTTTTTTGAATTGGGAATCTGATAGAATTTGAGAGAGTAGATAACCATAATAGGGTATAGAAGTGTGGATTCAGGCCAGTGAACCAGGCTGGAGAAGGAAGAATGCCTTATGCGGGAAGTTGCCATATTAGGGATCGGGCAGGTGCCTGTAGGTGAGCACTGGGACAAGCGGCTGGTAGAACTGGCCGGCGATGCCATCTTCGCTGCTTTGGAAGACGCTGAAGTTAATCGAGTCGAGGCGCTGTACGTCGGCAATATGATGGCGGGCCAGCTGGACAAACAAACCCATCTGGGAGCCTTGATTTCCGATTGGGTTGGATTTCGGGGCATTGAGGCTATGACGGTGGAAGCCGCCTGCAGCTCAGGAGCCCTGGCATTGAGAACTGCCATGATCGCTGTAGGATCCGGTCTGGTATCCAGCGCCCTGGCTGTTGGCGTTGAAAAGATGACTGACACCTCCCCCCGGGAAACCACAGCTGCCCTGGCTTCAGCAGCCAGCGCTGACTGGGAAGGAGTGCATGGGATCACTTTTGTGGGACTGAATGCTTTGATCATGCGCAGATATATGCATGAATACGGCTGGAAGCATCAGGATTTCGCGCCTTTCTCCCTAAATGCCCATGCCAATGGGGTCAACAATCCCAACGCCCGCTTCCAATCACCGATCACTGAAGATATTTACCGCCAGGCTGTCATGGTTGCTGATCCGATAAACTTGATGGATGCCTCCCCGATCGGGGATGGTGCGGCAGCGGCCATTGTGGTGCCGCTGGACCTGGTCAAAGGGATGGGGCATAAAACCCTGGTGAAAATTGCTGGATCATCTGTCGCAACTGACAGCCTGGCAGTCCATGATCGGCAAGATCCGCTCTGGCTCTCTGCTGCAGAAAAATCTGCCCGGGATGTGTACCACCAGGCTGGTGTTGGACCGGAAGAGATCGACATCTTTGAGATCCACGATGCCTTTTCGATCATGGCTGCTTTATCCCTAGAGGCTTGCGGGTTCGCAGACCGCGGCCAGGGACCGCGCCTGGCGCTGGAGGGAGAGATCACCCCGAAAGGCAGGATCCCCATCGCTACAATGGGAGGATTAAAAGCCCGCGGGCACCCTGTTGGCGCTACCGGCATGTACCAGGTTGTGGAAGCTGTCCAGCAGCTTCGCGGGGAAGCTGGCAGAGCCCAGATCGATGGCGTTAAAGTGACTCTAACCCAGAACATTGGCGGCAGCGGAGCGACGGTCATTTCCCACATCCTCACTGCTGCCTGAACCCCTCAGCCCCTTTCGATGAGGTCATCCTGCTTTTTGTTGGAGATGAATGGCCGTGGCTGACTATCAAATTGTTCCCATAACCAGGGAAATGGCAGAGAAAATAGTTACCTGGAACTACAATCCCCCCTATGGTGTTTATGACCTGACACCGGAGGACTTGAATGGATTGCTGAACCCGGATTTCCGCTATCATCATGTGCTGGACGATCAAGGGGAGCTGGTCGGTTATTGCTGTTACGGGACGGACGCTCAGGTTCCGGGAGGGGATTACTCCTGTGGCGAACCGGAGGTCCTGGATGTGGGAGTGGGATTGGTTCCAGACCTGACCGGTCAAGGGTTGGGCGGTAAATTTGTGGAAGCTATTCTGGAATATGGCTGGCGTGTGTATAGGCCGGAACTATTCCGGGTCACAGTGGCTGATTTTAACCAGCGTTCAATGAACACCTTCCGGAAGCTGGGTTTCGAGGAGACCCACTATTTTGTCCGTGAACTGGGCCAGCTGCCTTTCACCCAATTAGAAAGGAAAGCCTATGAGTGATCTAGCCGACAGAATTTGTCAACCACCCAGGAAAGGCGATCGAGCTCTCTCTGAAACTGAAATTGCCGGACTGCTGCCTTCCCTCCCCGATTGGTGTGTTGTTGAGCGGGATTCCATTCCCCGCTTGGAAAGAAGCTACCAGTTTCCAGATTTCAAGGAAGCTCTGGGTTTTGCCAACCTGGTAGGTGAGCTGGCGGAAAAAGAAGATCACCATCCTGCTGTTTTGATAAGTTGGGGACGGGCGGCGGTGAGCTGGTGGACATTTAGCATTGACGGATTGCATGAAAATGATTTTATCCTGGCGGCCAGAACGGACCTTCTGTTCCAGGATAAGAACACCCGCATCCCATCTAGAGGTTAGCCATGAAGAAAATACATTGGAATGAAATTTCCGAGCCCTTGATTACAGAATCGGGAGAAATCATAACTGAACTGATCGGCAAAGCAGCTGTGGATGGAGAGATATGCAATCACAGCCTCGCTCGCATTGTCATTCCCCCGGGTAAATCGAGCAGCGCTCATTATCATAAACACAGTCAAGAAACCTATTACATACTACAAGGCGAAGGGCTGATGGATATTAATGGAGAGATATTTATTCTCAAGCCTGGGACTGCTTGCCATATTCTGCCAGGAGAGAATCATCGCATCGAAAACAAGGGGGGAGTTGATCTTGAATTCCTGGCGATCTGCGCCCCAGCCTGGGTGCCAGAGG
>DRBO01000081.1 GCA_011039385.1 Chloroflexota bacterium | reverse complement strand
GAGAAAACAAATAAGGGAGCATCGTCATAGGCGTTTATATCCTCTGGGCGCATCGCGATAGGGTAATCTGGTCCTGGTTCGCCCTTTGTGAAATCCTTCTGACCGTACCAATTGGGAGAATCCTCCACGCCGTGAAGGTTGAAGTATCCATACCGAGTAACCGGCACGGGGATTTCGGTTTCCTTACCATAAGGAGGGGAGGTAACCAGGTCGCCTCGCTCCTGGATGAGTTTGAAGACCACCTCGGATGCGGATTTCCAGGCTTCCGCGACGTAACCAAAACTCTGATTGTGTTGTATTGTTCCAGCAAAGAGGTTGGTGAGCCACTCGAGGATGATCTCCCAGAGAGATTTATGCCCTTCGTTTTTTCCCATATGGTGTTCTGAAATGTGCCGGAGCATCTCCAGCAGCAGGCCGGGATCATTTCCAGCTCCGCCGGGCAAACGCCCAACCGGCCACTCGGGGATAAAATAATTTTCATCCAGGGTGCCGTAGGGATTATCCGAGGGCACTTCTGGGTCGGAATCTGCAAGCGGATTGGGAAGCTTGTGGTACGGGACAACATCCGGCCCGCCCACGATCAACACTGCCCCGATCATCAAGCCTTTATTGTTAATTACACCCTCCAGGTCAACCAGGGCTAATTTCAAGGCCCAGGGATCGTCGGGGACGGTGGGTTTTAAACCAAAATTGGCCATACTTGAGGGATCATCAGCCAGCAGCATCAAAGCACCCCAACCTGGTTTGAGCCTGACAGCAGAGGTGGTCTTTTTCATTTCCTCAATGATGATCGCGGCTGTTTCCGGCCCATATTTCTTTTCCAACCCCTTGCGGGTAGAAAAGACCACATACATGGGGAATTTTCCAGTCGTCCGGCTGGTTTTTAATTCTTCCCTGAACTGTAGATCGCCTTCGATCTCGATCAACCGTTCCGGAGATGTGAAATCTCTGGATTCAACGGTCTCACTATAGCTGTAGAATTCTTTCCCGTTGTCACTGCGGTCGGGGATGCCGGCCGGCAGTTGATTCCATCCCAGGGCGCCGCTCACGGCAGCAGGCAGCCTGATGTCCAGGAACGCTGTGAGATCGGACGGCCATAAACTCTTATAGGGATGATCTTCTCCCCATAAACGGCAGGCGACCTGACCTGTTAAATCCCGGGAAACCGCTTGATGGATCAAAGCCACTCCCTTATCGCTTTGTCCTCCTCTGATCAGGGAATCTGCCAGGACCAGATTGGGCAGTAAAACCTCAGGAAATTTGGCTTGATAATATTCCGCCAACTGGCGGAGTGCGAGATCCGGAGTAGTTGGATCCAGGGCCAACAGTTCTAGATGGGTGATAGCCGCCAGCGCAGAGCCGGATTCACTGCCCAGTAAAGCTGGTAGTAACTCTCCTGCAGCTGCTGGGTCATCTTGCATCCGTTTGGCCCGGATTTCTGCCAGGGGTTTTGCCCAGGAAGGGATCTTATCTTTGAACTCTTGTCTGCGGAAAATCCTTTGATTGGGAGCCAGGGCATACAGCTCGCCGATAGTTTTTTCTTCCATTTCCCCTGCGGCAGCCAATTCAAACCGAGCCTGCTGGGCTTCAGCGTAGGCCGGGTCCGTTTGGCAAATATCTTCCAGAAGTGTTACTGCCTGGCCAGTTTTCAGGCTCCTGGATACCGCTTGGGCGTGAATGAGCTGAACTGGCAAATCCCCGGGATAAACTGCGAGCCATCCCAAGGCTGATTTCCTGATAAAACTGTATTCCTTCACTGTGGCAGCGACCCCCAGCAGTTCAATCAACTGGGTTCTCTGCCAGGGTTCACCCTGACGGGGGAGGGAAAGAGGGGTTTTTGTCATAGGCTTGTATTCCACTGCTCAAATAGCTGCTGCGATGAAATCATCAATCTGTCATATCTCAGACGGGCACACTGTGCTTGGGCTCACCATGGACCAGGTTAAGGGTTACCAGCACGCCCAGCTGGCGGTGAATCTTCAGGTCATTTGGCGCCAGTTTGGAAGCTTTCCTGAGCATTTTTTCTGCCTCGCTGTACTGTTTCAGCTCTTTCAGGACCCGGCCTGCCTGGTAATAGCCCTCGGCCTCATCAGGTTCGATTTGAATAGCTTCCTGGATCTTTTCCAGGGAATGGTCGTACTGCCTGCGGTCGAAATGGACTTTGCCAAGTTCGATCATTGCCTCGTAATTGGGTTCGATCAGCTTTTTGGCTTTGTACAAATGATGAACGGCTTGATCAAGCTGCCCATTGTTCCTTAGCAGTTTGCCGGTCATCAAGTAGAGGTGAGCTTTTTGCTCTTTTGTATAGCCAATCCCGTCATTTCCCAGAATCTCGAGGGCGGTGCGAATTGCCTGGTCCAGCTCTCCTGCTTCAGCCAGGGTGGTGACCAGCTCAATCACCAGGGGATATTGATCCGCGTAGTGGCTGCCGATTATCCTGAGTTCATCTACTGCAGCCAGAGGACCTTCAATGTGCTTGATCATCCCAGCCCGCTGCAGTTTGAGGTCCAGGGAATCTTCCTCGAGGGAGATGGCCTTGTCAATGACCCGCATTGCCTGTGCACTCTGTTTTTGGGCTGTCAGGGTCCGGGCAAATAATGCCAGCAGTTCGGTGTCGTTGGGTTCTTGGCCCAGTAAAGCGACCAGGTGTTTTTCCGAGTCCCTGTATTTGCCATTTTCGAATGTAAGCAGGGCCGCGGTTTTGCGGGCTTCCTTATGATCGGGGGCCAATGCCAGGGCCTGGTTGATGCTGGCCATGGCTTCGGGCATACGCTGCTGGGCTCTTTTCGCGAGCGCTCGCTGGATCCAGCCGTCAATCAGTTCCGGATTCAGCTCCAGGGTTTTATCAAAGCATTTGACTGCCGGGTGCGTTCTTTTGGCGGTCAGGTGGATTTTACCCAGGGCCAGATAATGGCCTGTATATTCCGGTTCCAATTCAATCGCCTGTCTGTAATATTCCACGGAGCGGGCGTAATCAGCTGTAATTTCAGCGGCCTGGGCATACCAGCGGGGTTCACAATCCCAGATACCCAGCGCTTTTCGCAGGGCATCTTCTGCGCTCTGCAGATCGTCTACACCCCAGGCCGCCTGGGCGAGCAGGGCAAAATAGATCGGTACATGGTTTTGATCCGACCGTTTTCCCCCTTCCAGGGCAGAGGAGGCGGCTTTGAAAGCATCTTCCGGTTTGATCTTTAATAACGCCAGGGCGATCTGGGCATCGAGCCGGGGATCTTCTCCCAGCCGGACCATGGCCGCTTGCGCGCTCTGCGAAGCAAAGACTTTCTGGCGGCTGTGGCGGTATGCGGCAATGGCCGCTGCCAACTCATCTGCGGTCTCTGCGATCCCCTGCAGAGCTTCGGCGCTTTCCTGGCTGGGAGCGAATACCGCGTTCCCTCGGGCAGCCAGCCTGTTAAGGCGGTTTTCATCCACCTGGAGATCTTGCAGGGCTTTCAGGCAAGCCTGGAAGCTTTGATAGACATCCGCTGAGGTGGCGATTTGTCTGGGTGCATTGTTAAGGACCTTGAAGGTTTCGAAGAAGCGGCGGGTTTCTGCCAGTTGGATATAGCCGGCGGCGAGCTCATAGAGAGCCCGCTTTTCTTTAGGGGAAGAGTCCACTGCGCCTTGAAGGTGTGCAGCAGCTTCATCCCAGCACTGGATTTCCAGGGCAGTTTTTCCCAGGGCTATTTCCATTCCTGAGGAGAACTTCCTCTCTTCAGGAGGTATATTTTTCCAATTTTCGAGCGCTTCGTAATAGCGATCTTTGGCATCTTCCAGCAGCCCCTGGCGGTTGAGGATTCTAGCCTGTAAAGTTCTCACCCGGGGATGGTCGGCCTGCGAGGATACCAGCTTATTGCTGATGTCGGCGGCCTTCACTTCCTCAGCAAGATCCAGGGCAATTTCCCCGGCCAGGCAGAGGGCGATGATTTTATCATCAGAGAGAGTTTCACCGGGCTTGATCTCTTGACTGTTCAGGTTGCTAAGAAGCTCTTCAGCGATCTCGTGGTTTAGCGTTGCGGCTGCCAGGTCAGCTGCCAGAGCCAGGGTTGACTCAGCGCCAGGCCCCTCTTTGGAATTGGCGAGGTACCCGGAAAGGGCTTGCTGGGCATGGTAGAGCGCCTCTTCGCTTGCCCCGGTCTGACGTTGAACCCGGGCCATTTTGGCATGGAGGGCAGGTTCGTCTGGTGAGAGATCAAGGGCATTCGTCAGGCTGGCAATTGCGGCTTGATTTCTCCCACCTTTGATCAACAGATCAGCTTTCTGGATCCGCCAGGCTGGCTCATTCAGGTCGGCGGAGATGGCCTGGTCTAGCAGTTCAAGCGCTTCTTGATGATCACCCAGGATCTCAAATCCCCTGGCCTGGCTGGACCAGATTTTCGGGAGCAGGGGAGATGGCTCAGGATTGGCTTCACAGATGGTGATAGCTTTGGAGAGGATTTCCATCCCGGTCTCAAGCTCACCCAATTTGATGAGCTCGTCCCCGGCAACCAGCAGAAGATCGGGCTGGATCTCATCAAAATTGGCCAGGGTTGAGTAAGCAGCAGCAGATTCTTCCAGATTGCCCGCGGAAGCCTGGGCTTTTCCCAGTTGAAGAAATGCCATTGGCTGTTCTGGATTTACCATGATCAGATTTTTAAGAGCGCTGATACCTTCTTCAGGAAACCCCAGCTTGAGAGTAAAATCAGCGATCCAGGATAAGTTATCTGGATCCTGAGGGGCAATTTGGGCGGCCTGCTTGGCTGAGTCCAGGGCATTTTCGATCAAATTGGCAGCCTGGTAGGCTTTTGCCAGATTACGAACCAGGTTCAAATCAGCAGGAAATCTTTCCAGCCCATCCTTAAGGGCGGCTATGGCAGTTTCTGTTTCTCCCAGCTTCAAAGCAGCCTGGCCCAATCCTACAGAAATTCTGGGGGCCCACACGGGATCGATCATCAAGCCGCTTTCCCGTGCCCGCTGGAAAGAGAGAACTGATTTTTTATAATGCCCATCCGCTGCCTGGGCTTCTGCAAGCAAGACCCGCGCTACCTCATTATCAGGATCCAGCTCAAGTGCTTTCTCCAGGGCTCCCACAGCGTTTACGGTGTCATCCCCGATCTGGAGGAGGGCATCAGCGTAGAGAAGATAAGCCTGGGGATCCTGGGGCTGGCTGTCCACTACCTGTACCAGATAGGGAAGGGCTGCCCGGGGTTCAGATTGATCCAGCAGTACCTTGCTGTAAAGGAAGTTGGCGTCACGATTGGTGGGGAAGCGTTCGTTGATTTCCCGGAGAACAGTCCTGGCTTGATCCAAATGACCCAATTTATAGTAGGATTTGGCCATTCCGAGTTGAATATTCGTTTTGCATTTCAGGCTCAGGTCCTCAGAATCGGCTGCTGCGGACGCTTTCTTGTATATATCCAGGGCTTTGGAATGATTGCGCTGGCGCGATTCTATGCTTCCCAACAATGTATATAAACGGGAGCGTGTTTTTGAGGCTGTCAGGCCGGACTTGAGAGTCTGCAGGGCTTTATCAACGGTCTTGGCGTTGACCTGGGATTCAGCCAGGCTGAGCCAGGTTTGTTCCTTTTCCGGGCTGATTTCAACAGCCCGGGTGAGGTAGGCGAAACCTTCCTCAGTTTTTCCAAGAGCACAGAGTGATTTGCCTTTTAATCCCAGTGCGAGGCTGTTTTCCTTTTCCTGGGAGAGGATCTGGTTGCAGGCGGACACTGTCCGGTTGTAATGGCCGGCAGTGTAAGCACAAGCGGCAAATGCTAACAGGTCATCCAGGGGCAGGGCAGTGGGATTTGCTTTCCCGTTTTCCTGGCTGGACTGGCTTTTTGTGAGTATGGAAGCTCGTACTTCCAGGGCTTCATTCCAGGATTCAGCCTCTTCAAGATAACCAGCCAATTTTCGCTGCTGATGAAGATCTCCCGGTACAAGCACAGTCAGTATCTGGGCTGCTTTGGCTGCCTTGGAATAATTGCCAAGGCGGTGCAGGGCTTCGATGTGGTCGAGGTGGGATTCGAGGTGGTTAGGGTATTTCTTGATATAGCCGTCAGCCGCCCGCAAGCTTTCCTGGTAGAGTCCCAGCTCTAAAAACAGCCTGCTCAGGCCTTCTGGGGGCGCATCTCCAGAGAGTTCTAAGGCTTGTCTGGCAAGCCCTTCTGCCCGTATCGGCTGCCGTTGGGTGCGGGCGAATTCAGCCAGAGCGAATAATAATCCGGGGTGTTCAGGCAGGGGATCTGGCAGTTTTCCTGCCAGGTCGGCTACAGCGGCGAACTGATTCTTTCCCAGCAGAGAAAGGATGATTTCGGCTACTTCAGAGAGATTTTCACTCATCTCTCCCTGGCGGCCAAGTGAACCTTTTAAAGCCTGCCAGGCAGGATCACTGACCTGGGGTTCGTCCAGATCGGTTTTGACCTTGTTAAGGGTAGCGGTTAACTTCCCCTGGATTTTCTGGTTCTTGACAGCTGCTTTTTCAAGAAGCTGAAGGGCTTTCGCCTGATTGCCTGCCATTTGGTTCAATAAGGAAAGAGCTAAAATTTCAGGAACGCTTTCCGGTTTAAGGTCCAGGCTGTCTAAAAGCGCCTGGGCTATCATGGAAACAAGGTCCGGAACTTCTTTTTTAATGACTTTCAGCCAGCTTTCCAGTTCTTCCAAATCAAGGGCCTGGAGCACTTCAACCAGGATCTTTGCCATCCCTTCCGGTTTGATAGGATTGGAAAGCAGCACCTTGAGGGCCAGCTCCGGATCAAGTGCCCCCAGGAAATCAGCCTGATTCTCGATCAGACTGAAGAGAATTGCCAGCGGGCCGCTCCAATGGATCCGTTCAGCGTATTGGGTGATGATCTCCGCCCAACCTTTCCCGGCATCCCTTTCCCCCAGCAGCGCCAGGGCAAGCAGAACGCTCTGGATCAGGTTTGGTGGATCATCTTGCCTTTCGTTATATTCCTGGTAGGTCTGCTGGACATTGCCCTTAATCTCTGCGTCGAGATCGTCAAAGGAAGCGATCGGTAAATTGATCCTGCCTTCGAGATTCTTCTGCAGGTGGACAGCTCCGATTTTTCCCGGGGTCCAAGCTTCAGGATCGTTCCCGAGATCCTCGACCAGTCCTTGGGTAAAATCGACCGAATCCAGCTTATCCCAAATGGCGGGGCTGCGCCTCAATGCGGTTATCGCCCAGCTCCAGGATTCTTCAGGAAAGATATTTTTAAGCGTGTTAAGGCGTTGAAGTTCCAGTTTTTCCATCGCAATTCCGTTAGTTGAGGCCGATATACAGGGTCAGGATGATTCCCAATACCATGAAGGTCGATCCGCTGACGATCAGGAAAACCCCGATGCCTTTGGTGGTCTGGATCAGGTTGCTGGTGGCTGCCATCAGGGAGGAGGCGTTGTCCACCAAACCGGAGAGATCATCAGCAATTCCTTTCTCAGTGATGTGCAGAATGGATTTACTGACTGCCCTGGTTTCCTTGCCGATGGATCGGATCACCAGGATGGCAACGCCGGTAGCAAAGGTGATCAAACCGATCAGGAATAATCCTGAGGCCATGGCAGAGAGAACGCGGGCTATTTCAAAGATGGTCATAGTCATTTTAAGAACTCCTTTTTGCTGATTTCTCCTCTATGTGCAAGATATATGCCGATTGCTCTACGGGAGGACAGGGCATACAATCAAGCCTGCGTATCTTGATGCAAGAAACGAGCCAGCGAAGCACGCTGGGATTATTCAACCTGTTTTTTTGACCCTGCAGGGGGACTCAAGATCAGCCTGGGGGGCTTACAGGGGGTCTACAGCTATTGACGAATGCGGGGCGGCAAGATACAATCTTCCCTGCTTAAATTCAGGCATTCCCACCAGGCAAGAAGGATAGGGGGATGCGGAAATTTGAGAAAAAGTATATATTCACACTATTCTAGAGAAGCGAAGGTAACAGCCGGCAACGGAGGTGAGAGGCGCTTCGAGGAAGGAAATCATGGAAAAGTATGTTTTAGAAGCTCAGAAAAGAGAAGTGATAGGCAAGAAGGTCAAGGCCCTGCGCAGGGAAGGTTTACTCCCGGCTGTGATCTATGGGAGCGGGATTGACCCCCAACCGATAACACTGGACACCAAAGCTGTCATTCAGACTTTGAAGATCGTCGGTGCCAACACGTTGATCACTCTCAAGCTCGGGAAGAAGGAACTCCTGGCCCTGGTCCGGGATGTACAGCGCGAGGTCATCAAGCGGGATCTGCTGCACATCGATTTTCAAGCCGTTTCCCTGGAAGAGAGCATTACTACCACAGTGCCTATCGTGATTGTGGGAGAGGCTCCGGTAGCCAAGGAATACAACGCTGTGCTGAGTTCCGCCCTGGATGAACTGCAGATTGAAGCCAAAGCGAAAGACCTGCCAGACAGCATCATTGCGGATGTCTCCTCTCTGGTTGAAATTGGTGATCATATCTTGGTTAAGGACCTGGTGATTCCTGGTGATGTGATCGTGCTGGATGATCCGGATGAAATGGTATTGGTAGCTTCTGCTCAAACCTTGATGGAGATCGAGCCTGAGGTTGAGGAAGGAGCCGAACTCTTTGAGGAACTCACCGATGCTGAACTTATGGAAGAGGGCGAAGGAGGAGAAGCCTCCGAAGGTGCAGAAGAAGAGTCAGAAGAGTAATTAGAACTAAGACGAGAATCAGCCATCCCCGCAGGCCTTGACCTGTCGGGATGGCTGTTCAGTTAATGAGGTACACTACTAACAAGAAATGAATTCTGACCGGCGAGTATTTTCACTGATTTTAATCCTTTTCCTGCTGGGTAGCTGCAGCCCGGGAAACGATCAACCTGAAGCAACCAGCACCGAAGTGCAGGAGGGCTCAGCTCTGGATGCTGCAACCGAAGGTGCGACTGGAGAACAAACAGCAGGACTAATTTCCCAGTGGGGAATCAGCGCTGAGGCGAGCAGTGAGTTCGCAAATCCCGAATGGAGCGCCTCTCAGGCTGTTGGCAGCCCGGACGCACCTGGGTGCGGGGATTACCAATTTGCCTGGGCTTCTGCGGCCAGCGATTCCATTGAAACCCTCGAGATTATCTTTCCAAGACCTCTCTACCCCCAGAAAATAAACATTCACGAGAGTTTCAACCCCGACCAGGTTGTCAAGGTGGAAGTTTTTAACGCAGATACTGGTGCCTATTACACCGTACTGCAGAAAAACCCGCTTCAGATCGATCGTCCATGTCCCTATGAACTGCAAGTGCTGGTTGAAGGCATTGATTTCAAAACAGGTCAGGTCCGGATAACAGTCGATCAATCCCAGCTGGGGTTGGGCTGGAATGAAATCGACGCAGTCCAGCTGGTGGGCTTCCTCACTCCTCCGGAGGATTAGTTGTTGTTTGAGGGGGCAGGCTGAACGATATCCAGAAAGTCAACCACAATTTGTGCTGTCGCACCCCACACCATCTCCCCTTCAAATTCCTCAAAAAAGATCACCGCTAGATCCAGGCCTGGATGGGATGCAGATTGCCAGCTCTTTAGCTGGCGGTGTCCGGGATCATTGAGCCAGGCGAGAGGGATCAAAAAGGTTTTTTGCACTTCTTTTTGAGAGAGCTTGAGTGGATATGGCCAGGGCAAGAGCCCTACAAATGGGCTGATCCTGTAATTGGTGACAGTGGTGATCGAACGGGATTGTCCCAGGATCTCGATATCGTCTGGATTTGTGCCGATTTCCTCCGAGGTTTCTCGCAGGGCTGTGTCAAGTAAGGTACTGTCAGTTTGATCTGCTCTTCCGCCTGGAAAAGCAATTTGCCCGCTGTGGCGATCCTCTGCCTGGCGGGTCCGCTTTATGAAGAGGAGTTTCCATTCACCCTGATCCCTGACCAGCGGGATCAGCACTGCTGCCGGTTCTGGTTTATCTGGCTGGAGCCCTGGCAGGGGAGGGCAGATTTTCCTTTCTCCTGTATTGACCCTGGCCAGGTTTGTCCTGAGAGCTTCTGGGTGGATGATCATTGTGAGTCTAGTTGAATGATCCAGTTGCTAACGAATAAAAAGATCAGGCTGCCCAGGGCGCCAAATCCCCCTGAAACTGGGCCGATCATCAGAAAGGATATCTCCCAGGAAGCCCCCATCCAGTTTCCCAGATAGAACCCAATCCAGGAGAGAATCAGGTTCAGCAATAAGCGACCTCCCCCCCCGCCTTTCCAGAAATGGAACGCGGCGCCCAGGAATGAAGCCAGTAAAAAGCTGAAAATGAATGCAGGAACGGTCATGATTCCTCCAGGGAGATGGTTCCACCGCCCAGGCAGATCTGGCCTTGATAAAAGACCCCGGCCTGCCCTGGGGTGATGTCAGGGGCGGGCTCTTCCAGGATTATGCCAGCCTGGTGATCAGGGAGAGGAGTGACCAGACCGGGGATAGGGCGGGATTTATAGCGGATCTTGATTTCGGCCGGAAAAGGTTCCGCAGAAACACTCCCGGCTATCCAGTTGGTTGTGTGTGTGTAAAACTTGGTTCTACCCAGCTCAGTTTTAATGCCAACTACCAGGGCATTATTCTCGATGTCCTTCTGGATCACATAATATGGCTCTGGCCCGGCAATTCCCAGGCCTTTGCGCTGGCCGATGGTGTAGTCAGACAGGCCAGTATGTTCACCAAGCTGCTCCCCATCCTGGTTGAGAATAGGGCCTGGCCTCAACGCGTTGGGGAGACTTTTCCGTAGAAAATCACGATAATCTCCCTGACCTACAAAGCACAGATCCTGGCTGTCTGGCCGGTCAGCGACCGGCAGCGAAAACTCTCGTGCCAGTTTTCGAACTTCGGCTTTGGATAATTCTGCCAGGGGGAACACGGTGCCGAGGAGGTCATCCTGAGTGAGAAGATGCAAAAAATAGGACTGATCCTTTTCGGTATCCGGATTCTTTAACAGCTGCACGATGCCGTTGGGCAGCAGCTTGGTCCGGGCATAATGGCCGGTGGCTATCTTGTCAGCATTCAGGGCTTTTGCCCGGGAACGTAAAAAACTCCAGCGGATCAACCGGTTGCAGCGCAGGCAAGGATTGGGGGTAAGCCCACTCGCGTAGCCAGCAATGAATGGCTCTACGACAGCATCATAAAAAGCTTGCTTGGCATCTACCACGTAAAATGGGATATCCAGTTGCTGGGCGATATTTCGGGCTTCAATCACTGCGTCTGGTGGGCAACAGCGGTTCAGCGTTCCGGCTTCGCTCCACAAGCGCAGCATGATTCCTATCACCTGCCAACCCTCTTCCTTTAATAAGGCGGCAGCCACTGAGGAGTCTACCCCCCCGCTTAACCCAACAACAATCCTTGGCGCTGAATCGGAATTCATTGATCTGCCTCGCGGACACGCTGCACACAACCGGGAAGTATCTCTAGAAATCGGCTGACCGCCTTCCGGGTTGTGTCTTTGCCCAACGTCACCCTTAAAGAGCCCAGGGCCCAATCAGGTGTGTAGCCCAGGTGTGTGAGTACGGAGGATGGTTTTGGATCCCCGGTTTTGCAGGCAGACCCTGAAGAACAGGCATACCCTTCACTATCCAGTACCTGGATCAGCAAGTTTCCGTCCAGGCCTTCAAATACAAAGCTGGCATGGTTGGGGAGCCTGGAGTCTGGATCTGCGCCAGTTAATCGGCTGCCAGGGATGTTTTTAAGTACATCCCGGATCATCTTGTCCCGCAGGGGGACGAGGTGCTGGATTCGCTGAGATCCTTCTTCCTGGACCAATTGGAATGCCTTGGCCATGCCGGCAATTAGGGGCACGTTTTCTGTTGCTGCCCGCAAGCCAAATTCCTGCGATCCTCCAGTTTGGACAGGTACAAGGGGAGTACCGCTGCGGACATAAAGGGCACCAATTCCTTTGGGCCCGTAAAATTTATGCGCGCCCAGGGATACCATATCAACAGGCAGATTGCTGACATCCACTGGAAAATGAGCTCCATATTGGACCGCATCACTGTGAAATGGGATCTGGTGTTCCCGGCACAGTGAGCCAATCTCCGGGATCGGGTTGAGGGTGCCGATTTCATTGTTGGCCGCCATCACAGAGACCAGGGCAACATCAGCCCCCAGGCGGATTTTCATCTCCTCGAGGAGGATTCGACCGGTGCTGTCCACTGGCAGAGTTTCGATTACAAAACCATTTTGCGTCGCCAGCTGCGCGGCAGTATTGCTTATTGCTGGGTGCTCGATGGGAGAGATCAGGATCCTATTGCACCCGGCAGCTTCCCTTCTGGCAAGCGCACCCCCGCGAAGAGCCAAATTATCGCTTTCCGATCCACAGGAAGTGAAGATGATCTCAGAAGGCAGCGCGCCCATGAGTTCCGCCATGGTCTGCCGGGATTCGTCCAGGACTCTCTCCGCTTGCTGTCCCCAATAATGCAGCGAGGATGGATTCCCAAACGTACTTTCCAAATGGGGGAGCATGACCGAGAGAACTCGCCTGTCTATTGGAGTGGTTGCCCCATAGTCTAAATAGGTGGGTGTGTTCATATGTTTCCAGCGATTATAGCATGCTTGGCAGATGGCTGATCTTTTGACATCCATCATCATAACATAGGCAGAAGAGGCTGGCTGTGCTCCCAATTCGCTCAGCTCTTTGTTATAATACCTTGGCTTAATGTTACATTATTGGAGGTACTATGGTTCAGGAAATCAAATTTGGAACAGACGGTTGGCGGGGACAGGTAGGAGAAGATTACACCTTTGCGAATGTACGGCGTTGTGCCCAGGGTTTCGCCGATTACTTGACTGCTAATGATTACCAGGGGAGCTGGGTTGTAGTTGGACATGACCGCCGTTATCAGGCTGAATTATTTGCGGCAGCTGTTGCCGAAGTCTTGGCAGGGAATGATTTTAAGGTCTACTTGACTGATGGGCCTACGCCTACCCCGGTAATTTCCTACGCGGTCGTGGATAAAAGAGCGGCGGCTGCTATCAATATCACCGCCTCCCACAATCCTTTTACTGATAATGGGTTCAAAGTGAGGGATGAAAATGGCGGGGCGATCGACCCTGCAGGGCTGAAGCAGATTGAAAGCAACATCCCTGATACGGAGGAAGAGGTCATGCGTACCCCGCTTGAAGAGGCCCTCGCTTCCGGGAAGGTCCAGTATTTTGATGCTGCACCGGCCTACATAGAACATATCCAGACCCTGATCGACCTCCAGCCCATCAAGGATGCCGGCTTGCGGGTCTTGGTGGATCCCATGTGGGGCAACGGCGCGGGTTGGTTCCACAATCTGATTGGCGGTGGAAAGACAGAGGTATTTGAAATCCATCAGGATCGTAATCCCAATTTCCCTGAAATGACCCGTCCTGAACCAATTCCACCCAATGTTGATGTTGGTTTGCAGGCTGTCGAAGAATATCAGGCAGATGTGCTGCTGATCAATGATGGCGATGCTGATCGGGTGGGAATTGGTGATGAAAATGGCGAATTTGTGAACCAGCTGCGCGTGTTCGCCCTGTTGGCCTATTATTTGCTTGAGGTGCGGGGGATGAGGGGACCAATCGTAAAAACCCTCTCCACAACGACCATGCTGGAAAAATTAGGGGCCATCTATGATGTTCCGGTTTACAACACCGGAGTGGGTTTTAAATATGTGGCACCGAAAATGATCGAAGTCGATGCCATGATCGGTGGGGAAGAGTCCGGAGGGTATGCTTTTAAAGGGAATGTTCCAGAACGTGATGGTATCCTGGCCGGCCTGTATTTTCTGGATTTCATGGTCAAACTGGGTAAAAAACCTTCCCAGCTGCTCGATCTGCTTTTTGAGAAAGTGGGTGCCCATTATTATGATCGGATCGATACCCCCTTCAAGGGGGAGCGGGCTGAGAAGATCCGGGGGATCGAGTCCGCAAACCCGGAAACCATTGGCGGATTGAAGGTCACCAACCTTGTCACTCTGGATGGATACAAATTCGAATTAGAGGATGGCGGCTGGCTGCTGATCCGCTTCTCAGGAACAGAGCCGATTATCAGGGTCTATTGTGAAACGACTTACGGAGACCGGGTGGACACCATCCTGCAGGATGGGCTTAAGATTGCCGGTATCGATGATGAGGATTAGTGGTTCTAACAGACACACACTGCCATCTGAATTTTGAGGATTACCATCCTGACCTGGATGCTGTCCTGGATCGAGCCCGGGGGGCGGGCCTGGGGCGGATTCTGGTTCCGGGGATAGACCTGGATTCCAGCCAGGAAATCCTCGCCCTGGTAGAAAAGGATCCCCTCCTGTACGCGGCAGTCGGGGTTCACCCCAACAGTGGAAATTCCTGGAACAAAGGGACGCTGCCCGGGTTAATGAAAATGGCCAACCACCCCGGGGTCGTTGCGATTGGGGAGATAGGCCTGGACTATTATCGAGACAGAACCCCCAGGGATCTGCAGCAAGAGATCCTTCAGCAGCAGCTTGAACTGGCTCTTGAAACAAATCTGCCCGTCATTCTGCATGTCAGGAATCAATCCGAGGAAGACCGCTCCTGCATGGAGGATCTGCTGAGAATTCTTGAAACATGGGTTAACAGCGCGTCACCTCCATTCCAGGCACGCCCCCACAAACCAGGAGTGATCCACAGCTTTTCAGGCAATGTGTTCGAAAGCAAACGGGCAGTTGAGCTGGGATTTTACCTGGGAATTACCGGTCCGGTGACGTACAAGAACGCTGAAGGATTACGAGAGGTCGTAAAAGCCGTGCCGCTGGACAGGATTCTCGTAGAGACAGATGGCCCATTTTTACCTCCCCAGGAGAAGCGCGGAAAACGCAACGAACCTGCCCATGTTCTTTATATTGTTGATAAAATAAGTGAAGTAATTGACGTGCCACCGGACCGGGTTGCTGAACAAACATACGCTAACGCGGCTGCTTTATTTATGTGGGAGTAATGTTTTGATTGATGTTGGTTTCTTAAATTACCTTGAAGATAAACTGGTCAAGGTAGATCAAAAAATGGTTTCCTATTCATCAGGATACCACCCTGATTTGATGGCTGCCCTGGATCACCTGATGGTTGCGGGTGGAAAACGGATCCGTCCGATCGTTACCTTGCTGATGGGAATTATGCTGGGTGCGGAAGAAGATAAACTGATCTCCCTCGGCGCCTCTATCGAATTGCTGCATACTGCGACACTGGTTCATGATGATTTGATCGATGGAGCCTTGCTGCGTCGTGGAAATCCAACACTTAATTCACACTGGACACCAGCGGCGACCGTTTTGACGGGCGATTATATCTTTGCCCAGGCTGCCCGGCTGGCGGCCGAGATCGGATCCACTGAGGCGATGAGCCTTTTCGCAGAGACCCTCAGTATCATTGTTAATGGTGAATTATCCCAGTTGTTCGGGAAATCGCAAGTTCCCACCCGGGAAGATTATTATTATCGAATCTATGAAAAAACAGGTTCTCTATTCGCTCTTTCCGCAAGAGCTGCGGCGATGATCAGTCCTGCGGATCGCAAGTATGTCGAGCCCGCCGAAATCTATGGGAAAGAGCTTGGCAAAGCTTTCCAGATCGTGGATGATGTCCTGGACTTCACTGGCAATCAAGAACGGGTTGGCAAACCGATTGGGAGCGATTTGCGGCAGGGAATTCCAACATTACCGGCGATCTATTACGGTGAGCAGCACCCGGATGACCAGGTACTGCTTGCCTGCCTGGATGGCACTGCCACGCAAGAGGAAGCCGATGGATTGATCAAGCGCATTAATGAAAGCGGCGTAATCGACCAGGCCCTGGCTGAAGCCAGCCTGTGTGTTGAGAACGCCATCCAGAACCTGGAAGGCTTCCCAGAAGGCAGGGAAAAGGATGCTCTGTCAGAATTGGGCCCCTTTTTACTCAACCGCGATTTATGACTCTGCCATCCCCGGATCAAAAAAACCGCCAATTAAACAGGCGGTTTTTTTGCTATAGATTGGATTTGCCTTGAATCGACCTGAGGGCTACTGCAGAGTTTGATTGTAAAAGTTGTAAATCGTGCCTGAAAGTTGACCAACCAGGTAAGAAGCGTTGCTCCAGATCAGCTGCGTAGGGTGATAGAGGAAGATGACCAGAACGTAGTCCCCCCCGGGGGAGAAAATGATCCCCGCGTCACCCAGCGATTGCATGACCCCGTTGTTACTTGTTACCCAGCCGTGTTTGTGGGCGACTTCCGTCACATCCGGAACACCAGCTTTCAGCAGGGATGGCATCTTATTCTGGGCGAGATAATCGATCATCACCTGGCATTCGTCCTGGGTGATCTCCTCTCCGAAAACTGCTTTAAAGGTTCCCTGGTCGTTATCAGCACATAGATAGATGTCTTCCAGGAGCATGCCTATATCAGAGGGTGTGCTCTGGTTGTAGAGATCTGGATCCGTGTTTATATCTGTGCGCTGGTTGGCAGGGGTCTTATAAACCCGCAATAAGGGGGAACCGAGGCCAAATTCGCCAGCCATGAAGGTGTTCTCAAGGCCCAAGGCTTGCATATCAGCGGTCACTTCCAGTGGGGCCAGATCGGGATCGATCACGCTTTCCATCACCCAATCTGCAGGATCATTCCCGGATTCGACGATCATTTTTTGGAGCAAGTTGAAGGTTTCAGGATCCTCATTCTCATCGATCCTCCGGAAAACAGAGGTCATGATGGGTATTTTTACGATGCTGGCAGTTGTGAAAGCGACATCCGGGTTGGTGGGGATCCCAATGCCATTCTGGTAAGCGAAATGGACCTCTTCCTGGGTGGACATGTTCTTCATGTACAAACCAACAAGGCCATCGAATTCATTCAAATCTATGGTCTGCTTGAGGAATGTTTCTAAATTCTGAAGCGATGGCCGGGGTGGGTTGGTCTGTTTCCTGGGCAGGTTGACGGACCGGTTGGTAACGGATTTCATAGCGCCATCAATTAACAAGATGGCTGTGTCCAGG
>DRBO01000019.1 GCA_011039385.1 Chloroflexota bacterium | reverse complement strand
ACGCGCGAAGGCGATATCTTTGCGGGAGTAGGAGATGAAGACGTCAGTCATATTGAATACTCCTCAGTGCTGGGTTAACGTGCTGCTTTCAGGCCATCCAGCTCACTATCGAAGATTTGGTACTCGCTTGATATTATAAGATGTGACAAAATCCGGATGCCGAACAATTCCTTCAGGTCCTCCAAGGCAAGAAGACCATCTGTGATGTCATACTTTCAGGTTTTTGCTGGCTATCCATCCGCTTACTCTCAAAACGGATTGTATATCCGTGCCTCATTATAAACTATCAACCAGACAGGAATCCCGCCCCAAGGACATACATTACTCCAGGCTAGGGCAATATGTTAAACCCGGACCCAGGGGGGCCCTTAGCGCCCCGCCAGAACGCAGAAGAATCCACAGAAGAAGGGACCGCTCCCGGATACCCACAGCCTTATCGGCAAATCCTCACTGATGAGGTCCTCGAGATCCTGGCCAAAAGGGATTATTCCTGCAATTTCAAGTTAGAATAGAGGAAAGTAGACAGACATCACCCAGGAGTTCTAATGGATATTCTCTCCCAATTGCTTCAATCTGGAAAGCCCATCCTGCTGGATGGCGCCATGGGCACGATGTTAATGGCCGCTGGGCTGGAAGCCGGGGATGCTCCCGAGGAGTGGAACGTCCTTTATCCCGAAAGAGTGAGGGCAATCCACCAGGCCTATGTTGAGGCCGGTTCCCAGATCTTCTTGACCAATACCTTTGGCGGGACACCCCTGCGCCTGTCCTCTCATGGCCTGGAGGACCGGACTGTTGAACTAAATGCTGCGGCAGGGAAGATCGCCAGCCAGGTTGCTGAGGCTGCTGACCGGGAAGTCCTGGTGGCTGGCTCGATCGGTCCTTCCGGCCAGCTCTTTGAACCTATGGGCAGCTTGACGTTTGATAAGGCAGTCGAGGCCTTTCGGGAACAAGCCTCTGGCTTGGCGGATGGCGGCGTGGACTTGTTCTGGATCGAGACCATGAGCGACCTGGACGAAGTCAAAGCAGCGGTTGCCGGGATCAGGGAGATCAGCGACCTGCCTATCACCGCTACAATGTCCTTTGATACCCACGGCCACACCATGATGGGAGTCAGCCCGGCCCGCGCTGCCAGAGAATTGGGTCAACTTGACCTGGTCGCCCTGGGCGCAAACTGCGGGACTGGATCGGATGAACTCATTGAAACCATCCAGGCCATGAGGGCAGAAGCTCCGGAGGCAACCCTGATCGCCAAGGCCAATGCCGGCATTCCGAAGATCGTTGGAGATGAGGTCCTTTTCAATGGGTCTCCCGAAGTGATGGCGGTTTATGCCAGTGAGGTTTACCAGGCAGGGGCACAATTGATAGGCGGCTGCTGCGGGAATACGCCCGCCCATGTTCAGGCCATGGCAGGTGCCCTGAAGCAGTTCTCCTGACCGATCCAACTCCTCCCCGCCATCTCAAGCTAAAGGGAGCAAGGAATAAAATTCATCCTGAGCTGATCCTGTAAATCAGGTATGAAATTGACCGAAGTCATGACACATGTCATAGTGTAAGCTTCCAGGTTACTCCCTATAATTGTCCCCATTGCAGTGGAAACTCAAATTCTATGATTTAACTAAGTAATCAGGTTCGTTGTTGTCCAGATGACCAGTTGACAAGATGTCAGCTCTCTGATATATTACAAATATATTACTTTGAGGGTACAGATACACCACCCTATGATCTGCTCTGGAATATCCACCCACAACAACGTTGCCAACTAAAAAATATCCGGCTTGAGATGTACATGTCCAGCAACCTTTTCAGGAAAAAACAATCGCCTGCTCAGAAGGAGAAGACAAGGAGGTGCCTGCCGCAAGCAATATTTTAATGAGTCAAGTCCCTTTACATTTTTCTTACTACCCTTCATAAGGAGGAATTCTGCATGAAAATCAAAAATTCCAAGCTCTTCTTGGTTGTGGCAATTCTCATTTCGCTGGCATTGCTTTTATCTGCCTGCCAAGAAAAAGTGGAAGAAGGACAAGTCTTTAAAGTCGGTTTCTTGGGCCCATACTCAGGTCCAAGCGCACAGACCGGAAAACAATTCAAAGGCGGAGCGGAAATCGCCCTCGAAGCAGTGGACTATCAAATAGGGCCTTACACCATCGAACCAGTGTGGATTGACTCCCAGTCCGATCCGGCCAAAGCCTCTCAAGCTTACGAGCAGGCCGTAGTGCAGGACGGCATCCAGGCCGGCGCCCTCAACTGGCACAGTTCAGTTGCTGTTGCCGTCATGGAAGTGACAGCCAAACACCAGATCCCGCACATCTTTGGTTTTGGAGCCACCGAAAAGGTGAATGAGACCTTTGCCTCCGATCCCGAGAAATATGGCTACTGGTCCACCAAAGGCTGGCCTACCCCCGCTAAGCTCGGCAACAAGTACGTTGATGCCCTGGAATACTACATTGAACAGGGTGTTTATGCTCCTGAAGCCAAAACCGTAGCCATCTACGGCGAGGACACCGACTGGGGCCGCAGCTTCGCCGCCGGCGTGATTGATCTCTTCGAAGCCGCTGGTTGGGAAATTGTCTCAGAAGAGTATTTCCCCCTCGAGCAGACCGAATACACCGCCTACCTGAACCAGGTGAAAGACCTGGCCCCGGCAGTTCTGGCCGGCACCAGCACCTCACCTCCCCAGATTACCTCCCTGATAAAACAGGCTGACGAAATTGGTCTGGAAAGCTTGATCATCGCTGATGGTCTGGGTTGGGTGGACTTCTGCGGCCTGACCGGCTCCTCCGCGACCATGGTCATGGACCAGATCGCAGGCTGGTCTGGCGAGGAAGGCTTTGCTTTCGCAGATGAATTTGAAAGCAGATACAACCTTATCCCCAGCACCTCCTCCGCCGGTCTTGCCCATGACGGCACCAAGATGATGCTGGAAATCATGCAGGCCGTTTATGACGAGCATGGTGAGATCACCAGTGAGCTCATCCAGCAATTTGTGGAAGAGAAAGTCTGGACTGGCGAATGGACCATGACTGACGGCATCGTGATGGTGGAATACAAGTACACCGAAGAGACCACACCCGATCCCGTGGTGGGCCCTGGCTACTACACTTTCCCGGTGCTGCAGTATGAGTACGTCGATGGCAAATGCCTCGGCAAACCAATTTACCCGGTTGAAGGTGCAGTTCAGGACCTGATAGTTCCGTAAAGTGTGATCATGCCCGAATGATTAACAAGGGGTGGCCGGGTTCCTTACCAGCCACCCCTTGTGTTAGAGAGGAAAGAGCACATGATATTAGACACAAAAGAGGTGACGAAAAGATTTGGTGGGCTTACCGCTGTCAATCAGGTATCCATGCAAATCGAAGAGGGAGAAATCTTCGGTTTGATTGGCCCCAATGGAGCGGGAAAGACCACCTTTTTGAATTCCATCGCCGGCAAATTCCCTCCCACCAGCGGCAAAGTGTTCTTCCTAGGCGAGGAAACCACTGGACTGCCAGCAGAGGTGATGTGCAAACGGGGGCTGGCCAGGACATTCCAGATTCCACGGCCATTTCCGAAAATGACAGTCCTCGAAAACGTAAAAGTTGGCGCGGTTTTTGGTCCCTCTGCACATGGATTGAAATCGGCTGAACTCAGAGCACAGGAAGCCCTGGAGTTTGTGGAGTTCAACCTGCCAATTGACACGCCGGCATCTCAATTAAATGCCGTACAGCTCAAGCGAATTGACCTGGCAAGAGCAATCTCCTGCCAACCGAAATTATTGTTACTGGATGAGTTAGCTTCCGGTTTAACCCCTGGCGAGCTGGATTCCATGATGGCATTGATCAAACGCATCCGCGACGACGGAGTGACCATCATTGCCATTGAACATATAATGCGCGTCATTAAAGGGATTTGTGATGAGGTCATGGTAATCGAATATGGGACTACCATCGCCGAGGGCACACCTGATGAAGTGCTTAACAATCCTAAAGTCATTGAAGCCTATTTAGGAGAAGAGGAGGTCCCCAATGCTGGAGCTTAAGAAACTGGACTCCGGATATGATTTCCTGCAAGTATTATGGGATGTCTCCCTTACTGTAGAGGATGGCGAATTCATTGCCCTGATCGGTCCCAATGGCTCCGGTAAATCCACCACCTTGCGCACAATCGCCGGGCTGATCAAACCCATGAGTGGAGATATCCTTTTTAATGGGGAATCCATCAAGAACAAACCTCCCCACATCATCAGCAGGATGGGAATCAGTTATGTCTCTGAGGCTTTGAACCTGTTTACAGACATGTCCGTCCAGGAAAACCTGATGCTGGGGGCTTATGCGGTTAAGGAAAAGGAAACCCAGCTGAACACGCTGGATTATATTTACGAACTCTTCCCCCGTCTTAAAGAACGGAAAGACCAGCTGGCAGGCACGATGAGTGGGGGAGAAAGGAAAATGCTGGCGATCGCCAGGGGGATGATGTCCAATCCTACCCTGATGCTGGTTGATGAGCCCTCCCTGGGACTTCAGCCCAACCTCACTTATGATGTTTTTGCGGCTTTGCTTAAGCTGGTCAAACAGGGCGTCACCATTCTGCTTGTAGAGCAGAATGTCAATGCCACCCTGGACATCACCGACCGGGCTTATATTCTGGAACAGGGCAAGATTGTCATGAGCGGACTGAGTCGTGACATGAAAGCCAATGAACATGTCCGGAACGCTTATCTAGGCATCTGATTGGCCAAGCGATCAAGTACTGCAGGCGAACGGCTAAGGAGAAAAGTATATGACAAATGAAACCTCTGCGGCACCCATGACCACGGTAAATTTCATGACCTGGGTCAAAGACAATTTGCCCGTTGTGGTTGTGTCTGTTTTTTCGATCATCCTCTTTGTTTTAGTTGGGTTGAAGGGCGGTGCTCCTCAAGTATTCAATGTGCTTGTAACTGGAGGCATGTGGGCGCTGCTGGCAACTGGCCTGGCGCTGGTTTTTGGCGTGATGAACATTCCACACTTCGCCCATGGGGAATCCTTTATGGTCGGGGCTTATGTAGCCTATTTCACGTTTACCCCTATAAATAAGTTTTTCCTCACTACAGGGAGTAAGTTCCTGATCTATTCCGGACCTATTCTGGCAATCATTGCTGCCGGACTGGCGGGATGTGTGCTGGGAATTATCATTGAGCGCATCATATTCGCTCCCCTCCGCCACCGCACGAAGGAAGGCTGGGTAATGAACGCCTTCCTGCTGACGGTAGGCCTCTCTTTTATCCTGGTTAATGGCACCACCCTTACCCTGGGGCCAAATTTCCGCGGAATCCCCCGCTACTTCGACGTTCCATCTCTGGAATTTATGGGGGCCTTCATCGCTGTAGACCGCATCGTCGCCACCGTGATTGCCCTGATAACAATTGGGTCATTGTGGTTTTTCCTGCGGCAGACCAAAACCGGCCGCGCTATCCGGGCTGTCTCTCAGGATGAAACCGGCGCTCAGCTGGTTGGCATTGACCTGGACTTCATCCAAACCCTGACCTTTTCCCTGGCCACCGGCACTGCCGCTATCTCTGGGGCCTCCTTGCTATTCATGTTCCAGGCTTATCCCACGGTAGGTCTTACCCCGCTTTATTTTGCCTGGTATGTGGTCATGCTGGTAGGCTTGGGAAATGTCGCCGGAGCCATTGTTGGTGGGTTTATCGTTGCCCTGCTGCAGTCAGCTACCCAGCTCTTTATCGGACTCTCCTGGCAATCGGTTGTCCCAACCGTCGTTATGATCCTGGTGCTGATCCTGGCGCCCTCTGGAATTTTCGGCAGTGAAGTCAAAGGCGTTCAGGAACAATAAACGAGGAGATGAAAACAATGAACTCAACTGCAACTTACGAAGAAAAAGGAACAGCCTGGGGTAAATTTGTCTCCTTCCTGAACAAGATCGGCTTCTCCCCCCTGGGGTTCTTCCTGCTGATTATCCTGGCATTGCTGCCGAATTTTTATCCCTTTTCGGAGGAATATATCGTCCGTTGGCTGATCATGGGAGCCTTCCTTGCTGCCCAGGCAGTCGCGTTTGACTTTACAGCCGGGTATATCAACATCGTTAACTTTGGTTTTGCTGCCTTGCTGGGCCTGGGGGCCTATACATCAGGGATTTTCGCCAACACTACGCCCTTTTTGCTCTTCGCCCCGGGACTCAATCCCTGGCTGACCATCTGGCTAGGCGCCATCATGGCCGGATTGGTGGGCTTTGTGCTGGGCATACTTACCCTGCGCCTGAGAGGGATTTTTGCCGCAGTGATGGCCTGGTTTGTAGGCATCGCCTTGATGGGGTTGGTCAACAACCTGACTGAACTCACCCGCGGCCCACTGGGAATGAATCCGGTGAAATTTATTGAAACACCCAACAACCTTCCTTATTTCTACATCATCCTGGCAATGATGGTGATGATTTACGTCGTCCTTAAATTAGTTGTCGGTTCAAATATCGGGCTGGCTTTTAAGGCGATCGGGCAGAATCCAGACGCCGCCCGGGCTTCTGGGATCAACCCCACCAAATATTTGGTCTTCAACTTCACCCTTTCGGCCTTTTTTGCCGGGCTGCTGGGTGGATTTTACGCCCATTTCTTTGGCTCCCTGACCCCGAGCACATTGATGCACACCTCGAAGACCGTCGAAGTGCTGGCAATTGCCTACATCGGCGGAAGGGGCAGCCTGTGGGGCGGGGTGACGATCGCCTTCCCATTTGTGTTCTTCATCGAGTTCCTGCGCTCTAATCTTTCCAGTTTACCAGGACTCCATCTGGTCATCTACGGAGTCTTGATGGTCACGATCATGATTTACTACCCGGCGGGATTCAGCGGTTTTTACTTCTGGACTGTTGCTAAAGTTAAAACCCTGATAAAAAAGAATAAGTAACCACAGTCTCCCGGAAGAGAGCTCTTTCACCCCACTCGGAGGTTATTTAGCCCAGCAGGTTGAAAGTCCTGTTCCGGGGTTTTTGCAGGAGAGGTCCATGTTTCTCTGTCCGGTCTTTAACTCCAATCTCACCTTCTCTCTTTCCGAACAGCTCATAAGGAGATTTTTCATCCATGCAACCGATTGAATTGCTATCTGGCTCTGACCTGGAGGGGATCCACAAGGCCACAATGGATATTCTTCAGGGTACAGGCATCCGCTTCCCTCACCCGGAAGCCCTGGAAATCTTCCAGAAGAATGGATTTAAAGTGGATGGCCAACTGGTTTTTTTCCAGGAAGATCAAGTGCTGGATAAAATCAAAGACATCCCGTCCCGTTTTACTATTCAGGCCAGAAACCCCCAACACAACGTCACCGTCGGTGACGGTCTGCCCGTCTTCGCGCCCGGCTACGGAGCGCCCTTCTTGATTGATCCCAAAACTGGCAAACGCGTCCCCTCCATCCTCGATTACAAGAATCTGGTCAAGCTGGCACATATGCTGCCCAACCAGGACATGAGCGGCCACCTGCTGGTAGAACCCCAGGATATCCCCGCCGCAACCGCCCACCTGGAAATGGTGGCTGCCAACCTCCTCCTCTCGGATAAAGCCTTCATCGGCAGCACAGAGGGAAAGATCGGGGCCGAGCATACCATGGATCTGATCGATATCCTATTTGGAGACCGCACTAAAGGCCATTTCACCACCGGATTGGTCAACCCGCTCAGCCCGCTGAGCTACAGCGTGGACATGGTGGACGCCCTGCTGGTCTATGCCAGGTCTAATCAACCGCTTGTAATTGCCAGCCTGATCATGGCTGGATCCACAGGACCGATCACCCTGGCCGGTGTTCTTGCCCAGCAAAACGCAGAACTGCTATCCGGCATTGTCCTCTCCCAGCTGGTCAGGCCGGGCGTACCCGTTATCTACGGATCCACTTCCACCAATGTCGATATGAAAACCGGCGGCCTGGCCATCGGCAGCCCGGAGTTATCACTATGCGTCGCTGCTCACGGGCAGCTGGCACGCAAGTACGGATTAGCCAGCCGGGGAGGGGGCGCACTGACCGATTCCAGCACTGTGGATGCCCAGGCAGGCTATGAATCCATGTTCAGCCTCTACACCACGATCAGCAGCGGGATTGATTTCGTGCTCCATGCGGCCGGTATTATCAGCTCCTATCTGGCCTTTTCCTATGAAAAATTTGTCATGGATGATGAGCTTTGCGGCATGCTGAAACACTTCTTCCACGGAATGGAAGTCACCCCTGAGACCCTGGCCTTGGAGGTCATCAATTCCGTTGGACACGACGGCCATTACCTGGGTGAGTCGCATACCATTGAACGCTGCCGATCAGAATTCTGGTTGCCCGATCTCGGCGACCGCAGCGGACTGGAAGCCTGGTGGGGAGGTGAACAGGAGGACACCACCGCCCGTTGCACCCAACGCTGGGAAAAACTGCTCAACAATTACCAGGAGCCCGATCTGGACCATACAGTTAAAAGACAAGTCCTGGATTACCTCAAGAAAGAGCTCAGTTAAAGACGAATCGGGGCGATAAAAATCACCTCTTCAGATTACATATATCGAAAACCGCCCCGATCCCTTCCAACTCTGATATATTTGTAATATACTAAGAGAAGTAACTCAGTAGAATTTCGAACCACGCAAGGAGAAATCATGACAGAGAACCTAAAAACCATCGTAAGTTCAGAAACCAAAACTGTAGAAATCCACCGCTCAAAACCCACCGTCATCATTGGTGAAAGGATCAATCCCACAGGCAGAAAATCCCTGCTGGCGGAGCTTAAAGCAGGGGTATTTGATATTGTCAAACGGGATGCAGTTGCCCAGGTGGAAGCAGGTGCAGCCATTATCGATGTCAATGCCGGTGTCCCGGGCGTTGACGAAGAGCCTATTCTCAGAGATATGATGCAAGCTGTTATGGAAGTCACAGATGCCCCGCTGTGCATCGACACCGCAGATAGCACCGCTCTTGAATCTGCCCTGTCCATCTATAAAGGGAAAGCCCTGATCAACTCCGTCAATGGGGAGGAAGAACGCCTGGAAGCTGTTCTGCCCCTCGTCAAGGAGTATGACGCTTCTGTGATCGCCCTCTGTATGGATGACGAGGGCATTCCTCCCACGGCAGAAGACCGCTTCAGAATCGCTGCCAAAATGGTAGAGCGGGCGGACAAGCTGGGCATCTCAGCAGAAAGATTGGTCTTTGACCCTCTGGCCTTGACAATGGGATCCGATCATAATGCCGGCATGATTGCCATCAACACCATCCGCATGATTGTGGAAGAATTTGGCACTAATATCACCATGGGTGCCAGCAATATTTCCTTTGGCCTTCCCAATAGACCCATTATCAATGCCACCTTTATCGCCATGTCCATCCTGGCCGGACTGACCTGCCCCATCACCAACCCCCTGGAAGAAGAAGTCAATCTGGGCATACAGGCAGCAGACCTGGTCATGGCAAGAGATGAATTTGGCATGAACTGGATCAAGTCCTACCGTGCCCGTGTCAAGAAATCCTAAGTACAGATATGAATCAAACTAACGCCGAGCAAGCCTACCAGGAAATAAAAAAGAGGATTATCAGAACTGAGTTATCCCCCGGTTCTGTAATTAATGAATCTGAACTGATGGACGAACTCAGATTGGGGAGAACGCCTATCAGGGAAGCCCTGAAACAGCTGCAATCAGATGACCTGGTAGTTGTTAAACCCAGACGGGGCATCTTTGTGGCTGAGCTGGCTATCACTGACCTCTCGCAGATCTTTGAGGTCCGGGTAGAGCTTGAAGCCCTGGCAGTCCGCCTGGCTTGCCAGCGAATCACAGAAGAAGAGCTTGAACGCTTGAAATACCTGGCCGATCAGTACGTCAAAACCGATACAACCATCAAAGAAAAAATGATAGAGCTGGATGGGAATTTCCACGCCTTGATCCGGGAAGCCACTCACAACCGTTTTCTGATATCCAATCTTGAGTATTACTACAACTTGTCCCTGCGAATCTGGTACCTGGCGCTGCCCCAGGCAGCAGCAGAGGAAATCGACGTCAAAGCGCACTGCGATATCTATCAGGCAATCGCTAACAACGATGAGCAATTGGCTGTCAAGAGAATCACCAAACATATCCGTGATTTTCACAGGACCATTAAAAATTACCTGTAACAGAGGGAACCAAACAAAACAAATATTTAAGGAGGCTATTTCAGATGAGTGAAATTTTATCCACCATATCCACCCTGGTCATCGAAGGTAATTTCGGTGAAATGGTGGACAAAACCAATGCGGCTCTGGAAGAAGGGCTGGGGGCTGAAGAAATCCTCAACAACGGGCTCATGCCAGGCATGGACCACGTTGGCGTGGAGTTCAAAGCCGGCAACATGTTTGTCCCCGAAGTGCTGCGCTCCGCCAAAGCCATGCAGGAAGCCATGGAGATCATCCGCCCCATGTTGATAGAATCCGATGCCCCGACAGCTGGCAAGGTCGTGCTCGGCACAGTGAAGGGCGATTTGCACGATATCGGCAAGAACCTGGTAGGGATGATGTGTGAAGGCGCTGGTTTTGAAATTATTGACCTCGGCAAAGACGTTGAGCCGGAGGCTTTCGTCAATGCGGTGAAAGAGCACAAACCCAACATTCTGGGCATGTCTGCTCTACTGACCACCACCATGCGCACCATGGAACGCACCATCAAGGCCCTGGAAGAAGCTGGTGTCCGCGATACCGTGAAAGTCATGATCGGGGGTGCTCCGGTCACACAGGACTTTGCAAGTCAGATCGGTGCAGACGGCTATGCAGCCAACGCTGCCTCCGCTTCTGAAATGGCCAAACGGTTCGCCGGCTAAGACAGTAATTTAACCTCAAGGAGCAAAAGTATGAGAACTAATTACCGAGTAAATTCCGGCGTACAGTTCCGGATGCTGTCTGATGATCAGCTGGAGGAGCTTTTTAATGGCGTCCTCCACATCCTGGAATATGTAGGCCTGGAGGTAAAACACGAACGTGCCAGGGAGGTCCTCAAAAAAGCTGGCGCTTGGGTAGATGGAGATCGCGTCAGGCTTCCTTCGTATATGGTAAAAGACGCCCTGGCCAAAGCCCCCCGCAGCTTTACGATCTATGCCCGGGACGGCAATCCCGAGCACGACATTCACATTGGTCCCGGAAGAGCGCATTTTGGCCCTGGCCCGACCTGTGTGAATTTCATTGACGTCGAGACCATGGAACGGCGCCCTTACCAATTGAGCGATGTGCCTTATGTCGCCAAAGTGGTTGACTCTTTGCCCAACATCGATTTCTGTGAATCCCTGGGTTCCGTGGACAATGTCCCCTACGATCTCAGCGCCCTGTATGAGTTTGTAGAGATGTTCCGCCATACCACCAAACCGATCGTGGCCTGGTCATTTGATTATTATGACTCCAATGCCATTCACCAAATAGCGGTTGAAGAAGCCGGGGGCCAGGACGCCTTTGAGAAGCGCCCCACTTATATCCACTACTGCGAACCGCTTTCACCGCTGATCTCCACCACGGATTCCCTCAACAAGCTGGTCTTCGCGGCTGAAAAACGCATTCCCTTGATCTTCACGCCCTGCCCCCTGGCAGGCGGCACCGCTCCTGTTACCCCTGCGGGCATCATCATCCAGGCCGCAGCAGAATCCTGGATGGGACTGACCATCGCCCAGAATATCCAGCCGGGGAATCCCTTCATCATGGGTGGCGTGTTATCCGTGATGGATATGAGCGCAATGATCCTCTCTTACGGGGCCCCAGAGCTCTCCCTGATGATGGCCGGCATCACCGAACTGGCTCATTATGCAGGCCTTCCACTCTGGCAGACCGGCGGATGCACTGATTCAAAGACCTTTGACGAACAGGCTATCACCGAAGGCTCCCTATCGGTATTCTTCTCCGCCCTCACAGGCGGCGACCTCTGCCACGATGTGGGCTACACCGAAAGTGCCATGACAGGTTCGGTATTCCAGCTCACCGCCATGGATGAGGCCATCGGCTATGCCCGCCGCATCACCCGGGGCATTGAAGTCAACGAAGACACGCTGGCTGTGGACGCCATCAAACGGGTCGGTCCCAATGGACACTACCTCAAAGACGAACACACCCTACGGTACTACAAATCCGAATACTGGCTGCCCAATCTGATCGATAGGACCTCCTACGAGGATTGGACGCTGATGGGCGAAAAATCCTTCAAGGACCGGACAATCGCCAGGGTACAAAAAATGCTGGCTGAATACGAACAAGTACCCCTGAAACCTGAAACCGAGAAACTGATTGGCAAGGTTTTAGCAGAAGCAGAAGAATGGGTGAAGCAGCAAGAAGATTAATGAGGAGATCGTAAAAAAATGAGTGAAAAAATATTCGAAAAATTATCTACTGCGATACTGGAAGGCGACAGCGATGCCAGCGCTTCCATCACCCAGCAGGGACTTGATGAAGGCGTTTCCGCAGCCGATCTATTGAACAACGGGCTGATTGTGGGCATGAACGAAGTCGGCGTCCGCTTTAAAGCCGGCGATATGTTTGTCCCAGAAGTGCTGATGTCCGCAGAAGCCATGACCTCCGGGATGAACTTACTTCGAGTGCTTTTGGCTGAAAGCGACACCAAGATGGCTGGCAAGATCGTGATGGGCACTGTGGAAGGTGACCTGCATGATATTGGCAAAAACCTTGTCAGCATGATGTGTGAAGGTGCCGGATTCCAAATTGTCAATCTGGGTTTTGACGTCGCGCCCGACAAATTCATTGAAGCGATCAAAGAACACCAGCCAGAAATCGTCGGTATGTCCGCCATGCTGACCACCACCATGCGCGCCATGGGCCACACCATCAAGGCTATTGAGGAAGCTGGCCTGCGCGACAAGGTCAAAGTAATGGTGGGCGGCGCTCCAGTCGATCAGGAATTTGCAGACAGGATCGGCGCGGATGGATACGGCGCCAATGCCCCTTCCTCTTCCGAATTGGCTAAACAACTGGTCGGACTGAGCTGAGAGGAGAAAAACATGCAAGTTAAAAAAACCAACTACCTAGTCAACAGAACGCCGACATTTGAGGTGCTTACCCAGGAAGAGATTGAAGCCATTTATTACGCGGCGCTGACAGTCCTCTCCGAGACCGGTGTCCGGGTGTACAACAAAGAGGGTTACGAATTGCTGGGAGCGCATGGCGCGACAGTGGAAGACAGGGAAGAAAACAGCGCCCTGGTGAAACTGCCGCCTGAGATGGTGGATATTGCTCTTTCAACCCTGCCCCGCAAAGTTGTCATTTACGGCGCTGATCACGAAAAATACAAGATGGAGCTGTTCAAAAATCAGATCTATTTTGGCGCTGGTTCAGACACGCCCTTCACCATTGATCCTTACACCGCTGAACGCCGCCGTGCAACCTACAAAGACGTCAAGAATTTTGCCCGCCTGGCGCAGGCGCTGCCCAACCTGGACTTCCATATGTCCCTGGGCATCGTCCAGGATACCGCGGTGGGAACCTATGACCGCTGGCAGTACCTGGCCATGCTGGAAGGCACTTCGAAACCAATCAACATCACCGCAGTCGACAAGGATGGTTTGAAGGACCAGCTGGAAATGGCCTACATCCGGGTGGGTGGAGAGAAAGAATGGTTAAAAACCCCCATTTTCTCCCTCTACATCGAGCCTGTCTCCCCCCTCAGCCATTCCGTCGAGGTGATCGACAAGCTGCTCTTCTGTGCTGACCACCGCATCCCCTTTGTCTATACGCCCTGTCCATTAGCCGGGGCTACTGCGCCGGCCACGCTGGCAGGCACCGCGGTGCAAGCCCTGACGGAAAGTCTGCTGGGCATTGTGCTCAGCCAGCTGCGCCGCCCGGGTACCCCCCTGATCATCGGCGGCTTGATGTCCGCCATGGACATGCGCACAGCGGTCTACTCCTATGGTTCCCCTGAGATGGCACTGCTGAGCGCGGCTTACACCCAGATCACCAAATGGCTGGGCGTACCCGAATACGAGACCGCCGGCTGCTCGGATGCCAAGATGTATGATGAGCAGGCCGCCATGGAAGCCACCATGAACATCGCCGCCGCCGCCCTGGTCGGCGGCAACATGATCCACGATGTCGGCTACCTGGAGCAGGGCCTCACCAGCTCTGCGGAAATGATGGTTGCCGCTGACGAGATCATTGATATGGTCAAGCGCATCCTGCGCGGCATCCCTGTCGATGACGACAGCAAAGCGCTGAACGTCATCAACGATATCGGTCCCGGCGGCCATTACCTGGCACACGACCACACCTTCGATCGCTTCAAGGATGTTATCTGGCAGCCCAAACTGCTTGACCGTCAGAACTATGAGGGCTGGCAAGCCACCGGCAGCAAGACCCACCGGCAGCGTGTCAACGAACGCGTCCGGGAAATCCTTGATCGGGAAGAAGAACCGCTCCTGGATGAGAAGATGTTCAAGGAGCTCAAGCGCATCTGCGAACTGGCCGACGAGAAATACAAGGACCAGGAACTGGATCTGGACATGTTTGGATAGGATTGCTATCCGCTGGAAAAACAAGGGGCGTGATCTATCAACTCCATCGGTCACGCCCCTTGATTGTCATGAGGTAGGAAGGTGAACAACAAAAAACCACCCAAAACTCTAGTATTGGGCATTGATACTGGAGGAACCTACACCGATGGTGTACTCCTGGAATACAACACCCACCGCATTATTGCCACTCATAAATGCCTGACCACCAAGCGGGATTTCTCAATTGGGATTGAGAACGTGATCAAGGAGATCGAGCTGGAGGATCCTTCTGCGATTCAGATGGTTTCGATTTCAACTACTTTGGCAACCAATGCCATTGCCGAAGGAAAGGGCAAGCGCGTTGCGCTTTTCTTGATTGGATATGATCCTGACCTGATCGATTCCTTCGATATGGGAAAACGATTTGCTACACCGCATTACTACTACATCGATGGGGGACATGACCTGCACGGCCAGGAAAAAACGCCCTTAGACCTTCAGGAATTGCTGAAAATAACCAAGTCCGTCAAGAACAAGGTCGACGCCATCGCGGTTTCCTCCTATTTCAGTCCCCGCAACCCCGATCATGAAATCCGTGCTCAGAACGCCATAGCCAGTGTCTGTGAACTCCCCATCGTGCTCGGCCATCAGCTCTCCACTTCCCTGGGCTCTGTGGAAAGAGCTACCACAGCTTCGTTGAACGCGTCTCTGTTGGCTGTTCTCCAGGAATTTATCATCGCTGTGCGTCGGGCAATGGAAAATCGGGGCATTAGCGCCCCCCTGATGGTTGTCCGGGGAGATGGGACCTTGATGAATGATGAATTTGCAGCTCAATCGCCGGTTGAAACCATCCACTCTGGACCTGCGGCCAGCGCCATCGGGGGAAGATTCCTGTCTGGGGAAGACCAGGCCCTGGTGCTGGATGTTGGGGGCACAACCACAGACCTGGCATTGATCAAAGATGGCAAGGTCACGGTATCTGAGACCGGCGCATCCGTATCAGGATATCAAACAGCCGTTAAAGCTGCCAATTTGTTCTCTATTGGGCTGGGCGGTGACAGCCACATCACCCTGGAGCGTGGATATGAAATCGCCATTGGCCCCGAACGAGTGGTTCCGCTGGCTTATTTAGCTCACTTGCATCAAAATGTCAGGGAAAGGTTGAAAGCATTGGCTAAGAGGGGCTGGCCATCCCCTAATCCCAGGGAATTGGAATACTGGTTCCTGCAGCGGGAAGTGCCTGCTTCCAACGCATTCACTGCCCGGGAACAGCAGGTACTTGAGATCCTGAAATCTGGTCCCAAACCCGCCACAGAGGTCCTTAAATCGCTGGGGCTGTTGGATCCCAGCCAGATAGACCTCAGCAATCTCTGGAGAGAAGAAATTACAGGCAAGTCAGGTCTCACCCCGACGGATATCCTCCATGTGGAAGGGAAGCATACACCCTGGGATGAAAAGGCAAGCCAAGCCGCCCTGTCAGTGTTCAGCCATTACCTTAACTGGGAACCAGATAAGTTCAGACGCGTTTTCTGGGAAAGCGTGGCTGAGAAAATTACCAAGGCAGTTATTCACTTCTTGACCGAGAAGGATATCCCGGCAAAGAATGAGCCCAACCAGGCGCTGGCGAACTGGTTTCTCAAGAACACACTCCTGCCGGGTCATGATCAACTTGAAACCCAGATCAAGCTGACAATTCCCCTGATCGGGATCGGCGCTCCAGCTGAAGTAATGCTGGAAAAAACAGCCCAGGTGTTCAATACCAAGCTGATTCTGCCCCCTCATTATCAGGTCGCCAACGCTGCAGGAGCAGTTGCCGGGAGCGTCATGGTAACGGAGGAAATTTTGATCTACCCCCACCTCTCTGCCGGGAATGTGGATGTGATCGGGTATTACCTGCAAGCCCGCGATGGCAGGGAGGAAATTGAAGAGCTGGAAGATGCCCTCAACAAAGCCCGGAAAATTGCGGGGGAAAACGCGCTCAGCGCAGCTCTGCGATCCGGCGCGGACAATCCCCAGGTAGATATTGAAATGATCCAGGATGGCATGGACAGTTACCGGATAAAAGCCCGGGCTGTTGGCAAACCCCGCCTGGAAGGATAGGAAGATTAAGATGAAAATGAATAAAGTAGATACGGAAAAAGCTTATCATCTGCTGTGGGAGAGGATAACCTCCCTGGAACTGGAACCGGGCAAGATCCTGGATATTGCTGCGCTCGCGGACGAACTGGGGTTTTCGCAGACCTCCATTCGCGAGGCACTCAGATTGTTAATTCACGACCACCTGGTGGAAGCCCCGCCCCGAGGACTCTATGTAGCTGGTCTCAAATTCAGCGATCTGGAAAAGATCAGCACAGTCCGTCTTAACCTGGAAACCCTGGCCGCCCAGCAGGCTGCCCGCCACGCCACGAAAGATGACCTGGTCATCCTGCAAATGCTTTGTGAGGAAATCGCCCAGGATACCCGGGAGCTCTTCACCCTGGACCAGCGCTTTCACCAGGCCATCGCCCAAGCAGCGCACAATAATTATCTGGCGGATACTCTCCAACAACTGTATGGATTATCAAAAAGATTGTGGTTTTTAGCGCTGCCCTATCTGGATTTCCTTCCCAGCGCGGTTAAATCCCATGTCAATCTGGTAGAGGCGATCCGGCACCAAGATGAAACCCTGTCCATGGAAATCATGCAGAAACATATTGAAGAGTTCTACTTGAAAATCAAGGATGTTATCCAAGAAAAAGAATT
>DRBO01000063.1 GCA_011039385.1 Chloroflexota bacterium | reverse complement strand
GGCATGGATTAAGACCCCCCAACTTCCCCGGGGCACTGTGGACTAAGATCCAGCACACAGGGACGACGGTGAAGTGAAGATTGGAGGAAATCAATGAAATATGCAATTGTAGTCAGTGGTGGGAAACAGTACAAAGCTGTTCCCGGAGAGATCATTCAGGTTGATAAACTTCCGAAAGAAGTCAATGACAAAGTCATCCTGGATGAGGTCTTATTTATCGCTGACGGAAAGAAGAAAGTTACCATCGGCACTCCCACCATCAAGGGCGCCAAGGTGGAGACAACTGTCACCGGGCAGATCAAAGGCCCGAAAATCCTGGTTTTTAAGTACAAACCCAGAGTACATTACCGGAAAAGACAGGGTCACCGTCAGCAGTACACGCTGCTTGAAGTGAAAAAGATCGTTAAGAAATCAGGAGAGAAAGATGGCTCATAAAAAAGGCGGCGGTTCAACCCGCAATGGACGAGACAGTAATGCCCAGCGGTTGGGCGTGAAGAAATTCGGCGGCGAGAAAGTCCGTCCCGGCAATATCCTTGTCCGCCAGCGTGGCACAAGAATTCACCCTGGTGAGAATGTCGGCCGGGGTAATGATGATACCCTGTTTGCAACTGCTGACGGGATTGTTTCTTACCAGGATTTTCGCGGCGGGAAAAAACGCGTAAACGTGATTCCGTCGGAATAAGAGGATTTTTCAATGAAAGAAGATATTCAACCAAAATATTACCCTGAAGCTACGGTGGTTTGTGCCTGCGGCAACACCTGGAAAACAGGATCAACACAAGAAACTATCCGGACCGATGTCTGTTCTGCCTGCCATCCCTTCTTTACCGGTGAGCAGCGCATCGTGGACTCAGAAGGTCAGGTTGATAGGTTCTATAAAAAGCTTAAAGTTCACGAGGACTACCAGAAAGAAAAAGAAGCCCGGGAGACCCAAAAGGCAACTGCAGATGTTTCCGTTGAGGTGCTCGACCTGGGGGCCCGCGTCACCAACACGCTCCTTGATGCCAAGATCGTCACTGTGGCAGACTTGTTGGCCTTGTTGGAAGGCGGCGAACAACCTTTGCTGGACATCAAGGGTTTTGGGCGCAAATCCCTGATCGATCTTAAGAAAGCCCTTCGCGCCCAGGGATTTGAGATCCCTGAAGCTGCTGAAGAGATCACAGTTTAAGGTCAGAACAGGCAACTTTTGATAAAATACAGGCAGAGGTTCTCTGCCTGTATTGTTTTAATTTACTCTAATCAGCAAAGTCATGATAAGCGAGGGAGAGCATGAAACATCATCGGGGTAGGTTGGAAGTCATCACGGGGCCCATGTTTTGCGGCAAGACAGACGAGCTGCTGCGTCGGCTGCGGCGGGCTAGTATTGCCAAGCAAAATATCCAGGTATTTAAACCGGGTTTTGATATTCGTTACGGCAATGAGAAGGTCACTTCCCACGCCGGCAATGAATATGAGGCATACCCTGTTGAAAATATCACTGAAATTCCGGCGCTGCTTCAGGACGATGTCACCGTAGTAGCCATTGATGAGGCCCAATTTTTTGAGGATGAGATCATCCCTGTTGTGCAGGATCTGGTGGACCGGGGTATCCGGGTAATTGTAGCCGGGTTGGATATGGATTTCCGGGGTGTGCCCTTCGGTCAAATGCCCCAGCTCCTGGCTCAGGCTGAGATCGTGGATAAGTTACAGGCGATCTGTATGGTATGCGGCGAGGAAGCTACCCGAACACAGCGCCTGGTTGATGGTGAGCCTGCTTATTACGATGATCCAATAATCATTGTGGGAGCCTCAGAAATGTATGAAGCCCGGTGCAGAATTCATCACCAGGTGCCCAAAAAAGATTGAGGTAACACGATGCAGTCTTATCATGAATTTCTCAGTGAGGTCTTAATCCCGGAGCAGGAACTTCAAGAAAAGATCCAGCAGCTGGGTGAAGAGATCAGCCATGATTATAATGGCCAGGATTTGCACCTGGTTTGTATCCTGCGCGGGGGAGTGATGTTCCTGACGGATCTGATGCGCGAAATCACAGTTCCCCATTCAATTGACTTTATGGCCATCTCATCCTACGGCGTGGGCGACCGCCAGGCTTCCGGCCATGTCCGGCTGACCATGGACTTGCGGGATGATATCCAGGGACGCAATGTGGTTCTTGTTGAAGATATCGTCGACAGCGGCAATACGCTAGCGTCCGTTCTGGGCCTGCTGGCTACCCGGAAGCCAGCCTCATTGAAGGTCTGCACACTGCTGGATAAAGCCGAACGAAGGGAGACAGAGGTGCCCCTGGATTACGTGGGTTTTGTGATTCCTAATAAATATGTCTTCGGTTATGGGCTGGATTTGGATGAGTATTACCGGGAGCTGCCATTTATCGGGGTGGTGAACGAGGATAGATATACACCACCAGATAGTTAGATCAGCCCGGATCGTGAATCTTTTATTGGGGGGATAGCACCTCCCCGGTATCCAGAAATTTCCAGCAGCTATTTGCATGTTTGGATTTCAGCCTTGAATCAGGTTGCAGAGAGTTCGCCTGGTTCCTGAATATGAATATGATAAACAATGAAAATTTACCCTCCCAGTATGATCAGATCACGGATCTGCTCCACTCTACCCGGGCTTACCTGGTAGGCGGCGCGGTGAGGGATCTCCTGCTGAATCGATCTGTCCATGACCTCGATTTTGCGCTTCCTGAAAATACCATCCCGGCTGCAAAACAGGTTGCTGATCAGCTGGGAGGCAGTTTTTTTGTCCTGGATCAGGAGCGTCAAACCTGTCGTGTGATCCTCAGGGATGAGGAGGATCAGCGGTTGGTGGTGGATTTCACTCTTTTTCGGGGCAATACTATAGAAGAGGATCTATCATCCCGCGATTTTACGATCACGTCCATGGCCCTGGATATCCAGGGTGATATCCAGGTCATTGACCCCTTTCAGGGTGCTCAGGACCTCAAAGATGGCCTGATCCGGTTAACTTCTGAGAGCGCCCTGGAAGATGATTCCCTGCGCTGTCTCCGTGCAGTCCGTCTGGCAGCCCAGCTGGATTTCCGGATTCTTCCCGAAACCAGGGACCAGATTCGCCGGTCCCAACCCGGGCTGGAAGATGTATCCCCAGAAAGGATACGGGATGAATTCTTCCGGCTCCTGGATGGACCCAACCAGTCTGCCGGGATCCTTTCCCTGCAGATGCTGGGCCTGTACCCTTATATCCTGCCGGGTGAGCTTTCTCCCGGGAGGCCCAGGGTATTGAGAAATCTGGAAACGCTTTGGTCGTTATTTCTCCTAGACCATGATCAGGAAAGGGCGGCGAACTGGTCCAGGGGATTGCTGGTACACCGTTTGGGGCGCTACCGGGAGATTGTGCGGGGTTATTTGGATCAGGAGCTGGTCCCGGGCCGTTCAATCTACCAATTGACATTTTTGATTTCCTTGCTGGGCGATCTTCAATTGGGTGAAATCCCGGAATCTGCCCAGCACATTGCCCAACAGGTCCCTCTCAGCAATCAGGAAGCTTATTTCGTTGCCAAGGGCATCAAAGCCACAGGGAACTGGCGGAACCTTACCCAGGGCCATGGAATCGCCCAGCCTGTTGAAGTTTACCGTTTTTTCAATCGTTTTGGTCAAGCGGGAGTGGCTGCGATTTTTCTCGGGTTGGGAGAAGCCCTGGATAACCAGCAGGAAGAGGAAAGCCGGCAAAGTTGGATCGAGAGCTTGGATAAAGCCCGCTATTTCCTGGAAGGTTATTGGGAACACCATCTGGAATGGGTGGATCCGCCTGTCCTGTTGGATGGCTATGACATCCAGCAGGAATTCCATATCGCGCCTGGTCCCAGGATCGGCTCATTGCTGGAGCTCCTCCGTGAAGAGCAGGTTCGCAGCGGGTTGAAATCCCGGGAGGAAGGGCTGGAATTCTTGAAAAACCAACTTTCCCTTTCTGATGGGAGAGATTTATGATGGAGCTGTTGGACAGGGAAATTTTCAGGGAGCTGTACCGCGGATTTGCGATGCCCCTTAGTGAGATCGATTGTGGATTAAGATGTGGTCCTTACAATGAATACGGTGTGCCGGTATGCTGTGATATTCATCTGGTTATCCCATCTGCTTTTGACCTCGAATGGGGCTTTCTAAAGGAAAATACAGATCTGTGGCAGCCCTGGAGCTGCCACGGTTCGGTTGCCCAGGGCCTTGAGGAGGAACTTCAGGATGGCCAGGTCCTCTTACAGTGTAAAGGCTATCAGGAATGCCAGCGTGACTATCGGACCCTGACCTGCCGGGCATTTCCGTTTTATCCTTATCTGGACAGCAAGGGTTTTTTTCCTGGATTGGGGTATTACCCTGATTTCCGCGACGTGTGTTGGATCATCAGCAACCTAGAGGTAGTGAGCCAGGTCTATAAAGAGGCTTTCCAGAGGACATTCCAGCGAGTTTTTGAATTCTACCCGGAGTACCGCTCGAATTTCGCAAGCTACAGCAATTATCTGAGGGCTGAAGCCTCGGAAAAAAATGAAAAGATTGTCCTGCTCGGATTCTCTGGAAATGCGTATCTGGTCAATCCTCAGACAGAGCAGAATTATGAAGTGGACTATAAGGAATTGGGCGCTTATGGGCCTTTTGAGATCAGCAGGGAGTTGCAGTTCCCTGCTGAAAATCGGTCCCTACAAGACACTGAGAAATAATGGTTAGTTCTGATAAGTTGACAAGTGAATTTTCCCTGCCTGAAGAGTATCAGGTACCAGAATACGTGATCACCAGCCGGAAAAAACCGGTTAGCTGGCTGTTTGCTCACTTTATTCAATACTGGTACCTGGGTTTATCTTTGCTGGTTGGAGCGATTGGCAACGCCTCCCTGGCAGCTGTTGTTCCCATTATTGTAGGCCTGGCACTGAATGCCCTTCTGGAAGATCCTCCTCTAACGTCCTCCCTGGCGCGCCTGGCATTGATCATCGTCGGGACCCAGCTTGTGCGGGGAGCACTGCAGCTGGGCAGGAATTTCAGCGCGGAGTTATTGGGCCAGCTGATGGAGCGGGACATCCGCCATGAATTTTACACCAGCTTGCTAGGGAAAAGCATGACCTACCACAGCTTGCTCCCGGTAGGGGATGTGATGGCCCGATCGACCAATGATGTCCGCGAGATCAATTTCATGTTCAGCCCGGGAATTAACCTGGTAGTTGGGTCGGTAAATTTTATACTCATGCCAATCATATTTGCGTCCCGCTACCATCCCTCTTTGATTGCAGCCCCGCTGATCTTTCTTGTGTTGTACATCCTGGCCCTCTGGCAGTATCTTATTGAGCTTAAACCCATCACTGACTCGGTCCGCAACGCCTTTGGTGTTCTGAATTCCAGGCTGGCTGAGGCAGTGGACGGCATTGAAACGGTCAAGGGAATGGCTGAAGAAGCCAGCGAGGTGGGGTTGTTCGCCAGCAATGCCCGCCGGTTTCGGAACAAGGAAATCCACCAGGGGGATGTGGAAGCTCGGTTCTTACCGCTGCTGGTAATGGGATTGACCCAGGCTGGCGGATTGTTCCATGCTATTTTCCTTTACAAGCAGGGTCTCCTGCAAGTTGGCGACATTGCGGCCTATTTCGGCCTGTTGGGATTACTGGGTTTTCCGACTTTTGTCTCCTTGTTTGCCTATTCACAGATCTCTCTGGGGATTGCCAGTGCCCGGCGTATCCTGGAATTGATCAACCGGGAAACCGAGCTGGACCAGAATCAGGCAGGTTGTAAGAAGGAACTGAGCGGCAAGATTCATTTTGAGAATGTGTTCTATGCTTATCCGGGGCTTGAAGATACCCTGCAAGGATTGGATTTTACGATCCAGCCAGGCCAAACCGTGGCGATTGTCGGTCAGACTGGGGCGGGAAAGACCACCCTGGCGAAGCTTGTCAACCGGACCTTTGACACAAGCAGAGGGTCTATTCAGATTGATGATGTGGACGTGAGGGATTGGAACCTGGCTGCCCTTCGGCGGGGCATATCCATCATCGAACAGGATATTTTCCTGTTTTCAAGCACGATTGCTGAAAATATAGCTTTTGGCAAACCGGACGCGGACCGGGAAGAGATCATCCGGGCAGCCAAATCAGCCCAGGCTCATGATTTCATTCTCTCTTTCCAGGAGGGATATGATACCCAGCTGGGAGAACGGGGAGTGACCCTTTCGGGGGGGCAGCGCCAGAGGCTGGCTTTGGCGCGGGCATTCCTGACAGATCCCAGAATCTTGATCCTGGATGATTCCACCAGTTCGATTGATAGCGCCACTGAGGACGAGATCCAGAAGGCCATCTTTGAGGCTGCCAGGGGCAGAACAACTTTGATCATCACCCACAGGCTGTCCCAGATCCGCTGGGCGGACATCATCCTGGTTCTCCGCAAGGGTAAAATTATTGCCCGGGGGACGCATGAGGAGCTTATCAACAGCTCTCCGGCTTACAGCCAACTGTTTCAAGAATAGAATTACGGGTGGGGAAGGAAACCTGAATGGGATTTTTCAGTAATCTGGATGTTGAGGCTTACGATAGGGAGTACAGCGACAAAGAGCTGCTGAAGCGGATGGCGTCTTATGTTAAACCGCATAAGGGCAGGTTAATCGGGATCTCTCTTCTGTTAGTCCTGATCGGTGCCGCGAGTGCTTCCCTGCCCCTGGTAATCTCCAGCAGCATTGACCTCCTGGCAGTGAATAAGGATGACAGCCTGGTAACCCTGCTGATCGGGTTGGTGCTGTTGGCCGCTTTGATCAATTGGGGAGGGAACTGGCTCCGACGGCGGATGACCGTTCGGGTTGTCTCCACAATTGTCATGACCTTGCGGACGGATGCCTTTTCTTCCGCGGCAAATCACGATCTTTCCTTCTATGACAAGTACTCTTCCGGCAGGGTGGTCTCGCGAATCACCTCGGATACACGCGAGTTTGGAAAGCTGATCTTGCTGATCACTGACCTGGGCGCCCAGTTGGTCCAGGCGTTTATTCTGGGATTTGTGCTGATCCGCCTGGAATACCGTCTTTTCCTGTACGTCTTGGGTTTTCTGCCAGTTGTGTTTTTCTTTGCCAGGAGTTTCCGAAAGGCTGCTCGAAAGGTAACCCGGGAAGGTATGAGGGCTATGGCCAAGGTGAACGCGACAATCAAGGAAACTGTCAGCGGCATCGCGGTAGCCAAGAATTTCCGGCAGGAACCGAAAATCTTCGCCGATTTTGATCAGGCAAATACTGAATCCTACAGGATCAATGTGCGCAGAGGGTTTGTGCTTTCACTGGTATTCCCTGCGCTGAACGCGCTGGGAGGGGTGGGTACAGCCATGCTGCTTTATTTTGGCGGTATATCCGCCGCTCGGGGATGGGTGACGATCGGCTCCTGGTATTTGTTTGTGGTGGGCCTGGACCGGTTTTTCTTCCCGGTGTTGAATCTGGCTTCTTTCTGGGCTCAGGTCCAAGCAGGTTTGGCAGCTGCTGAACGGGTTTATGCCCTGATCGATGCCGAGCCGGCTGTGGTCCAGACAGGGACTTTGGCACCAGAGAGGTTATCGGGCAAGATTAGCATTGAAGGTTTGAGTTTTCGCTACACGGAGAACGAATGGGTTTTTCGGGATTTTGATCTCAATATCAATCCAGGGGAAAATGTTGCCCTGGTGGGGCATACGGGATCCGGCAAGTCATCCATTGCCAAATTGATCGCTCGCTTCTATGAATTTCAAGATGGGAGGATCCTGGTGGATGATCAGGACATCCGTGACTTGGATCTAACCGCCTACCGCAAGCAGTTGGGAATCATTTCCCAGACCCCTTTCCTGTTTTCCGGGACCGTGGCGGAAAACATCCAGTATGCCTGTGCAGACTCGAACCCAGAAAAGATCATCCGCCTGGCCGGGGAAATAGGTGAGGGAGAGTGGCTGGAAACCCTGCCAGATGGCCTGGATACAGAGGTGGGGGAAAGGGGAGCTTATCTCTCTATGGGTCAGCGTCAGCTGGTTGCCCTGCTGCGGGTATTGATCCAAAATCCAGCCATATTCATCCTGGACGAAGCCACAGCCAGCATTGATCCCTTTACGGAGCGGCAGATCCAGCAGGCGCTTGACTTGATTTTACGGGACAGCACCAGCATCTTGATTGCCCACCGCCTGTCAACGGTAAAATCCGCTGATAGGATCATTGTGCTTGAGAAGGGGAAGATCATCGAGGTCGGCACGCATGAATCCCTTTTGCGGGAGAATGGGTATTATGCGGTGCTCTATAATACCTACTTCAGGCACCAGAGCCTGGCGTATGTAGAAGAGAGTGGGAAACTGCTTTAAATAGAAAGACCGGGTCCATAAATGACCCGGTCCTCCTCTATCCTGTTCCTAGATCACAAACTTGCCGTCTTTGTAAAGAAGCTCACCGTCCACCCGGATTTCACTATCCTGGCGAATATCGCAAATCATATCCCAGTGAATGGAAGAGACATTTTTACTGCCGGTTTCTGGATAGCCTGCTCCGAGTGCCATGTGGAAAGAGCCCCCGATTTTTTCATCGTAAAGAATACTCTTGGTGAATTTCTGGATGCCGTAATTGGTACCAATGGCAAATTCGCCTAGATACCGGGATCCTTCATCGCTATCCAGCATGGCGAGCAGGAATTCCTCATTTTTCTCCGCGGAGGCTTTCACAACCTTGCCATCTTTAAATTCCAGGCGGATGCCTTCTACTTCCTTGCCCTTTTCAATAGCCGGGTATGTGTATTCCACCCAGCCGTTGACAGAGTCTTCCACAGGACCGGTAAAAACCTCACCGCTGGGCATGTTGTTAGAACCGTCAGAATTGATGAAAGTCCGACCTTCGATGGAGAGAGAAAGATCGGCGTTGGGACTCTTCACGGTGACCAGTTTTTTACCGTTGAGCCAATCGACAATTTTTTGCTGCTCCTCATGGATCCTCTCCCATTCTGCGACAGGATCATCCTTGTCACAGTAGGTAGCGCTGTAGACAAAATCCTCGTAATCTCGCAAGCTCATGTCTGCGTCCTGAGCATAGGCATGGCAGGGGAATTGGGTGAGTGTCCAGCGCAGGTCGCCAGAGGCCGATCTTTCCATATAGATTTGCATCAGCTCTTGTTTGGCTTGGGCTGAAAGCTGCTGTTTTTTAGGGTCAATCCCGGACATGTGGCGGGTATTATCAAATGCCCTCAGGGCAATCAGGACATCTGCTTGCTCATAGAGCATTTTTGTTGCTGGGGAGATCCACTGCAGTTGCACCTCACCGGCGTATCTCAGGTTATATTCAATAATGTCATCCGAATGCAACAGCACCTGGGGATGTCCACCAGCCTGCAGTACAGCGCGAAGCACCTCGCTCACCAAGGGCTCAGCCGCCATATGGCCGTTGATCAACACCCATTCTTCCGGCTGGACTTTCACGGAGTAGTTGACCAATAAATCAGCTAATTTGACCAATCGGGGATCTTTCATATTTTTCCTTTTCTTGTTAGAGTTTATTTTTTAATCTACCTTTTCATACACAGATGTTAGCTCGAGCCATTCTGGGATAGAGAGCGTTTCGGCCCGGCGGAGCGGATCGATCCCGCCGCTGAGGAGCAATTCTGCAGCCTGGTCTGGAGACCAGCCCAGCCCTTTTGAAATGGAATTCCGCAAGGTTTTCCTTTTGTGGAGGAAACCGGCTTTTATCAGCTGAAAGAATATCTCCCGCTGGGGATCAGGCAGGAGTGGATCCGGGTGGAGGTCTATCTTGATTACCGCCGAGTCGACTTTAGGAGGAGGATAAAAAGCCCCGGCAGGAATCCGCATTGCCAGCCTGGGTTTTCCATACATCTGGACACTGAGTGCCAGCAGGCTGAGTTTGCCGCTTTCAGCACATACCCGGCGCGCTACTTCATATTGGATTGTGAGGATGATTTCCCGGGGTTTAAGCTTTGCTTCAAGCAGTTTTCTGAGTATCCGGGATGTGATATAGTAGGGGATGTTGGCAACCACCAGATAGTCATCCACTTGGATCAGGTCCGCGTTGTTAAGCTGCAGGATATCTCCTTCTACCAGGGTGATATTTGCGTAGGGAGCCAGACGTTCGGACAGGATGGGGATGAACCGCCCATCCAGCTCAACAGCGGTGACTGCCCGGGCGGATCTGGCCAACTGGGCAGTCAAGTGCCCCAGGCCAGCCCCAATTTCCAGCACGGTATCGGTGGCGGTGACCCCCGCGATCCGGACAATCTGATCCAGGATGTTCGGATCGGTTAGAAAGTTTTGTCCCAGGCTTTTATCCGGTCTCAGATTGTGGTTTTTCAATATGGCAGAGATGGATTGGGTAGATGATTGGTCCATTGCAAGGAATTATAACAAGAATTGTCAGGAGTTGAATTTTCAGCAGGCAATAATCTAAATTTATGTGTTGATGGTACCCTTCCCGTGTGATTAAAATCATCTCTCTGGGCCAGCACACAAACAGCATGAGATCTGATCTATGCCAATCAAATTTCCACCGCCAACCTACAGCAATATACCAGGTTCCTGGGCTCATTCCACTGTCAGCAAACGACTGCCGGAGATTGCAGCTCAGGTGATCGAAGAAAACCAGTATCCCGATGAGATCAATGAGGCACTTACCCGCCTGCAGGAGGAGATCAACCACCACCCCATCCGCCCCCTGCTGGACCAGGGGGCCCCGGATCAGGGGGCCTGGGAAGAATATGTCCAGCCTTACATTGGACAAAGCTGGCTGGAAGTTCCCTGGTTTTTTGTGGAACATTATTTCTACCGCAGGATCATGGAAGCTGTCCGATATTTTCAGCTTGGCCAGGATCCCTTTGGATATCAGAAAGCACAGGGATTGGAGAAATCCCGGGAAGAGATCCGGTATTTGAGTAATTATTTTCAGAAGAGAATAGGGGATGAGGAGCATATCGAAGGAGCGATCCGGGAGGGGCTTTATTATTCCTTATGGGGGAACCAGGCTGATCTGAGCTTGTGGCCGGCCGGCAGCGATACCAGCCCCAAACACGCATCCTTGAAATCTCTCGATGACCATCTGCTGGCCAATGATATGCGGCAAATCATCAACATCGTATCTCGGGGAACCCAGGCCCTGGCTCGCGTGGACCTGCTGCTTGATAATGCCGGTTTTGAGCTGGTTTCTGATCTGGCCCTGGTGGATGTTCTGCTCGGTTTCGGCCTGGTTGAGCGGGTTTTCCTCCATGCCAAAACCCACCCGACATTTGTGTCGGATGTCATCCCCCTGGATGTTGTTGGGGCGATCGATTTCTTGAGGGACCAATCTGATCCGGCAACCCTGTCTTTCGGTAAACGTTTGGAGATGTACGTTCTCTCAGGCAGGCTGATCACTACCAGCCACTTGTTCTGGAATTCACCTTTACCAATGTGGAAACTGCCAGACGACCTTGAGGAGGAATGGAAAGGATCCTCCCTGGTGATCAGCAAGGGTGACGCGAACTACAGGCGCTTGCTGGGAAACCTGGAATGGGAGTACACCCTGCCTTTTGAACAGGTAGTGGATTATTTGCCGGTCCCATTGGGGGCAATTAGGACTTTGAAGTCTGAACTAGCCCTGGGAATGGATGCGACTCAAATCCAGCGAGCAGCCCAGCAGGATCCAGACTGGATGGTGGATGGGCGTTGGGGGGTGATCCATTTTGCGAGGGGAAGAATCGGTTGGCAATCCGATACCTGCGGTTAATACCTTCTCTTTGGGATGATCAATACAGGATGTACATGATATCTTCCGGCGGGGGAGCAGGAGCAAGAAAATAGACATCCACGTACCAGTGCCAGCTTACATAATTGCTCTCTCTGTAGCCTAGATCAACCCAATTTGTGCTAAAGGACACACCAGCTCCAATATCCTCGATTGACCCGAACCCGTAATCAGGAATATAGACTTTGTTGCCCGCCATATAGTGATACCAATCCCTTGTGACAGCGATGACTCCCTTTTGTAGATATGCTCCGCTATATGTGTAATCATTGCAACCAAGGCAATTCTCATTATAAGAGGTTGCATAGGCCCTGATCTTCCTCCAGTAGGTGATCGGTCCATCTGCTGTATTTGCTGTTCGCAATTTGATCTGTGTGCCATAGCCAATGATCCGAGGGCTGGACTCTCTTAATACCCATTCTTTTTCCAAGGTCCGTGAGACTTCCCTCCCATTTTCATAGGTTATCCGGACCTGTTGGGCGTTGATGCCAAATTCCCCGCCGGAAAGGATGGAGAGCTGATCAAGCTCCTGGCTGTCGTCCGGTTGGTAAGTGGTGCTGAACTGGATGTTTTTCTGGTTCAGCAGGATTTCTTCCCGGACACGAATGACCTGGACCGGACCATTTTGGGGTAAGGGTGCATGTTCTGGAGGAATGCTGTAATCCAATCCCTGGAGAGCGATGCCAGCCCCAGCTAGGGCGGCGCCAATCGTATCCGCAGTGGTGTAAATCGTGATTGATCGGTCCCCAAGATCCACCAGCAGCGGTTGTGCTTGGATCCACTCCACGGTGATCGGGGAGCCGTTCAAAGGGGTCTCAAGCGGCCTGGATAGATGATCAGCCTCGAAGATATTGATGGCCTCCTTCTCGAAGGCTTCTGCCAGGTTTTCTCCATCCGAGATGAAGTGGATCTCCCCGCTTTCAGTTACCACAGTGATTGGTGTTCCCCGTAAAACCTGAATTTCATGATCCTTCCCTGCCTTCAGGAGAGCATCCTCATGGATCAGTTTCCCGTCAACCACGATCCGGTCTTTGGGGAAGACGGTGGTACCGGCTTCAAGGAGCACGTTTTCCGGGCGGCGCTCTACGGTTTGCAGGGTGACTGTTTTGCCGTCAGCCTGGATTTCAATGGTGCTGGCTCTCCTGATAACGATGGTGTTTATCCCCCAGAGCCAGGTGCCTGGTGAAGGGATGACCTGGTCCCACTCAGAAAGGGAAAGATTCTGGCTCTTTAAAGCGCCCCCGGTTGTCAGGGCGTGGGTGCTGATCTGTCGGGCTTCCCCATTCACCACCAGTGTGATCTCTTTCTGCAGACCCAGGACGAGCAGGAGAATACCCAGCGCTGAGATCAAGGCAGCGGATATTTTTTGCATAAGCGGGTTGAGGAGCAAAGTGCGAATTTTCATGGCTTGAATTGTTAGAAAGGGGAGTCCAACTGGGCGAAGAAGCCTCGGGCAGGCACCCCGGCGGCACCCAGAGGGTCCTCCTTAGTGCTGCTTCCTTTCGGACCTGACACGGTTCAAAGGGCTCTGCCGCGCCGGACCCGCCCGAAGCTCGAGGGCATGATACCAAAGCCGGTAGGGCATGTCAATGAAACCCTCACTTGGAATTAAAACGCGGTTTAAGCCCATATCCCTTGAGGTGAACCTTCAGTCCTGGTCCAGGGGTTTTCGAGTAGAGTTCTTGATTATCGTGCGCTGGATGATTACGCCGCCAAGGATAATGATTAAGATGATGCCAGCCCCCAGTATTAATTCTTCTGTATCACCAGATTCGAGTAATGGTTTAGCATTCTGGGCAGTGGGGGTGGGAGATGATTCAGCCTGGGCAGGGACTGAATGGACGGGAAGACTCAAGCCAGTGAACAGTACCACGAGCAGCAGGCTGCCAAGGAGGATCATGGTGCGAGTCTTATTTGATAAGGATTTCATACGGGTCTTCTTCTTACCACGAGGGTTATTATACCTCAATCCGGACTGCGGTCACGAATGTCTGAAACCCGGTATTTTGGGGCGAGTTTACTCTTGTCTATCAACTTAAGATGTGTATGTCAGGTAAAAATAAACGCTCAGGGTAAGCTGAGCGCAGCAAGGCGGAGGGGGTGGGATTCGAACCCACGATTCCGTGAGGAATACGCGCTCTCCAAGCGCGCGCACTAGGCCAGACTATGCGACCCCTCCGTATTTATTTCGTTGGGAGATTATACCAAAGGGAGAGTTACCTGACAACCAGACAGGAATGGTCTTAACCCCGATCAGTTAAAAATCATCATTTCGGCCAGGTGTGTTAAACTTAAAGACAGGCTAAAAAGGAAAACACGGCTTATGGATGAAGATCAGGTCATTCCGGTTTATATTTCTCTGGGTTCCAACTTGGCTGACAGGAAATCTAACCTGGAGGCAGTTCGTTCTGCCCTGCCTCCTGCGGTTGTGGTTCAGGAGGCATCATCAATTTACGAGACAGAACCCTGGGGGTATGCAGACCAACCGGATTTTTTAAACCAAATATTGCTGGCTGAAACCCAGCTGACAGCTACAGATCTTCTTGCCTATGTAAAGGACCTGGAAATTGCCATTGGCCGTGAGCCGAGTTTTCGTTTTGGGCCCAGGTTGGTGGATATCGATATCATTTTTTATGGCGATCAGAGTATCCAGGAGCCTGACCTTGAGATTCCCCATCCCCGGTTCCGGGAGCGAGCGTTCGTGCTTGTCCCACTGGCGGAAATCTCACCCGATTTATTGATCCCGGGAACAGACCAGAGCGTTTCTGATCTGTTAGGAGAGCTGGATATATCTGGAGTCCATCGCTACCAGGAATGATCTTGTGAAACTAATTCCTTTTTTGATTGCGGTGTTTTTGTTTGTTAATCCCCTTCTGGAGTGGGTTTTACGGAAACTCGAGATACAAACTGAAAAACTCCAGTTCTGGGTGATGGTCAGCTCAGGAACTGCCTGGGTTTTAGCGTTGGTTAATCTCCTGCTTGATCCAAAGAACTCTCTTGTCCAAATCCCCACTGCAGAGACAGGGCTTCTTCCCACTCTGGCTTTTTCACAGGACTGGGTTTCAGCAATTTTGATCCTGGCCGCTGCTGGATTGATATTCATTATTGTGCTGACGCAGCAGGACAGTCCTCACGCCAATGCCTGGCTGGCAGGTTTGGGGGGGGCTTGCGTGATTGGCCTGGGGTCGTATTCAGCCTACACGCTGGGTATCGCATGGACGATCGTTGAATGTTTCCATTTTAATTTCTCTTTTCGAAATCGGAAAATCGCATCCAATCCCCGGAAATTTCTCCCAGCAGGGTTGCTGCGGGTAGCAGCTCCGGCTGCCTTAATTCTGCTTTCGCTGACACAGGAAGAGCTGGGAAAAGCCTCATTTATTGCTGAATTGAACCCCCAAATCGGTCCCATATTGATTGCGGCCGGATTGACTGGCTTCCTGGGATGGTTCCTCAGTTTGCAGGGAGGGGAGATTGACCAGCCAAGGTATTTCCCTGGAGCAGCTGAAAACTGGATTCCGGCCGCCCTGGGTATGTTGTTAATTGTCCGGGGAGGGGAAATTGCCGGGGCTGGAGTCATCCAGAATGGCCTTCCCCTGATCCTTTCCATCCTGCTGTTTATATCAGCTTTGGCGGGGGTGTTGCTGGATTTGTCTCCGGAATTGTGGTTTCTAAGTTGTGGATTGATGGCATCTGTATCCGCATTCATCTCGGGACCAGAGAGCGCCTTAAGCTGGGGAGTGGTGATGACGCTGCCTGGCTTGCGATCTTGGCAGGGAAGCAATCAGCCGAGAACCTCCCTGATCCCCCTGATCCTTGCCGCGCTGGGATTCCTCCCAATCCCTTTTTTGCCATCCTGGGCTGGCGTGACAGCCTTCAGCGAAGGCCTGCCCGGGATCCTGATGGGATTAAGTTACGGGATATTGCTCGGCAGTGTCCTGATCACGGTGTTAAAAAACTGGCAATCAACCAGGCATGAACCTGTATCTCACTCTCCGCTGGGGATTATTGGCGCGATTGCGGTGTTGGTCAGCCAGGTAGTTGTCTCCCTCAGGCTTGGTTTGATTAACGCAAGCCAGGGTTTGTTGGAAAAACCGATTGCGATCTGGATTAGTCTCCTGGGATTAATCCCGGTTCTGATCCTGGGTAATTATCTCCCCCTGAGAAGAAGAAAGAGCTGGGGTGCCGCAGTTTCCAGACTGGCAGAAGGGTTTGGAAAAGCCCTCGCGGCGATACTTCACTTTCTGGATCGCCTGGTCGGTTTTATCTCCCGCATTTTTGAAGGGCAGGGAGGGGTGCTCTGGGCCTTGTTGATCGGATTGCTTATTATTACCTTGATCAGTGTGAGGGGGGGATAAGAGCTAATGGCGCAGTTGCTAGAATCGATCATTGCAGTTTCACTTTTTATCTGCGGTTCAGCGATCATCCTGACCCCCGGCAGACGCTGGATGATAAGCCTCTTGGCAGTGCAATACGTGGGAGTATTCCTGCTCGTGAGTTTCAGTTGGCCGCTTGAGATCGCGGTGGTCAAACTTGTAGCGGGATGGATGGCCGCCGCAGTTCTATTCCTTGCCAGCAGCGACGATCCTGCTTCAGGCGGAAAGAAGCACATGACAGCCAGCATTCCCGGCATATTCTTTATGGGATTTGCATCTCTGTTGATCGGTTTATCGATGTATTCCTTGATGCCATTAGCACTGCGCTGGTTCCTGGGGGCTTCCCCGCAACAGGTGCTGGGTGGAGTCTGGCTGTTGGGCCTGGGTACGCTGCAACTCGGTTTTTCACGGCAGGATCTCAGGATTATTATTGGCCTGCTTACCGTGGTCTCCGGATTTGAAATCCTGTACGCGACCCTGGAGGCTTCTGTCCTGATGACAGGATTGCTGGCACTTCTCAATATCGGGCTGGCTTTTGTTGGAGCTTACTTGCAGACAGTCTCCAACCTGGAGGAATCCCTGTGAGCACTCCTGTTTTGTGGATTCTTCTCCCACTGGCAATTTCGGGGCTGGGGTTATTCTTTACTCGCTACCCCAGGATCCTCAAATGGAGCGGGTCTGGGTTCGGTTTAATCCTGGCTTTGAGCGCAGCTGGCCTTCCGATAAACGAACCTTTCAGGCTGCTCTTTTGGGAAATGATCATTTCTGATCAGCTGCTTGTCTATGGTAGACGTTTTATCCTCTCAAGGGTTGACCAGCCCATAGTAGTCTTGTTATTCGGGGTGTATTTTTTCTGGTCGCTGATCCAGAATCCTAAAAACACACCCAGCTACTTTTCACCACTCAGTTTAGGTGGAATTACCCTGATCTTGACTGCCTATGCCGTGGACCCAATCTATTACGGCGCGTTGTTTTTTGCCTTTTTTGCCCTGATCCATGTGGTCTTATTAACTCCTCCTGGCAGCGAACCTACTCCCGGGGTACTGCGCTTGTTGATTTACCAGATCCTGGGTATGCTGTTTATTCTCTTCGCGGCCTGGCTGGCGAGTTGGGTTGGTTTTAATCTTGGTGATGAGTTCATGCTATCCAGATCCCTGTCTATCCTTGCCCTGGGATTCTCATTTTTGCTTTCCATATTCCCATTCATCAGCTGGATCCCGATGGTAGCGGAAAGAAATCATCCCTTTGTTAGCGGATACTTATTTAATGTCTATTTCCT
>DRBO01000016.1 GCA_011039385.1 Chloroflexota bacterium | reverse complement strand
GTGGGCTGAACCTTTCAAGTCCCCTCATGGGGACTTCACTCAACTTGATCCGGACGAGCGCAGAAGAACCAGGCGCCGGACCGCCGCAGGGCGGTTTACCCCGTCAGCCCACGGGTTCAGCCGTTGGGTTTAGGAAAACGTTTCATCTCAGAATGTTTTCTATGTTTGTGTTAAGACAGGAACGAGGTTCGGACAGTCCCTTCTATTCAGCTATAAAGACCTCTGGCAGCTGGTGGCATTCCCCGCAGCCAATTTTGGGCTCTTTTACATCCTGCTGGGTTTTCCGGCAGTAGGCACTGACCTGGACCCGGTAAGGGAAAAATGGCAAAGGCCGCTTGAGTTCCGGACGGAGCAACATATGCTCACAAGAATTCGCTCTGATGATTCCCGGGACAGGGCAACCGCTGCATAACCTGGGCTGCCAGGGCAGGGGGGGAATGGTCCCTTTCAGCAGGCGGCATTCTTCCCGGTTTTTACCGCGAAAATAATCCCCAAAGAAATACGAGCACTCAACACCGGCGGGATTTTTCATACCCTGGTGATATATTCTCCAGTGCGGGTGTCAATCCGGATCGTGTCGCCTACTTCCACAAAGTTAGGGACAAAAACCTCCAATCCTGTGGTTGTGGTGACTGCTTTTGTTACGCTGGTAGCAGTATCGCCCCGGACAGAAGGGTCTGCCCGAACGACAACCTGATCCACAGCAGTGGGCAGATCGATATCAAGGGGCTCATCTTTGAAGAATGTCAGCTTGACTTCCATCTCATCCGTCAGGAACTTGGCGCTGTCCCCCAGAACTTCTCCCTTCAGGGCAGGCTGTTCATAGGTTTCAATATCCATAAAATAGTACATTTCGCCGTCTGTGTACATGTACTTAGCGTTCCGATAGGTCAGGCGGATGTCCTGGACAGTATCCCCGGAGTTAAATTTCTTTTTCAAGCGGGTTCCAGAGCGTAAATCACGCACATCGACGCGGATGGTCGCTTTCCCCCGTCCGGGTTTATGATGATCGTATTCCAGCACCTTGTAAATATTGCCGTCCAGCTCAAAGGTTACGCCTTTTCTCAACTCGTTCACATCAATCATGGTTCAGCCTTTTTGGATCTGTTAGTGGTTATTTAGCGTGGTGATTATATTCTAGACTGAAAATCATGGCAAGGGAAAGTCGACAGGGAAAGTTGACATAGTGACCGGGTGACCTGATGACAAGAATCCCATGAATTTGTGACGATGGAAGGGTCAGATCACTGATTTTTAATTTTCGATCTTCAATCTTCTATTTATGGAGAGCTTACACTTGGTTCTAAGGCTCTCTAAATTATGGTAAACTTACAGGTGATTAGTAAGGGATACCCAAAATGATGACCGATAAGACACGGATCATTTGCATAGAGGACGAACCGGAAACCACTAATTTGATGAAGCTGATTTTGGCTAGAGAGGGGTATGAGGTTCTGGGGGCCAATGGTGGAGAAGAAGGATTAGCCCTCGTCAATGAACACCATCCTGATTTGATCCTGTTGGATTTGATGATGCCCGAAATGGACGGCACCCAGGTATTTCAGCGCTTGAAAGAGAACGAAAAGACCCGGGATATCCCGGTTATCGTGGTCACGGCCAAGGTCCAGAGCATTGATATTGTGCTCTGGAGGCAGGTAGCAAAAGTAGATGACTACATCACCAAGCCTTTCCGGCCAGAAGAACTCGCTGAACGTGTCAAATATGTGCTGGCTCAGGCCAGGGAAAAAGAGGACTGAGCTTTTCTAAGTTAATTCCTACCTCTATGATGGATGTTGATGTTGTAAATCAAACACGAAGTCTGGAAAATCCACTTCGGGTGAAAAACTGTGAAAGTTTCGGCTGCAGATTGAAAGGCCTGATGTTTCAAAAAAGCCTGGATGTCAACGGTGGTTTGTTAATGGTGCAGAAAACGGAGAGCAAGGCCAAGGCGGCCATTCACATGTTTTTTGTCAAGATGGAACTGGGAGTGATCTGGCTGGACAGCTCTCGCCAGGTTGTCGATCTCAAACTCGCGAAAAGCTGGCAGCCCATGTATACCCCTCAATCCGCAGCTAAATATATCCTGGAAGTTCACCCCCGGCGGCTGCCGGAATTTCAAATTGGAGACCAATTAAGCTTTGAATAAATATTTCCGTTCCGCGATTCTCGTTCTGGCCACCTTGATCCTGGTAATTTCCCCGGTTTCCGCCCAGGAAAGCTCACCAAATGGGCCCACTTATGTTGTTAAAGCTGGGGATACACTGTGGACGATTGCCCGCAAGCTGCACATTTCCTATGATGATCTGCTGGAATCCAACGATCTCGACACCAACAGCTCGATCATCCCCGGTGAACAGTTGGTCATTCCCGGATTGGAGGATTTCACCGGGGTGCTGGATACGATCAAGGTATCTTACGGCGAAAATTTGGAGAGCATCAGCCGGCGCTACAATGTGCCCGCTGATGATCTGGTCCGGTTGAACCGCTTGACCAGCCCGCTGGAATTATATGTGGGTGTTTCCGCGGTGGTGGTGGGAGAGGAAGAGATCACAGAGGTTGGAGGTCAGCGAGTCTCCCTCGCTCCCGGGCAATCTGCCCTCGAGCTGGCCATCCGCTCCAACCTCAATCCCTGGACGCTGGTCAATGCCAATGGAAAGGGTGGAAACTGGGATATCATACCGGGCGAGGTGCTGCTTCTTCCCGGCACAGAAAGCGCTGGGCTCGGGGCATTTCCGGCAGAGATCCGTGAAGCCGGGTACAGGCCAGAACGTTTTATCCAGGGGCACACCAGCGTCATGCGGGTGACAGCTCCCGAGGGCACTGAAATCAGCGGGAGCCTGGGAGATTACCCGCTGCATTTCTTCTCCCAGAATGGAGAGAACTACCTGGCGCTGCAGGGATTGCACGCCAAAGAGAGTACCGGACTAAAACAGCTTTCTGTCTCAGGCACACTGCCGGATGGCACGCCCTTCGCCCATACCCAGATGGTAGAGATATACGACGGCAATTATCATTATGAGGATATTATTGGCGTTCCACCCCAGACAGTGGGAGTGGAAATCACAGAGGAAGAAACCCAGACCCTGAAAGAATATACGGATCAGGCCACAGAATCAAAATTCTGGTCGGGAGACTTTTTCAGCCCTGTCCCCCCCCATCTGGCCAGTGCCTATGCATCCTACTACGGCGGCCGTCGGTCTTACAACAGCAGTGGATATTACTATTTTCACTCCGGGCTGGATTTTTACAGTTCTATGGGCGGAGATATCTATGCGGCTGCCCACGGAAAAGTGGTATATACCGGGTCGCTCCTGCTGCATGGAAACACTACCTTGATTAACCACGGCTGGGGGGTTTATACGCTGTATGCTCACCAATCCGAAATGTTAGTCCAGGTTGGCCAGCAGGTCAGCGCTGGACAGTTGATCGGCCGGGTAGGATCAACAGGCAGGTCAAGCGGTCCCCATTTGCATTGGGAAGTATGGGTTGGTGGCCTGCAAGTGGATCCCCTGGATTGGCTGAATCACACTTACCCCTGAAATCCCCCCCTCTGTTAAGTAGAGAAGGCCATGCTCCTCCGAGGTTGAAAGGCTGGAAGAGTAGAGTATAATATACAGGCTTGAATCCGGAATGAACCCCGGCATTAGCTATTCATTGGATTGAGGAACGATATGGTGACTGCTTTATTATCCCTCAGTGAGGAATACTGGGAGGAGTACGAACTGGATGGGGAGGATATTTCCTTCCTGTATGATTATCTGCTGGAGAATGAGACTCCCCTGACATCCGAAGAGCTCATGCCTATTCTCGTTGAGCAACGGATCGAACGAGAAAAAATCCGGCTTGAGAAAAAGCGCCTGGCTGGGAACGAAATCTATTTCCCCAAGGATACCTATGAAGTGGGAGATAAGCTGGTCTTCCCGGCATTTACGTGGCAAAAAGGGGAAGTAATCGGTATCCGGCAGGGAGAGAATCCCGCCCAGGGGCAGTTTGGCGTCATCCAGGTGAGATTAGAGAGCGGAAATGAACATGAGTTTGCCGCAGGGATTGAAGACCACCTTCTGAATGTCCCCCCCGAAGCCGCTCAGGCAGATTCCTTGAACACAGAAGCGGTGATCGCTTCCTACCGGGGAGTTCTCATCGATCAAATTGAACAAGGGCTGATCGGCCAGGATGATTTTGTGCAAATTGCCGGCCGCTGGTTTTTGCGAGCCCTGCTGGTCGATGTCAATACCGGCCATTTGAACCTGGCGGAGGCGGTCCTCGATATCAATCAAGGCGGACCCCTGGCAACAGCGGATTTGATCAAGGAAGTCGATCTGCCAGAAGATGTGAATCCCCACTTGATCGAGTTCTCGATGGATCATGCTCTGCAGGAGGACCCGCGTTTTGACGAGGTCGGTCCTGCCGGTATTGTTTCCTGGTTCTTGAAATCCCTTGAGCCGGTGAGCGTCAAGGAAACCCCGCTCTTTTTGCGGTACACACCCATTGAATATGATCCTTCTTCCCTGACTGATGAAATGGTTGCGCTGGAAGAATCCCTGGATGATGAGTTGACACCCTGGAATAATGCCCGGACATTCCCGGTCAAAGAAGTGGAAGTGCGCCTGATCTTCCCGCACTGGCGGGCTGGCACCCTGCCGCTCTCCGAGCGGGTGATACCCCTCTTCCCAACTGCCTATGAGGCTCCCCGCATCCGCTTTACCCTGGTGGATGGCAGATCAGGGGAACGCTTCCCCGGCTGGGTGGTGCGAGAACAGCGCTATGTTTCGGGTTTGAAGGAATGGTATGACAAGAATGGACTCATCCCCGGCGGTATTGTGTTTATCAAACCCGGGAAAGAACCCGGAGAAGTGATCGTGGAAACCAAGAGCTCTCGCTCTACCAAGGACTGGATGCGCACTATCCTGGTTGGATCTGATGGCGAGCTGGTCTTTGCTACGCTAAAACAGATCATCTCCTCGGATTTCAACGCCCGGATGGCGATCATGGTCCCGGATATTGAGCCGGTGGACCAAGTCTGGGAGAGGAACCAGCTTCAGCCGCCGCCCTTTGAGCAGATCGTGGTGGATACGGTTCGCGAGCTGACCAAACTTAACCCCCAGGGACATGTGCATGTCACCGAATTGTATGCGGCAGTCAACACCGTGCGCCGCTGCCCACCGGGGCCGCTGTTTGCTTTATTGGAAACCCGACCCTGGTTTGTCCACGTGGGTGACCTGCATTTTCGATTTGACGATTCAGAACGTTTATAATTATGATCCTGGGAGAGGAAGGAGTTCAGCGGTGCCAAAACCCAAGTTGTCAAGTTTGCTAAAACCTACGGTTTCAACACCGTTTCATATTGATTTCGATTGGTGGAAAGAGCATGACCGCTCCTGGCGGGTTCACCTGCGGAGCTGCTTATGTGAAGAACATCAGGAAATGTATGCGGACCTTACCGGGGATGAAAAAGTGGACTGGATCGATCCCGAGACGGCGGAAGTGCAGTGTGTGGATGGCCTGCAGCACACTTTGATCTCCCACTGTGCCAAGCAGGAGCAGTTCATCACCGACCAAACCACGCTGACTGAAGCCCTGTTCCGGATCTTCCTGGCCAACGGCAACCAGTCCCTCTCGCCAGAACAGCTGGCAGAAATCCTGGACCGTTCGCCCATTAAGATCCTGCAGACGATTTCCGGCACCCGGGTTTATAAGGGGATTCGGCCGGCACCCTCAAAATAGCCGGCCCACATACCAATCTGCCCTCGTAGCTCAATGGACAGAGCACCGGACTTCTAATCCGACGGTTGCAGGTTCGATTCCTGCCGAGGGCGCCTTTTCACCCCCATTTGCGGGGTGTTGTTTTTTAAGACAGAAGAACCTCGGAGGTTAACCCCTTAAATAAAGGGGAAAATAGCTTTGAGACCTCCGAGGTCTGGGTGGGTTATGTTATAGTTAGAAGGTGAAAATTGACTTGATCAGCCCCTGGTGGCCTGATGAGTGATTGTTTTTTTGTCTCAGATTTACACGGCAGGCGGAACCGTTATCTCTCCCTGTTTGAGCGCATCCTGGCAGAAAGGCCGGAGGTGGTTTTCCTGGGCGGGGACCTGTTTCCGGGGCTGGAGGCGCAGCAAGGAGGAGATTTCCTGGCGGAATTTTTTGTACCTGGTCTGGCGGAGATCAAGGCCGAACTCGGGGAATCCTATCCCCGCATTTTCCTGATCCTCGGGAATGATGACAGTAAACATCACGAGGAAGACCTAAAGCGGGAAAACAACCTCTGGGAGTACATCCACAACCGGTCTGTGGCGTTCGGGATTTACAAGATATTTGGATACAACTATGTGCCCCCGACCCCGTTCTTAAATAAGGATTGGGAGCGCTATGATATCTCCCGCTATGTTGATCCGGGGTGCATCCCTCCGGAAGAAGGCTGGCATTCTCAATCGGAAGCGCTGAACCTGATCGAACACGCGACCATCCAGAAAGACCTGCTCGATCTAACGGGGAAGGAGGATCTATCCCGGGCTGTTTTTCTCTTCCATGCTCCCCCTTATCAGACCTGTTTGGATCGGGCAGCCCTGGATGGAAAAATGGTTGATCATGCCCCATTGGATGTGCATGTAGGCAGTATCGCGGTCAAGGAATTCATCCTGGCAAGGGAGCCCTGGTTGACCCTGCACGGCCATGTGCACGAATCTCCTCGCCTGACCGGCAAGTGGATGGACCAGTTTGGGAAAACCATCAGTCTATCTGCAGCCCATGATGGACTGGAACTTGCGCTGGTGCGATTTCAACTGGAAGAACCAGCCCGGGCGACGCGAGAGTTGATCCTTTCCCCTTAACCTGCACTATTGCGAATGTTAGATTCAGCCCTTGTCAGTTCCTAAAGGCAATGGGAAGGCCGCATCGGTTGTGGCCCCAATTTTCACGGCATAGCTGGTGCGGTTTTTGATATCCTCATCGCTGACAAAGATGACATTCAGCAAGCCGCCTGTGGTATAGCCGGTTCTTCTGCGGTTGATCTCGTCCAGGCTCAAGCTCCAGCCCTCAAGCCAGAGTTTCAGATCTTCCTTTTGTTTCTCCGTCCCGGTAAAGTGGATGATCAGGTCTATGTCGCTTTGTGGACCAGCTGTGGCATTTTTCGTGCTTCCGAAAAGGTAAATGCCCTGCACGCCAAATCTGGCGGGATCCAGGTTGGCAGCCAGCTGTTCTGCGGTCTGGAAACGCCAGCGCCAGTGATCTTCCCTGATCCGGCGATCCCCGCGTTTTAAGGTTGGGGAGGGAGTTACCAGGGTTTTCTTTTCCTCATCCAGTATGGCAACAGCCAGGTTCTTTTCAGCGTTCATCAAAATATGGAGCAGAGAACCCTGGGAGGAGGTTTTAACATCGATCACGTGGATGGTATCTTCCAGATGGGCGTAATCCGGGACCAGTTCTTGAAAGATGTTCTTGGTTTGGGTAAAGAATTCCCGGTTAAAGCGGACTCCCTTGTGATGGGGATAGATGGGGAGATAGCGGATAGATGACTCCACCAGGTCCTGGAAAAAATGGGTTCCGAAGGATAAGTCAGGTGTGTATTCACCCTTCTTCTGGGCTATTTCAATCAGGGCTGCGGTGTTGCTGATGTCTGAATAAGTGACGTTAACACCCAGCTTGATATCCCCGCGGCTTCCCCAGCGGCCAGGTCCCATGAGGATGAATCTCCTTTTGGTGAGGATCTGGTTCAAACGCCCAATTGCTCTTCCGACATCCAGCATCTCCTCTCGGGTTGAAATTTGATTGTAGGCGGTGGGGTCTACATAGACAATGTGGCTGATGTTGGGAATCGTCCCATTCGTTATATACCTGGATGCTGAAAAGATGAGCTCATCATCCGGGATTGCCGCCGGGATTTCCGCAGGTATATTTTCGTCCCCATAGCTCTGGGAACGGCATTGAAGAAGGTAGAAGTCATCACCATCGCAGGCGAATTCGATATCGATGGGATGGTCAAGTTTTTCCTCAAGTTCGGTCAGCACTGTGCGGAGAAGTGAAAGGAACTCCGTTTGTGTGAATAAACCATCAAAGGTGAAGACCAGCTTATCGTTTTCGAAATCTGGTCCTAAACCTGCGGGAATGCGGGTCTGGTCCTCGCTGATAACGGAAACCAGTTTTTTAACCCCGGGGTATACCTGCCCGTACTCTTTTAAGAACTGATCTATATTGATGGATTCAAAAGTCCCTTTTTCGAGGTTGATGACATCGATCTTGCGGGGAGAATAACGCAGGGTTTCTTCCAGCGTGCTATTGAGCCGCAGGTTAGGCTGGCCGGGCGCGACCATAATGGGATAGTCATCCGTCAGCCTATCCACCGCTCTTGTCCCCAAGCCGGGAACGAGACGGACCAATCCATCTTCCTTTTTAATTCTGCCGGACCAGCGGAATTCGTTCTGGCTGAAAGCCACGCCAGCGAAGGCTGGGAAATAATAGGGGCCCACACGCTGCCCAACAACTTCCTGAATCAAGATTCCCATTTCTTCATGGTGATCGATCAATTGATGCTCATAGCGGTATTCAATGGGGTCAGGTCCGAACAAAGAGGCATAGACTTCTGCAATGGCATCCGCCAGACTGGCAAGGCGCTCTTCTTTCGTGCCCTGATTGGACACAAAGAGGCTCTTATATTTCCCGGCGAAGGACATCCCAGCCTGGTCTTCCAGCAGGCTGGAGCTGCGCACGATCAGCGGCACATCTCCGAAATCATCCAGGGCCACAGAGAGGCCTTTGATGATTTCTGGTGGGAGCGGGGCATTTTTGAAAACATGGATGAGATAGGGATATTCCTGGCGGATTTCACCTATGTTCAGATACTTGTGTTCGATGATCTCTTCCAGATTGTTCTGCTCGATATATGAAAATATGACATCCGATACGATATACCAGGTTTTGGGTGTTTTGACCTTTTTGAATAGCGATTGGTTGCGGAGCGCTTTGTGGATGACCTCCATCGCCAGAAAGATCCCGGCGCCTTTTCCGCCAAGTTTGCCATGGCTTCCGGATTGATAGATCATCTTGTCGGAGAGCTTATGGATATCTTGGATCTCGATGTGTTTCTTGGCGCTTTGAACATAACTTTCGTGCGTGCTGAGCAGCCGCCTGATCAGGGCCATCTTCACGCTTTGTTTTCTGGCTTCGGACAATTCCAGTCCTTGTTCTGCAAGCAGGATGAAGCGGTCCAGCGCGTTTAAGATCTCAGATAAGGAGCGGCCAGGCTGTACCAGTGTGTTGACCAGAAAACCGGTTTGGTCCTCGCGGATCCACTGCTGTATGCTGGAGAAGATCTCGTCTTGTTCCAGATATTTTTCTGCCAGATCAAATACGGAATCCAATGTGCCCACGGCTTCTTTGTCCACCTTGAACTGGTACGGAAAATTGGCTTCCAAGATATCCCGGTCTTCCCGATAAGCGGAGCTGAACAGGGTCCATAATCCTTCCGCTTCCTTGATGCCGTGATCACACAGATGGTGAACCATCTTTCTGGCGGTGGTGATGAGCAGATCAGGATCAGTCTTTTTTAGCAAGCTGAGCACAACCCGCCACCCAGTGTCCGGTTCAGTGCTGTCCTTGGCTTTTTTATTAAATAAGTCTTGCAGGCGGTATTGGAGCAGGTAGTTGCCCAGCTGATCAGCTACGGTATTGATCAGCCGCCGTTCTTCCCGCAGGAACGGCCCTTCATGTAACTCAGGCTTTTCTTCCAGATAATTGACACTGATCTGGCCTTCAACTTGGTCCTGAACGATAATATCCGAATGCAGCACCCAGGGAGTCTTCTGATAATTTTCACTCTGGTAGGTCTTATTTCCGAGTTTGATCCGGGAGACACAAATTTCAGGGTACTGCCATCCCGGGGGAATGACCTGGATGATCCGCTGCAGGGCTTCATCCTGATTGATGCCAGGCTGGGTCAGCGTTTCCTGCACTTCGTAGAGGCAGTTTAACTCTTTAGCCCGCTCCTTAAGTTCATCTATTAGGTTGTTGACAGTTTTATCTGGTTTTTCCGTCATTTACACCTCGGGTTTCTGGATAACACCCCGGCTGGCTCTACCATCTATTCTAATAGATAATGGTTTCGCTATCCGGACATGGCGAACGAAATCAGACCGCTGGATTTCTGGTTGATGACTGAGCCAATCCCAGTCAAGTTTGAATTTGCTTGTTTTTGGCAGGGCCAGATAATTTACGCCCAAGCTGGTTAGATTATGAAAGAAGTGAGAACCCTGGCTCATTTCTACGCTGAAGTCATCCAGGTAGGTTTCAACAATGACCCGGGCGCCGGAGATTTGTCCCCAGTCTACCGGGATACCCAGCCAGGGATCGGTGCTGCCCAACCGGCCGAAAACGATCAATAGATAAGGACGGTTCTTCTCAACCAGGTTGGTGTTGATCCCTGCCAATTCGGAAGCAATCTTGCGGGTTTGCGCCAGGTCAAATTCATCCGGGATAACATACACAATATCGCAGATATCATCCAGGCACCCATTTCCGAGGGCACTTTCAGAAGCTGCCAGCAGATTGTCGCGGTTCAGGTCGTCTGCAGTTAACTGGATAATCTGGGAAGATACCACCATCGGGCGCACCTGCAACAGTCCCAGTGCTGGGGGCGAAAAGGTCATCGCGAATTCGATTTCCACTGGATTCTCCAGCTTTTTCTCACAGACGGCTAGTATTCCCTGAATGAGGTCATTGAAAGGCAGCTTTTTTAATTTCAGCAGGGGACCAAAGGTTAAAGCCCGCGGCCCGGGATTGGCCGTTCCCAGCACCAAACGGTCAGATTGGGGGTCATATGTAGAGCACAGGTACTCCAGCGTGCCATCATATTCTGCGGTTGCGAGATCCCCCAGGATCAGGTATTCTGTTTCCTTGATGGGGTCATAGACCAGGGGAGTTCCCATGTTAATCGCCCAGAATTCTTTCTGGCTGTGTTTGAGTAGTTCTCCCACAGAACCATAAGGGGGTCCGATCCGAGGTCGGGCAGGGGAGTAAGACCAGACCACACCCCCGTCTACAATGGTTTTACCCAGGCCCAGCGCCAGGCTGATTACCCCATCTTCCGGTTTGGCCCGCCCGACAGGATAGTAGTTATAGGAGCGGGCGACACCAGATAATTCCGGATAATAGCGAACATGGTGGCGGCTGCCGACCACATCCTGGATGATGACAGCCATTTTTTCCTCGGTGTGGTCATGACCTGTGGCAATCCGGTAGTTTCTTGCACTGCTAAAAAAGGTAGAGGCGAAGATATATTTGATTGCTTCGGATAATTTCTGGAAGCGGATTCCCGGGTCAAACTGGTGGTTAGGAATCATTTTGGTGGAATAGATCCCCGCAAATGGCTCAAAAGTGGCGTCTTCCAGCAGGCTGGAAGATCTGACAGCCAACGGAGTCCGGATGCCCTCTACCAGCGCCTGAAGGTCGCCCAGGATATGGAAAGGGAGCTCTCCCTTCTGAAAGGCGTGAGCGATCTGGTCATCCGTGTACTCGCCATCACGATAGCGGGAAAGGTCATTTTTGTCCACAAAGGCATCAAATATGTCCGTGCGGAGCACCGTCAGGACGGGAACTCCCACGGAAATTTTCCCGGATATTGATCTTAATTCTTCAGATGCGAGAAGCTGGTTTAACAGCACGAGCCCGCGGGCTTTTCCACCGATTTCCCCCGTACCAATGACCCGGATGCGCTCACCCGGGTCATTGGAATTTCGGTCAAAGGGGACGTGCTCTGGGAGCGGAGTGGGCTCCGAATTTGTATTCATTAACTCATATTATACCCATCCCCGGGCCTGGCAGGCTTTAGAGACTCGTTCTACAGAGATCATATAGGCAGCATCGCGCATATAGATCTTATTTGTCTTGGCAAATTTGCTCACTGCCAGATAGGCGTCGGTCATTTTCAGATCAAGTTTTCCAAGGATCTCTTCTTTGGCCCAGAAATAATTCTGGTTGCTCTGGACCTGCTCAAAATAGCTGCAGGTCACTCCACCAGCGTTGGCCAAGAAATCGGGGATTACCAGGATTCCACGCTCTTTGATGACCTCGTCAGCCTCTGGTGTTGTCGGCCCGTTAGCTCCTTCAGCGATGATTTTCACCTGTTTGGAGATCCTTGGGACGCTTTCTCCGGTGATCTGGTTTTCCAGGGCAGCCGGGACGAGCAGATCCACATCCTGCTCCAGCCAAGCGCCGCTATCCAGGACCTCAAAACCCTGATCCTGGGCTTTTTCCTTGTCGATCTCACCGAAGTGGTTGGTGATTTCTCTTAATCTTTCAAGGTCAAAGCCATCTTTTTTGACAAAGGAATAGGCTTTGCCTTCCTTCTGGATCCAGCAGGATACGCATATCGGAGTGCCGCCCATCTGTTGGTAGAGCTCAATGGCATATTGGGAGACATTACCAAAACCCTGAAAACTGGCCGTGGTCTTCTGAATGTCAATCCCCAGTTCCTTCATAGCTTCACGGACGGTGATCATCACCCCGTAACCAGTTGCCTCGGTCCTGCCCAGTGATCCACCCATGCCAACCGGTTTTCCGGTGATGAACCCGGGATATTTCCCGCCGTGGATTGTTTCGTACTCATCCAGCATCCATAACATATGCTGGGAATTGGTCATCACATCGGGGGCTGGCACGTCGCTCAGAGGACCAACGTTTTTGGCCAAACACCTGACCCAGCCGCGGCAGAGTCGTTCCTGTTCGTTCAAACTGAGATTATGGGGATCACAGATCACCCCACCTTTTCCGCCGCCGAGTGGAATGTCCACCACGGCGCATTTCCAGGTCATCCACATGGATAAGGCCCTGACGGTGTTAATTGTTTCCTGGGGATGAAATCGGATACCGCCTTTGCTCGGGCCCCGGGCATCATTGTGCTGCACACGGAATCCACGGAAGACTTTAATGGATCCATCATCCATCCGGACAGGGATGCTGAATTGATATTCACGCATGGGGACCCTTAAAAAGTCCCGGGTTGCTTGGTCCAGATCCAGCAGTTCCGCAGCGTTGTCAAACTGCTTCTGGGCCATGGTATATGGATTGTAAGAAGAATCACTCATAGGATTATTTATCCTTTTCTGTAGTGTTGCTAAACTTAGCTCAGTATCATACGACCATCTCAAAAAATCAACTGCCGAATTACATAGTTTTAGGTGACTATCTTTCCCCTTAATAAAAGACCGCAATAGCTGTTATTGCGGTCCAAAAGACGGTTAATTCTCACCCCAGGGCTTTAGGCCTCCTCTTTCTCTGGTCCAGGCTGGCGTTGGGCCAGTTCCCTATCCAGCATCAATAAACCATGTTCGGAGTCCTGAACTCTCTTGATATCCTCAACCACACCGCCGACATTCTCCTCTTCTTCCACCTGCTCATCGATAAACCACTGCAGGAATGAAAGGCTGGGATAATCCTTTTCATCAGTTGCCAGGCTGTAGAGGTTGTGGATGTCATTCGTGATCTTCTGCTCGTGGGCCAGTGCTTTCTTGAAAGCAGCCAGCGGTGATTCGTACTTATCAGGGGGTTCGGCGATAGCTAATAACTTAACCTGTCCGCCCCTGCTGTGTATGAAATCAAAAAAACGGAAAGCGTGTTCCATCTCCTCTTCAAACTGCATCTTCATCCATTGTGCAAACCCGGGAAAGTTCTCGGACTCAAAATAAGCTGCCATGGAGAGATAAATATAGGCGGATTCAAGCTCGTGGTGAATTTGTTCGTTCAGTGCCTGGTGCATTTTTGGGGTATACATGATTCCTCCAAGTTCTTCAGTGGTTATTCCTATTATAGACTATGGTTTGTGGATGACAAGGTAATACACTTGATCATCAACCCGGGAGGATCCCAGGGGCTCATTGAGTGTTAATCTCCCGTATGATTGTTATCCTGCAAGGGAATAGGGCTCCCTCTGTGTTAAAATTAGTCCTGGGAAAAGCCATGTGCGAAAAAATGATTTTTCGCACATCAAAAAACATCCTTTATTGGATAGGATGCAAGTTAAGGAAGCACGCCATATGCCGGTTACACGCTGGAGCCCTGAATTTTTAGAACTTCTGGATTGGGTAAATCGTGAAGATTTATCCCTGGATGATATTTTCCTGGGTTCTGTGGTCTCAAATTTTGATCCCCCGGAAGAGAGTGATCAGGACGAGGTCAATCAGGAAGCTCTGATCGGTCGGATCCCGGATGAGCTGCCCATTCTCCCTCTGCGGGGTTTGGTGGTCTATCCGGAGACCGCTGTTCCGCTCTCCATTGGCCAACCGCGTTCTATCCGCCTGGTAGACGATGTCCTCTCCGCTGATGACCGTTTGATTGGCCTGGTAACCTCCAAAGATCCCCAGGATGAACTTCCTGGCCCGGATGACCTGTACCAGGTTGGGACGGTTGCCTCTGTCCATCGCCTGTTCCGTGCTCCAGACGGTACCATCCGCCTCCTGGTGCAGGGAATTACCCGTTTTGATATCAAGGAATTCATCCAGGAAGAACCTTATTTGCAAGCCAGGATTAAGCTTTCACCTGTCAAAGTAGAACGTGATTTGGAGATTGATGCCCTGACTCGCCAGGCGAGGGACCAATTCGCGGAAATTACCAATCTGGTGCCTTCTGTCCCTCAGGAGCTGGTGGATGCGGTCATGACCCTGGATGATCCCATTCAGGTGGTCTACACGGTTGCCAATTTTCAGCGCCTGGAATTAGCAGAAGCCCAGGAACTGCTGGAGTTGGACTCGGTTTCAGAGAAACTGCGTAAGCTGGTCAACTTCCTGACCCGGGAGTTGGAAATGCTGGAAATTGGTCAGCGGATCCAGAACCAGGCCCGCTCCGAGATCGAAAAAGTACAGCGGGAGTACTTCCTCCGGGAGCAGATGAAAGCCATCCGCTCAGAGCTGGGTGAAGAAGATGATCAAACTGTGGAAATTGACGAGTTTCACCGTCAAATAGCAGAAGCGGCTATGCCCCAGGAGGCTGAAAAACAAGCGAAAAGAGAGCTGGATCGTATGTCCCACCTGCCTTCTGCGGCAGCTGAATACGGTGTGATCCGGACTTACCTGGACTGGATGGTCACTCTCCCCTGGTCGAAAATGACCGACGACAACCTGGACATTTCCCGGGCCCGGAAAGTGCTGGATGAAGACCACTACGGCCTGGAGGATGTCAAGGAACGGATCCTGGAATTCCTGGCAGTCCGCAAACTCCGCAAGGAGCGGGAAGGGGAGATTGATGCGAATTATCAGGACGATATTCGCCGGATCCGGGAAGGCGTGATTCTCTGTTTTGTGGGTCCTCCTGGTGTGGGAAAGACATCTCTGGGAAGGTCGATTGCCAGGTCTATGGATCGAGAATTTATCCGGATTTCCCTGGGCGGCGTGCGTGATGAAGCGGAGATCCGGGGGCATCGGCGGACCTATATCGGCGCCATGCCCGGCAGGATCCTTCAGGCGCTGCGCCGGGTCGGGAAAAACAATCCGGTTTTCATGCTGGACGAGATAGACAAACTGGGCCGGGACTACCGGGGAGACCCCACATCCGCCTTGCTTGAAGTGCTGGACCCGGAGCAGAATAGTGAATTCAGGGACCACTATCTGGAGGTAGCCTATGACCTTTCCAAGGTGATGTTCATCACCACGGCAAATTTATTGGAACCCATTCCCTCGCCCCTGCGAGATCGGATGGAGATCATTAAATTATCCGGTTATACAGACAATGAAAAGAAGGCCATCGCTAAGGGGTATCTAATCCCCAGGCAAATCCGGGAAAATGGACTCCGCAAGAAAGAGATTTCCTTTACTGACCCCGCGCTGCAAAGGATCATCCGCTCCTATACTCGAGAATCTGGCGTTCGGAACCTGGAGCGTGAAATCGGCAGCTTGTGCCGCAAAGTGGTTACTTTAATAGCAGAAGGCAAGGCCCAAAAAGTAAACATCGGCGTGAAAGAAGTAGCGGAATATCTGGGCAGGCCCCGGTATCACGGGGATGAGGAGCTGGCCAAACGCACATCCCTGCCTGGCGTAGCGACTGGTTTGGCCTGGACATCCACCGGGGGTGAAGTGTTATTTGTGGAAGCGACTGTCATGCCTGGAAAAAACAATTTCCAACTGACTGGTTCATTGGGAGACGTGATGAAGGAATCTGCCCAGGCAGCCCTTTCCTATGTGCGCTCCAAGGCGGAAAAGCTGGGCCTTGACCCGGATTTTTACAAAAACCAGGATATCCATCTCCATGTGCCAGCTGGAGCCCAGCCGAAAGATGGCCCCTCGGCGGGCGTGACCATGGCCACAGCGCTGGTTTCATTGATCTCTAATCGGCCAGTAAAGGGTGGTGTCTGCATGACCGGAGAAATCACCTTGCGCGGACAGGTCCTGCCGGTAGGGGGGATAAAAGAGAAAGTGCTGGCAGCGTATCGGGCGGGATCCAAGACAGTTATCCTTCCCAGGAGAAACCAGGCAGACTTGGAGGAGGATATTCCCCAGGAAGTGCTGGAGAAGATTGAGTTCATATTTGTTGAGAATATTGAAGAAGTATTAGAAGCTGCCCTGACAAAAAGGACAGCCTCACCCCCAAAGGCAAAGTCTGCTAAATAATGGTCCTGCGTCAGCAGGACACAGCTGGAATTGCCGGGTGATTTTTATTAAATTGCGAAGAGGAACAACAATAGCAGAACAGAACTATAGATAAGCCAGGAATACTCATTTTGTGCTGATTTGTAAAAGCAACACTTATATTTCCCAGGCGCTGCGAATTCTCTTGTTCCCTCCGTAATGTACATATTAGCAAGTATTCAGGACAAAACAGCGTTGAAGAAAATCAATCTGATTTCTTCGCTGAGGATCTGCTTATAGATTCAAGCCTGAACACTGCAACAGCGAGGTATTAATGGCAAACAGGAATTCTGCCGGGCTAGTCTGGTACACAATGGACTTACATTTACACACCCCGGCATCGGAAGATTATCTGCAGCCTGAAATTGGATATCTGGATATCCTTAAACAGGCGGCATCAAAGGGACTGGACATCATCGCCTTTACGGACCATAACACCGTGGCGGGTTACCGCAGGATGATGGAAGAAATCGACCAGCTTAAGCTGCTTCAGCAGCTCAAGCGCTTGCTTCCGGAAGAGGAAACCAGGCTGGCGGAATATCAGAAATTACTCAACAGGGTCCTGGTGCTGCCAGGGTTTGAATTTACAGCTACTTTCGGATTCCATATCCTGGCCATCTTCCCGGAAGATAAACCTGTGCGTGATATTGAACACTTGCTGCTGGAATTGAACATTCCCTCCGAGAAGGTTGACCAGGGATCCATCACTGTGGGGGCAAGTGTGGATGTGTTAACGGCTTATAAAGCCATCCGTACGGCGGGAGGGATGGCCATCGCTGCTCATGCCAATTCCAATAATGGGGTGGCTATGAGGAGGTTCCCGTTTGGAGGGCAGACCAAGATCGCTTACACGCAGGATCCGGATCTCTTTGCCCTGG
>DRBO01000043.1 GCA_011039385.1 Chloroflexota bacterium | reverse complement strand
GGGGATTGTGGGTGGCCTTTATTGTCTCAGCCTCAATTTCCATTTTTCTGGCTTTTTCTTCCCGGAAGAATCCAACTTACCTCCCGGTAGAATCCTCCCCGGTTTTCGTTGATGTAACTATACCAGCTACTAACGGGGTAGAACCCACATTGGACAACAGCAGGTTGCTGCAGACCAACGCGGACCGGCCTGGTTTTAAGGCGCTGGATCTCGATCAAACGATTTATATCCTGCTGACGGGATTGGATAAATGGGATAAGAACTCAGAATCCGGCGCAGGGCTGACGGATACAATCATCGTAGCCTTCCTGGATAAATCCGGGGGTAAGGCAGGGTTGATCTCTATCCCCAGAGACACCTGGGTTGAAGTGCCGGATTACGGTCCCTATAAGATCAACCAGGCCTATATGCTGGGAGAGGCTTACGGCTATCCGGGTGGCGGTCCGGGGATTTTGATGGAAACGGCTGGGAACTTGTTGGATATCGAGATTGATTATTATGCCCAGGTGGATTTTCAGGCTTTTGTGGTGCTGGTGGACGCTGTTGATGGTGTAGTTGTTGATGTACAAGAAGAGATTCAGGTCTATCCAAACGCCAATACGAAAGACGTGATGCAAGTTCTCTCTCCTGGAGAGCATTTGCTGCCCGGCGATCTGGCGCTAGGTTATGTGCGGACCCGGGACACACCGGAGGGAGATTTCGGGCGCACAAAACGCCAGCAGCAACTGCTGATTGGCCTGCAGGAGAAGATCTTCTCTTACGAAATTTTACCGGTGTTAATTCCCCGTATGCCGGGTTTGTACCGGGACCTTACCTCGAATGTTGAGACCAATCTAACGCTCAACCAGATCATAACCCTGGCCTGGGTGGTCAAGGATATCAACCCCCAGAGCATACAGACCCATGTGATCAAAGAGCCAACAGTCACTGCGGATATCAATGACCGGAACCAATATATCCTGGTGCCAAATCTGGATCAGATCAGAAAGATCTGGAAGGATATGCAAAATATCAGCGCCACGCCCATTCCTGAGCCTACACAGGAAATCACATTGGAAGAATACCTGGCAGAGGAAAATGCCAACTTGGCCGTATTGAACGCTACCTCCTCTCCAGGATTGGCTGGTGTTACAGCTGAGTTCCTGGAAGAGAAGGGGTTCCAGATCGGCGAGGTCGGCAACTCGAATAAATTCAAGGACCAGACATTTATTTATGATTATTCGGGTAAGGAGCATACAGTCCGGGCGCTTCTAAGCGCGATGGGATATACCGAGAACCGGCTTTTTTACCGTTCTGATCCCTCTGTAACGGCCGACATCGTCATTGTGCTGGGCGCTGATTGGGTACAGGAAAATCCAATGGACGAGCTGGAATGAGAGGGCTGCGGATAATTCAAGATGCAACCTATTTGACACCATTAACAAAAACCGATAGACTTTAACAGGGCTAAGAAGAGACAGCAGGAGGATGAGATGGGGTATAAAAACTACCGGCTGACAGTGATCAAAGGTTTCAACAAGGGAGCGGAATTTCCCCTGGAGAAGGATGAAATCACGATTGGGCGTGGTGACGACAACACCATTGTGCTGAACATCGCTGAAGTATCCCGGGCTCATACGGCTTTAACCAAAGTTGAAGGGGGATATATGATCCGGGATCTTGGATCCACCAATGGGACTTTTGTGGATAAAAAGGAAATTGGCGGTAAATATCTGCTGAAACCCGGCGACACGGTGATGTTGGGGGAAGCGATTTATATGACTTATATGGCAGAAGCCGATCCGGAAGAAACGCTGGTTGCTCCGCGGTCGGAAGAGCCAGATCCCCAGCAAGTAACCGTAGTCACACCAAAGCCGGCTGATGCCCTTGCGCCACAAGCCCCATCGGCTGCGACCACTCCCGGCAAGACCAAGACGGCCGAGGAAATCCTGAGTGATAGCCAGGTGACCGAAGAGAAGAAAAGCAATACCTGGCTGTGGGCTGGGATCGGGTGCGTCGTGGTGATCTTATTTCTGATCGTCGTGGGTGCGATCCTGTTTGATTATCTGGATCTATACTGCACGCCCCCCTTTGACACCATTATGAGCTTCTTGTGGACCTGCCCACCCTGATCTCTTATCCCGCAGGGAACCCCGTGAATTCCTGGTGGGGTGTATTAATGATTGACAGGGTTATCTATGGCATCTTCCGAAGAATTCGAAGTTATACCCACCACCTGTGTCTATGGCGGGGACGCCCTTGCCCGACTGCCAGACGGCCGGGCAGTTTTCATCCCCTACGCGCTGCCCGAAGAACTATTACGCATCAAGCTGGTGGAGGAAAAGGAGCGTTATGCCCGGGGAGAGATCAGTGAGATCATAAGGCCCTCCCCGGATCGCATTAAACCCCGCTGCCCCCATTTTCAAGATTGTGGCGGGTGTCACTACCAGCATATCTCCTATCAGGAACAGCTGCGGATTAAGGAATCCATTCTGGTGGACCAGCTCCGCAGAGTAGGGAAGATTGATTCTCCTTCAGTTAAACCTATCCGTCCCTCTCCCTCCCCCTGGAATTACCGAAACCACGTTCAATTCCATATCGCTGAAGATGGACGACCAGGATTTCTAAAAAATCGCTCCAGCGAGGTTGTACCTATCCAGGAATGCCATTTACCAGAGGAGAGCTTGAATCGAATCTGGCCCTCATTCAGCCTGGAGTATATCCCCGGTCTGGACCGCATAAGCCTGCGGTCTGGAGAGGAAGGACAAGACACGCTGATCCTGCTTGAAAGCCAGGGGCAGGAACCGTTTGAGTTCTCCGTGGATCTTCCCTTGTCTGCTGTTCTGCAGGGTCCGGGAGGGGAGATCATTCTGTCCGGGGATGATTTTACGATTATTCCCATTCTGGATTTCCCTTTTGTGGTTTCCGCGGGGTCCTTTTTCCAGACCAATACCGGGGTTGCAGAAAGCCTGGTAGCATATCTCCTGGAGATCCTTCCCTTGGAGGAGGACACTGTCTGCCTGGACGTCTATTGTGGGGCAGGTTTATTCAGTGCCTTCCTGGCATCGCGGGTGAAAAAAGTGATTGGTATAGAATCCAGTCCCAGCGCCTGTGAGGACTATTTATATAATCTGGCCGAGTTTGAGAATGTGGAGCTGTATGATTTGCCGGCAGAAGATGTGCTGCCGGTCTTGGATAACTCCCCGGATATCATCCTGCTGGATCCACCGCGGGCCGGATTGTCACGGTCTGTGCTAGACAGCGTGGTCAATTTGAGGCCGGACCTGGTCGCATATATTTCTTGCGATCCGGCGACGCTGGCTCGGGATCTGGCACGCTTCAGCAAGAAAGGATTCTCCCTGGTGGAATCCACGCCGTTTGACATGTTCCCCCAGACTTACCATATTGAGAGTTTAAATCTTTTACGAAAGACAGGAGCGGGAGGGTGATTAATTCCACTTTGCCATTTTTCCTGTCTGGGGTAAAATCTGAATACAGTTATGAGAATGCGGATATCCTTCAATTGAACCTCGAGCAAGTATTTGCCCGGAAACCGGGCAAGTCTCACAAGGACTTCGTTGATGGTATTAAATCAGTTATTGGCTGGATCCATGATGATTTCTGTTCACTTGGACAGATGGTTGGTTCTATATGATTTGTTGTTTTGGAACACCTGATCACAGCAGGCCTGTTTCGAGGAGTATATCGGAACAGGCTTTTTTTATCGGTTGATTTAGAATGAACCGCATGTTAATAAAATGAGTTCCTCTCAGGGAGGTAAGGTATGGAAGTAAACAATGATTTAGATCGCGACATACCCGTGCTGGATTGGGAGTCACATCTGGCCGAGCGTACCAAATTCATGCGCAGCTCGGCAATCAGGGAGCTGTTGAAAATCACCCAGGATCCGGAAATCATCTCTTTTGCCGGCGGACTGCCGGCACCGGACGTTTTCCCGATTCGCGAGGTGGAAGAAGCCTGCACGTTTGTCGTTCGAGAAATGGGGAAGAAAGCCTTGCAGTACAGTGCGACTGAAGGCTACGGGCCCTTGAAAGAATTCCTGGCGGATTCGATGCATAAATATGGCGTCCCGGCTTTACCTGAAAATGTGCTCCTCACTAATGGTTCCCAGCAAGCGCTAGACCTGATCGGCCGCATCTTTATCGACCCGGGAAGGTTTATCCTCACTGGCCGCCCGACCTATTTAGGTGCAATCCAGGCCTGGCAGGCATACCAGGCTCGGTTCCACACCATGCGGGTGGATGAAAAGGGAATGGTGGTGGATGAAATCGAGCATGCTTACGAAAAAGCTGTCCAAGACAGCGGCCGCCCCCCAGCCTTTCTGTATGTGCTGCCGAATTTTCACAACCCAGCCGGCACTACGTTGCCTTTGGAGAGAAGGATCAAGCTGGCAGAAGTTGCCACCAAGTTGGATATCGCGGTTGTGGAGGATGATCCCTATGGGCAGCTTCGTTATGAAGGGGAAGACATCCCGCCCATATGCACCCTCATCCCGGAGAGAACCATTTACCTGGGCACGTTCTCTAAAACCATGGCCCCTGGATTGAGGCTGGGTTGGATCGTTGCCCCGGAATCCTTAATGAGGCGTTTGATCCAGGCCAAACAGGGCTGCGATTTGCACACTGGCACACTTGTCCAGTATATTGCCAACGATATTTGCCAGCGAGGCATCCTCAAACCCCATATCAAGAAAATCCGCCGGGTCTACAAAAAACGGCGTGATACCATGCTGGACGCCCTGGCAGAATTCTGGCCGGCGGAGTGCCATTGGACCGATCCGGAGGGAGGCTTGTTCCTTTGGGCTAACGTTCCGGAATCGATCGATACGAATACATTCCTGCGGGAAAAGGCGTTACTGGAAAAAGTGGCCTACGTGCCGGGAATCAATTTTTATCCAAATGCCGATGGCGGAAATACGGCCATGCGCCTTAACTTCTCTTATGCAAAACCTGATGTGATTGTGGAGGGAATAAAGAGGCTGGGGATTGCCCTTAAGAAGGAACTGGCTGGCAAATGATCCCTGGAAAATTCATATCCCCTGGGCTATAAAGGGAAATAACATCAAACATCTCCAACAGGAAAATCCAGACTGGCGGCAAAGAAAATATAGAATTATCTGAAGGAGGATTTTATGTCTGTTATTCAAGAAGTGATAGCCAAAACGGCGGAGAAGGACCCTGCTCAGCCGGAATTCCACCAGGCGGTCGAGGAAGTGCTGAACACCCTTGAACCTACAGTGGATCGGCACCCCGAATTTGTCCAGGCCAAGATCTACGAACGGATTGTAGAACCTGACCGTGTGGTCATGTTCCGCGTTCCCTGGATGGATGACGACGGCGAGGTTCATGTCAACAGGGGTTTCAGGGTGCAGTTCAATAACGCCATTGGTCCTTATAAAGGCGGTCTGCGGTTCCACCCTTCCGTCAACCTGGGCATTATCAAATTTCTGGGCTTTGAGCAGATTTTCAAAAACTCCCTGACCACACTGCCCATGGGTGGCGGCAAGGGCGGCTCTGATTTTGATCCCAAAGGCAAGACTGACACAGAAGTGATGAGTTTCTGCTATGCCTTCATGAGGGAGCTTTATCGTCATATTGGCCCAGACACCGATGTGCCTGCTGGGGACATTGGCGTGGGCGGCCGCGAGATCGGCTACCTCTACGGCATGTATAAGAAGATCTGCAATGAACATACAGGCGTTCTAACTGGCAAAGGATTGGAATACGGCGGCAGCCTGATCCGGCCAGAAGCAACTGGTTACGGTTCAGTCTATTTTGCAGCAGAGATGCTCAAAGTTCGCGATTTGGATATGTCTGGTAAGTCAGCTCTCGTGAGTGGGTCCGGAAACGTAGCTCAGTACACGGTTGAGAAATTACTGGACCTGGGTGCCAAACCGATTTCCCTGTCAGATTCCAGCGGCACAATCATTGACGAGAAGGGGATTGATAGGGATAAACTGCAATACGTAATGGAGCTTAAGAACATCCGTCGCGGCCGCATCAAGGATTATGCCGAGGAGTATGGTGTGACCTACTACCCGGATATGAGCGTCTGGGATGTTGTCAAGAAAGAAGCTCTCAAAGCCGAACTGGCCTTCCCGTCAGCAACTCAAAATGAAATTAACGCCGAGCACGCCCAGGCGCTGGTTGATAATGGGTGCATAGCTGTCTCTGAGGGCGCCAATATGCCATCTACATTGGAAGCTGTTGAGGTTTACCAGAGCAATAACCTGATGTATGGTCCAGCCAAAGCCGCCAACGCGGGCGGCGTGGCAACCTCCGGCCTGGAAATGAGCCAGAACAGTCTCCGTTTGTCCTGGACAAGGGAAGAGGTAGATGAAAGGCTGCGCGGCATCATGAAGAGCATCCATAAAGCTTCTCTGGATGCGGCAGAGGCCTATGGAGACCCGGGCAATTACTTGATGGGAGCCAATGTTGCCGGATTCTTGAAAGTGGCCAAAGCCATGTTAGCTTATGGCGTGGTTTGATTTCCATCTCATAATAATAAAAACCGCCGGCAGTACTCGCTGGCGGTTTTTTCATTAAGGAAGAGTAGGGGGTTTCAGCTGTTATTCATTTCCTTCTCGGTGAACACAACCACTTCTTTTCCGGTGAGTTTTTCCTGTACTTTCTTAATGATCAAATCCAGGTGGCCATTATTGGCCACGAAATCCAGGTCGTCCCCGGGAATGGTCAGGACCGGGCAGAGATCAAATCCCTCGATCCAGGAATTATAGAGGATGTTCAATCCCTCTAGGTAGGCCGGATCGATCTCTTCCTCATAATCCCTGCCCCGGAGCTTGATGCGCTGCTGGAGGGTGGGCACGGAAGCTTTGATGTACAGCACGAGATCGGGAGGAGGCAGGAATTCCACCAGGGCCTGGTACAGTTCCCGGTAAGTCTGGTAATCTCGCTCGCCCATCTGCTGTTGCCGGTAGAGATTATGGGCGAAGATTTCCGCGTCCTCGTACACGCTGCGGTCCTGGATGACAGACCCGGCCTGGGCGCAGAGATTTTTGTGGGCACGCAGACGCCTGGTCAAAAAAAAGACCTGGCTGTGAAAAGCCCAGGTTTGCATGTCTTTATAAAAATCAGGTAGATAGGGGTTTTCGCTTTCAGGTTCAAAAAATGGGGTCCAGCCAAGGATGTCGCAGAGTTTTTGTACCAGAGTTGTTTTGCCAACACCAATATTGCCAGCTACTGCCACAAATTTTTCCATAAATTCTCCTGTAAACGAATAAGCCTTTCCTGCATTTTACTACCTTATCCAGCCCTAACTACCTCCCTACCTTAAAATTTTAATGGAATTGTTGATTCAGGTGCCGACGGCAATAAAAACCCGGTTCCAGAAGCTGGAACCGGGATCGAATTTCCAATTCTATGGCTGAGATCAGCTGCCCAAATGCATAGGCATGATCACATGCAAGAAGTTGTCATCACCAACCGGTCGGATAACCCCCGGGCTGGTGGGCTTGGAGGTTTCCAGGGCCACGTTGGGGCTGCTGATCACATCCAATACTTCCCGCAGGTAGCGGACGTTAAAGGCTATGATGATGTCTTCCCCGTCAATAGTGGCGTCCATAATTGCCTGGCTGGATCCGGTCTCTTCAGATTGGCCGGAAATCTCCACTTCCCCGGGGGAGTTCTCCTCTGGTCCAGGCCGGACATTAACCTGGGCTATCAGTGATCCCTCCCTGGCGAAAATCTCAGCCTGTTTGCAGGATTTCAAAAAAGAGGACGTGGATAGGATTGTCCGCGATTGATATTCCTTGGGGATGATCTGCTGGTAGTCCGGGAATGTGCCTTCAATTAACTGGGAGCTGAGTTCAATATCCTTGGTTCGGAAAATTACCTGTCCGCGCTCGGGCGGCAGGGCCATGGTGATCACGTCACTGCCGTCATTGCTGATCCGGGCCAGCTCACTCAGCGCCCGGGCAGGGATGACGGCTTTGACAGGGGATGGCACGGAAGAGGAGAGCTGGGCTTTTCTGACTGAGAGCCGGAAACCGTCCGCAGCGGCCAGCGTGAGGATGTTGTCTTCCACTGTGAGAAGCACGCCGGTAAGAATTGGCCGGGCTTCGTCGTGCGAAGCCGCAAAGACCACCTGCTTGATCATTTCTTTGAAATCAGCCACATTAATTTCTATTCCTTCCTCAAGCTCCAGCGAGGGCATGGGGGGGAATTCCTGGGCGTCAATGCATTTGATATCGGTGTTGAGTGACCCGCTCTTGATGTTCAGGGTCTGGGTGGGTTCATGCAGGGCAATGTCGGTTTTTGCAGGAGGGATGGTGCTGACCAGATCTGTAAAAGTCCTGGCAGGCACCGTGGTGGATCCTTCCTCCTCGATTTTGGCCCCAATCCAGCAGGTGATGCCCATCTCCAGGTTGGTTGCTGAAAGCCGCAGGCGGCCATCATCAGTGGCAACAAGGATATTTGCTAATACTGGCAGAGTGCTGCGGGGGGAAACAGCACGGGAGACAATGCTCAGCCCGTGGGCGAGGTTTTCTTGTAGGACAGAGATCTTCATAATAGCTTTCCTATTCTGGCATGCCGCAACGGCTGGTAAATTGTACAGTAAGTATACAACGAAATAAAAAAACACGCTAATGAAATTTGCCTTCTGATGGGTTAGGGACCTTGATTGGTCCGTTCCTGGGAGCTAATTGTCCCCTGAAAAGGTGGATTGAGATGGATTGAGATGTAATTTGACATGGGCGGGGGCTCATGTTATTATCCCCTACAGTACTAGATGCCTCTAACGGCACTCTTATCCAGAGAGGTGGAGGGAACGGCCCTGTGAAACCTCGGCAACCGGGCAGCGCAACTTACTGCAGATGGTGCCAACTCCGACAGGCGTATTCTGGAAGATGAGAGGGCAAATATGAGTTTATGCCCTTTCCTGCAGGACCGGAGGGGCAATTTTCATTAAAGAAAGGGAGTAACTCAGGAGGCCCTATGAACAACACATTTAACAATTTTCCCAGTCTGCTATTTACATCCGAATCGGTCACAGAAGGACATCCGGATAAAATGTGCGACCAGATCAGTGATGCAGTCCTGGATGCCTGTATTGCCCAGGACCCCCGCTCGCGGGTTGCCTGCGAGGCAGCCACAAAAACCGGGTATGTGATGCTGTTGGGCGAGATCACTACGAGTGCGGATATCAATTATGACAAACTGGCCAGGGATGTCATCACCGGTATCGGTTATGACCGGGCTAAAAAAGGCTTTGATGGACAAACCTGCGGCGTTCTGGTTGCCATTTCCCAGCAATCCGGTGATATCGCACGGGGCGTAGATGAATCCCTGGAGGCGAAATCCGGAGAAATAACTGAGACCGAGCTGGAATCTATTGGCGCGGGAGACCAGGGGATGATGTTCGGTTATGCCTGTGATGAGACCCCGGTCTTGATGCCTATGCCGATATACCTGGCCCATAAATTAGCCCGCCGCATGGCAGAAGTTCGCAAAGACGGCACCCTGGAGTGGATGCGGCCTGATGGCAAAAGCCAGGTGACGATTGAGTACCAGTATGGTAAGCCTGTTCGGGTGGATACAGCTTTGATCAGCACCCAACATGCACCGGAGATTTCCCAGGCGGAGATCCGCGAGGCAATCATCCAGCATGTCATGAAACCGGTCCTGCCGAAAAATATGGTCGGCGAGGATATGAAAATATATGTCAATCCCACCGGACGGTTTGTGACTGGCGGGCCTCTGGGGGATGCGGGGCTGACAGGGAGGAAGATCATTGTCGATACCTATGGCGGCATGGGCCGTCACGGCGGCGGCGCCTTCTCCGGCAAGGATCCCACGAAAGTAGACCGATCCGGGGCTTATGCCGCCCGTTGGGTTGCCAAGAATGTGGTAGCAGCTGGACTGGCCAGCCGCTGCGAGATTCAGGTATCCTATGCGATCGGCGTGGCACATCCCTTGAGCGTCAACGTGGAGACTTTTGGAACTGGCAATATCCCGGATGAGAAGATCATCGGGCTGGTGAAAGAATTCTTTGACCTCCGGCCGGGTGCTATCATCCGCGACCTGAAATTGCGCCAGCCCATGTATCAGCAGCTGGCAGCCTATGGACATTTTGGTCGGGATGACCTGGATCTGACCTGGGAAAACACCGACCGGGCGGAGGAGATCAGAAAGGCCGCCGGCCTTTAATCATGCGGCCCGGATTAGACTGATAATAAAACAGGGCCTGGAACCCAGGCCCTGTTTTTGGTCAAAGGGATCTTCCTGTACTACAGATGGGGTTCGAAGGTTTTCTGAAGCTGTTTTTTAGGTTTGAACCCGGCTACCCTGGCAACTACATCTCCATTGACGAACAGCAGCAAGGCAGGGATGCCCATGATGCCGTACTGAACAGGAACAGCCTGGTTGGTGTCCACATCCATCTTGTAGACCCGGGCTTTCTCCTCCCATTCTCCTGCCAGCTCCTCGACAAGCGGTGAAACCATCTTGCAGGGACCGCACCAGGCCGCTGTAAAGTCAACCAGCACTGGCAGATCTGAACCCAGAACTTTCTCTTCGAACTCCTCTCCAGTGACATAGTTTACTTCAGCCATCGTGATCTCCTTCGATAGGGTGTATTTTTATATTTATCCAAAAAACAATGGGGCAGCTAACCTTTCAGCGCCAAATTATACCAAAGTCACCTGGGATCCCCGGGGTGTTTTTTCTACCAGAAGCTGGACAGAAAAAGCTTCTTTGATTTCGTCCACATGCGTGATCACCAGGATCTTCTCAAAATCACCTTTGACCAGATTAATGGCTTCGATCAAGCGCTGCCTGCCAAGGGTATCCTGGCTGCCAAAACCCTCATCAATGACCAGGGTCTGCAGGCGGGCACCTGCGCGTTGGGCCAGAATATGAGAAAGCGCTAACCGGATGGCGAAGTCAATCCGAAAAGATTCCCCACCGGAGTACATCTCATAATCGCGGACCCCGGATTGGTCCTGGATCTGGATCTCGAGAGTTTCTTTTTTATCTTCACGGCTGGAAGCTTTATATTCCCGCTGGGTGATGAAGCGGACAGACATGCCCCCGCTGCTGAGTCGCTCCAGGATTTGATTGGTTCGGGTTTCTATCTGGGGCAAGGCTTGCTCGATCAGCAGGGCGGGCACGCCATCCTTGCCGAATGCTCCCTCCAGCTGGCGGTATGCCTTTACGCGCCCCGCAAGCTCGCCCCGTTTATTTTCCAGGTCTCCCCGCCGAGCTTTTTGTTTTTCCAACACGGCGACCTTCTGCTGCGCTGCGCCAACTTCCCGCTGGAGGATATTTTCTTTTTCCTTTAGATCAAGCAGCGCCTGTTCCGCTTCCCGGGTATCTGGGGCATCACCCCGGGCTTTCTCAAGAGATTGACGGAATGCTTCCAGGGCAGATTCCCGGTCCTGGCGATCTTTTTTTGCTAGCTTCAGGCGCCCTTTCAGTTCATCAATTTCACGATTAAGTGGCTTCAAGGCTGCCTCTGCCCGGTCCAGTTCAGCTTTTTTCCCCTGGATGGCAATTCCCTGGCTGCTGAGCTCCCTGATCCGGTCATGCTCAGCGGCGTCATAGCCGATTTCCTTGAGCTTGGCATTGATCAGCTCGAGAGCCTGCCGGGCTTCCGGGGCGTAGTTTTCTTCCTGGAGAGTTCGCTGGAGTTCCTCCAGGACCCTTTCGTGGGTCCCCTGCCAGGATCTTTGGTCTTCTTCAATGCTCTGAAGCTGATTTTCAATTTTATCTGCTTCCGCTTGATGTTTGCGCAGGTTGTTCTCGGCCAGGCTTAATGCCGTGATCTCCTTCTGGAGATTTGTGACAACCCGGTCAGCCTCTTTCAGGGTGGATTGGTTTTCACGGTAGCGGTCTCCCAGGTCTTTGCCCTCTTCCTTGAGAGATTGGATCAGGGCCAATCTCTCTGCATCAGGGAGTTCCTGCCCGCAGAGCGGGCAGTTTGCGCCCTCAGTTCCTTCCAGCTCAGTAATGCGTTTTTCAAGGACCTTCATTTCCTTAAAGAGACGGGGATTTTCTGCTCTGGCGTCAGCCTGCCTCTGGCGGGCAATTTCCAGCTCCCCTTTTTTATCATTCCGAATTTTTATCTCTGCTTCAGACTGGCGGATTTTCTCGCGAGCCTGCTCAAGCCTCTCTGTCAGACCCGGGACACGGTCCAGGTTGTTCTTCAGCTCTTCCCGGCGGGCTTCCAGTGAGGTGATTTGCTGGAGCAGGCGGGCTTTTCCGGCAGCTATTTGCATCAACGGGTCCTGGCGTTTGATCTCGCTTTCCCGATATTTTTCAGCAATCCTTTCCCATTCAGCCAGGGATGCCTGGGCTTTTTCCCAGCCCCGGAAGCTTTCCCGAATTTCCTCTGCACGGCTGAGAATTCCCCGGTAAACTTTCCCCTCTGCGGTGCGCTGGGCCAGCTTCTCCTCGAGCTGGGCGATCTGGCTTTCGAGCTCTTGCAGCTCTTTGACCAGGTCATCAACCTGCTGGCTTTGTTCTTCCAGGGAGGCCAGGGCTTCCTGCAGGCTTTCCAGCTGTCCTTCAGCTTCTGCTCTTTCTTTAGTCGCAGCGTCCAGCTTCTTTTCCAGGAACAGCAGCTGGTTTTTTCTATCTTCCTCTTCTTCCAGCTCAGCCAGCAGTTCGGCTATGCGGCCTTCCAACCGATCCAGCTCGCTTTCAGTGCGGCGCCTGTTGAGCAGCGCCTTGCTCCGATATTCTTCCCAGACCTCCAGTCCCAGGATCCTGGAAAGGATTCTTTTCCGGGAAGCTGGCGTTTGTTGCGTGAACTGATCGGCCTCCCCTTGCAAGAAAAAGGAAGCGTTCACGAAGGATTCATAATCCAGGCCCAGAATCTCGACGATTTTCTGGTCTGTTTCCCGCAGGGTGCGCTCGGTCAGCGGTTTCCAGGAGGTTTTTCCCCCGGAATCATCCCGGATGAAAAGATCCAGCTGGCTGGTATTTCCGCGGGGGTTGGTGCGGGTGACTTTGTAAATATTGCCCTCATAGCTATAAACGAGACTGACGGTAGCCTGGGAGGAATTAAGATTGATGATCGATTCATCGTGTTTTCTGGCCCTGCCGAAGAGCGCCCAGGTGAACGCGTCCAGCAAGGAGGATTTGCCGGCTCCGTTTTCCCCGGTGACACAAGCCAGATCAAAGCTGGTGAAATCTATTTCGACCGGCTCCTGGTAGGACAAAAAACCTGCTATGGATAAGGAGAGGGGGATCATGTTTCAATGATAACAGAAACTCACGCCATGTAACCGGGGAGGGGATTGATTACCTTAAAATCCAATTTCCCCTTTGACAGTCCGGAGTAGTTTTTCCGCCTGTAGTTCAGACAGGCAGTAGTAAGATGCATCAAGATGTTCAGCGATCTCGTGGGCAAGCCCCTTGTCGAATTCCTTGTGCTCCATGTTGATCACCACACTGGGAATTTTGTCTTCCGAGAATTTTTCAGCGATCTTGTAGGCTTCATCCTGAGGGGGCATTTTCGTAATGGAGACGTTGCCGACCCCATCTGTGAGCAAGATCATTAATGATTGGATATCAGGATGGGCCAGCTCTTCCCTTTTGATGGTCTCGTAGGCCAGTTTCAGTCCGGCAGAGAGAGGAGTCTTACCGCCAATGGGAATATCGGCCAGGAATCGCCTGGCCAATTCGACGGAATTGGTGGGGGGGAGGACAACCCGGGCGCGGTCTTTTTGGAAAACGATCATACCTATCTTGTCCCGGCGTTGATAGGCATCTGTCAGCAGCGAAAGCACGGCACCTTTGGCCGCACTCATGCGCTCTGCTACCGCCATCGACCAGGAGGCATCCACCACAAAAAGGATCAGGTTGGCGGTTTGCTTGACTCGCACCTTGCGTTGCAGATCATATTTACGGATATTAAAAGCCAGGCGCTGGTCCTTGGTGCGGCGCTGTTTTTGAAAGGGAGCCGCAGCCCGGATAGTGGCGTCAAAGGCGATATCTGATAAATCGCCTTTGGCAGGTCGGGCCTGGATATAGCGACCCCTCCGGGTTTCGGTTTTAGTCTGGGATCTGTGACCGTTGCTGTGGCGCTGCTGACGCTCAAGGGGTGCTTCGATTTTGTTTGGATCAATGCTGGCGCCGATGGTCACCGGGCTTCCACCATCCCACCAGGTTGAACTGGTGCTTTCGAACACATCACCGGTGCCGGCATCTGCAGGAACTTCCAGGCTTGGCCCGTCAGAGACGGTGTTTACCAGCGTTTTTTTTTATCCCCGTCTTCCCCAATTTCCGAGCCGGTAGGACCGCCCCCCTCATCGGTGTCGCTTTCACTTTCTGAGGAAGCACCAGCCAGGTTCTCTATTTTCTCAGCCAGCTCTTCCGCCGAAATCTCGGCCTGCTGGAAAGGACCGCGTTTGATCCGGTGGGGATAGGCCAGCTCTGCGGCCAGGCCGATATCCCGTCCCGAAATCACCTGTCTGCCTTCAAAAGCCGCATGAGCCCGGGCTGTTTTCAATATCACCAGGTCTGAACGGTGTCCGTCGACCTGCAGGGAGGTGCTTAAGTTGGCGATATCCACCAGGTTGCGGGAGGAATATTGGACGTTCGGGAGCAGCTTCCTGGCCCGGGTGATTTGCTCTGACAGATCCTGTTCTTTGGGCAACCACTCCTCCCGGAAGGCTTCCGGGTCCTCTTCGTAGGCCAGATGGCGCTCCATGATCAAGACCCGCTCATAAGTTTCCCGGATGCCCCGAATGTCGACAGAGAGTGCAAAACGGTCCAGCAACTGAGGCCGCAGGTCGCCTTCCTCTGGATTCATGGTACCGACCAGGATGAAGCGGGCTGGGTGGGCGAAGGAAATGCCCTCCCGTTCAACGATATTCATGCCCATGGCGGCGGAGTCCAGCAGCAGATCAACCACGTGGTCATCCAGCAGGTTGACCTCGTCTATGTAAAGCAACCCGCGGTTGGCATCCGCCAGCACGCCGGGCTCAAATTTACGTTCTCCTTTTTGAATGGCTTTTTCGATATCCAGGGTTCCGACCACGCGGTCTTCCGTGGCTGAGACCGGCAGATTCACAAAAGGCGTAGGCAGCATTTCCACCTTGCGTTGATCACCATTTGTGGATTTTTCGCGGCATTCTGTACACCAGGTTGTGGGACGATTGGGGTCACAGCCAAAACGGCAGTCTGAAAAAGTCTCTACCGTAGGCAGCAGAGCAGCCAGGGCCCGAGCCGCCGTGGATTTGGCAGTGCCGCGTTCTCCTCGGATCAAGACACCGCCGATGCGTGTGTTGACTGCGTTTAACACCAGGGCTCGCTTCATGCGTTCCTGGCCAACGATGGCTGTAAAAGGGTAGATTGCTGCCATATCAATCCTTGGATCAAAGCCTTCAGGCTTGTGTTTTGTGTATTATCATCAAAAACATCATAAAAAATACCCGATACCTTTTTTCAGCGTCTATCTTACCACAAAGGTTGCCAAGTTGACTTTTGCACTGTATAATGGTTGACATTCTAAAACGGAGCGTGCCCAACTTATGGAAGAAATGAAGTCACAACAAGGGGGAGAGTTACTGAGCGATAGTTCAGCCCCCGAAGAAATTATGGATATGGAAACCCTTTTAGCCCAGGAAGGATTGGGATTAGGGAACATCCCTGAACGGGGTGATATCCGCACAGGCGTAATTACCGCCATTACCCCTAACGAGATTTTGATCGATGTCCAGTCCAAAGCCGACGGTCTGATCGCCGGACGGGAACTGGAGGGGATCAACCCCAAGACCCTGGAAAGCTTCCAGGTCGGTGAGGAAATCACGGTCTATGTCCTCGAACCCGAGGATATCAACGGCCATGTAGTGCTTTCCTTTACCCGGGCCCAGGAAGAAAAGGATTGGGAAGAGGTGGAAAAACACCTTGAATCTGGAGAGGTGATCACCACCTACGTGGAGGGTTACAATAAAGGCGGATTACTCGTTCCTGTTGGCCAGCTGCGCGGTTTTGTACCCGGCTCGCTTGTCAGTGTTTTCCGGGAGGGCGATGGAGGCTCCCCCGAAGACCGCTGGACCGAAGCCATTGGCAAGGAAATCACCTTAAAGGTCATCGAAGTGGACCGATCTCGCCAGCGCCTGATCCTGTCGGAACGGGATGCCATCGGTGAGACCCGGGAAGCGATCAAAGACCAGCTGCTGGACAACTTGTCCGTGGGCGACAGGGTCACTGGCTACGTCAGCAGCCTGGCGGATTTCGGTGCCTTTGTGAACATCCAGGGAGTGGACGGATTGGTCCACCTTTCGGAACTTTCCTGGGATCATGTTGACCACCCCAGCGATTTGGTTAAGGTAGGCCAGGAGCTGGAAGTTGAAGTGATCAGCATTGATGAGGAAAAGCGCCGCATTGGCCTCTCGATGAGAAGGCTGCAGGACAACCCCTGGATCGAAAAAGCCGAGGAAATCAAGGAAGGCCAGCTCATTCAGGGCACCATCACCAACCTGACTGATTTTGGGGCCTTTGCCCGCATTGAGAATACCGATTTGGAAGGTCTGATCCACATCTCGGAGCTGAGCATGGACCGGGTGGGTCATCCCTCGGAAGTGGTCAGCGTGGGCGAAACTCTTACCCTGCGTGTGATCAGCCTGGATATGGAAAGACACAGGATCGGCCTCAGTCTTGAAAAGGTCGATTCCGATGAATTTGCCGCCCAGGACTTAGAGCAGATTCAGGAAGAGCTGTCAGGGGAAGGTGGCTTGGAAATGATCCTTTCTGGATCTGAAGAGCCAGAAGCTGAATTCAACGATGAAGCTACAACCGAGGATGAAGCTACAACCGAGGATGAAGCTACAACCGAGGAAGAAGCTACAACCGAGGATGAAGCTACAACCGAGGGAGAAGCTACAACCGAGGAAGAAGAGACAACCGAGGAAGAAGAGACAACCGAGGAAGAAGAGACAACCGAGGAAGGAGAGACAACCAGGGAAGTCCCTGAGCCTGAAATGGCAGAAGGGGATGATACTGATCCGGAGGAAGAACCAGCGCCTGAAGAAGAGGATGAAGTGGAAGCTCCTCCAGAAGAGGAGTAAGCCTGAAAGAAAAGCGCATCCACTACGATGCGCTTTTTTATTTTTTGGGAAAATATTATAAAAATTACATAAATATATCCCTCTGCGTAGGATTTAGAATTGGAATTTGGTAGAATGTCCATAAGATAACAGTGGGGAGAGTTCTGTCCATTTATTATTGCTGATATCCGGGAATTCCCCGGATCATTACTGGAGGTAGTCTTTTGGCAAGCATGGAGCGATTTACCCAACGAGCCCGACGAGTGCTGAGTTTAGCCCACAAAGAGGCCGAACGCATGAAACACGTACAGATTGGGACTGAGCACCTGCTCCTGGGCCTGCTTATCGATCAGGGAGGCATTGCCGGCCAGGTCCTGAGGGACCTGGGTGTGGATATTGACAGCGTTCTGGCTATTACAGAAAGCATAACTGGTTTTGGAGAACACAGCGGGGATGCCCTAGCGCTTTCCAGAGGGACCCAGCGCGTCTTGGAACTGGCGGTTGATGAGGCCCGCAATTTAAGCCACCATTATATTGGCGTGGAGCATATTTTACTGGGCATGGTTGCTTATGGGAAAGGCATCGCCAATGACGTGTTGACCCAGATGGGCGTTACTGCAGAGCAAGTCCGTCGTCAAACCCTGCGGGTCATAGAAGAGACCAAAGGTCAGAATAAGACCCAGCGCGAACGCAGACAGGTGGGGAAACCCAAACGGGCCAAAACCAAGAGCGCAACACCGATGGTGGACCAATTGGCTGTAAATCTGACCGAT
>DRBO01000138.1 GCA_011039385.1 Chloroflexota bacterium | reverse complement strand
CCCGAGGAATTTGGAGATGCCCACCTGGTCCTGGATATCGACTTTAAGATCTCTGGAAAAGCTGAAGCGGCCCGGCTGGAAATCAGTTCAGTGGATCCTTATTATCGGGTAACAGCTATGGAAACCACAGATGTCATCCTGCTGGCAGAGGGGGAAGAAGAGATCAAATCAATCCTGTATTTATATGCAGACATGGTCATCCAGCAGCCAATCCCCAGCACTTTGATTCAGGGTAACAAATTGTTCGTCCAGGGTTTGACCCGGATCGCTCCAGATGGCGAGCTGATTGTGGAATGTGTCAACCGTGAAGGCGGCCAGGTTGGTTCTGGGGTGATAGAGGTGGATGAGGAAGACCTGGGCGATGGGTATCGTTCCTTTGAAGGTGAAATCCCCTTCCAGGTAGGCTATTCTTCCTGGATCCGGGTTCAGGTGATTGCCCGGGATGGTATATTCTCAGGTATACAGGCTCTTTCCAGTGTGGAGGTACTTGTCAGCCCCTGATCTGTGGGCTCGCTATTAGCTCCGGCTGAAGCGTTTCCGAATGGCTTCTGTGAGCTGTCGTAATTCCTCCGTCTTAAGAATGGCCAATCCCGTGCTGTAAACGACAATGGCGATGAGGATCCCACCCAGGGTGAAAACCCAATGGGGGAAATTTCCTGCCAGGGAAGACCAGACCCAGATTCCGAAAGCCATCAATGCTCCCGCGGCCAGCGCTTTCCCCAGGCCAGCCCAGAGCAGCGAACCCTCCAACCCTCCCAATCGTCTGCGCATGATCAGCACCAGGCCAACCATTTCTAGGGCTGTTGCCAGGGTATTGGCCAGGGCAAGCCCGCCGTGGGGCATCCAGCCCCAGCGCTGGAACAAGGAAGAAAAGAGAAAACTGAATCCCGCGTTGAGGGACATCGCCCCCATCCCGATCAGCACCGGGGTCCTGGTATCGTGCAGGGCATAAAAGCTCCGGGCCAGGATCTCTACCAGGGCATGTCCCACAAGGCCAGCGCTGTACCACAGCAAAGCCCAGGCAACCAACCGGGTGGAAAAGGCGGTGAACTCGCCCCGCTGGTAAATGAAGGCGACGATCGGCTCTCGCAATAGGATCAGGCCCAGGCTGGCGGGAACGGAAAGCAGCAAAATTCCCCGCATGGTAGCAGCCAGAGAGCCCCTCATTTCAGTTAGCTTGTTTTTTGCCACCTGGGTGGAAAATGTAGGCAGGGCGGCAATGGCGATGGATTGAGCGATCGCGGCCTGCGGCATGTACATCAACGTGAAAGCCATTTGAATCGCGGTGACGCTTCCATCAGGCTGCATGGAAGCCAGACGGACGTTGATCCAGAAATTGAGCTGGACAACTGCCACGCCCAGCAGGCGGGGGCCCATTAAACGGGCAACCTCGCGAACGTAGGGGGATTTTAATCCCAGGGAGGGGGAATAGGAGCCGTTCTGCTTCAGGAGCAGGGGCAGCTGGAGGACGAGGTGACCGGCAGCGCCGATCAACACCCCCCAGGCCAGACCATAGATGCCAAGTTTAGGCGATAGCACCACCACACCAAAGACCATTCCCAGTTGATACATGGCCGGGGTCAGGGCAGGGATAAAAAATCTCTGGCGGGAATTGAGGATGCCCATCACCAGGCCGCTGAGCCCAAACAGGACGGCTGAAGGCAGCATCAAGCGCGTTAGCGAGATGGCCAGAGCCTCCTTGGCTGGATCTGCCGCAAATCCGGGCGCGATCACATAGCGGATGAGCTGGGGGGCGTACACAGCCGCTAAGCCGGCCAGGAGAATGGTGATTATGAGAATCAGGTTGAATATCGAAGAGGCCAGGCGCCAGGCATCCTGGCGTTTTTCCTTGGCCAGTAAGCTGGTGAAGGTGGGTATAAAAGCGGACCCCAGCGCCCCTCCAGCGACCAGGTTAAAAAGGGTTTCAGAGATCCGGTTGGCCGCGTTAAAGGCCTCCATGGCGTCTGTGGTCCCGAAAGCCTTAGCTGCCAGGATCTGCCGAACCAGACCGGTTAAATTACTGAGCACAAAAGCAGCCGTCACGAGACTGGCAGCGCGGGCTATTTGGCGGTTGGCAGAGAGGGAATCCGGGGGGAGGGATTCTTTGTTCACAATCAAGGATTATATCATCTCCTGTTCCCCGAAAAACGGGCGATTTCCTGACCCAGGTTCTAAGGAAAACTATATCTCGGTATGCTATAATCGCTCCAGAAATTGAGTATCTCCCGACAGCATTTTCTGTCAAAGATTAACCTACAAGGTGAAATGATGTTAGAGAAAATTGTCCGTTTGGTTGGGGGGGATCCCCATCGAAAAATACTGGAAGGACTTGCTGCGGAAGTAGCGGAAATTAACGCGTTGGAAAGTGAATATGAAAGACTGGATGATCAGGCCCTGAAGGGAAAAACAGAGCAGTTCCGGCGGCGGTTAGCCAAGGGAGAGAGCTTGGAGGATGTCCTTCCGGAGGCCTTTGCTGCTGTGAGGGAAGCCAGCAAGCGGATGATTGGCCAGCGACACTATGATGTGCAGATGATCGGGGGCATTGCCATGCATCGCTGTTTTGTGGCCGAAATGAGGACTGGGGAAGGGAAAACTCTTGGTGCAACCCTCCCTCTCTATTTGAATGCCCTAACGTTGTCCAAGGAATGGGTGAAAAAAGCCAGGTCGGCCTGGGGTGAGGACCCTGATGAATGGCAGTTCAGCCCTCTGGACGGCCAGCCTGTCGGAAGGGGCGTTCACCTGGTGACAGTGAATGATTATCTGGCTCGCCGTGACGCGCGCTGGATGGCGCCGATTTACGATTTCTTGGGATTGAGTGTTGGCGTTCTCCAAATGGCAGCCAGGACTGAGCATGGGAAGAAGGCGTTCCTGGTAAATCCCGATAACAAATCTCCCCAGGAGGATCGCAACCAGCTGGATATGGTTCTACGGAAAGAAGCTTACCAGGCGGATATCCTTTACGGAACCAATAACGAATTTGGTTTTGATTATCTTCGGGATAACATGGCCATGCAGCTGGAGAATCGGGTCCAGCGCGGCCACCATTATGCCATTATCGATGAGGTTGATAATGTCCTCATCGATGAAGCCAGGACCCCCCTGATCATTTCTGGACCATCCCACGATGATCCAGAGTGGTACCGCCGGATGGCGACTGTGGTTAAGAAGCTTAAGCCGGAAGATTACGAGATCAGCATCCGGGACCGTAATATTACCCTCACTCCCCTGGGGGAAATGCACGTGGAGGAATTACTTGGCCAACCTTTGGGAGACCCGGATAATCCAGAGGACATCACACCGGAGCAGGCTCGGCTGCTGGGTTATCTTGAGCAGGCACTGCGGGCAGAGTATATTTTTAAGCGGAACAAGGATTATCTTGTCCAGGCTGGCAAAGTTGTCATCATTGATGATTTCACCGGGCGATTGATGCCAGGCAGACGCTGGTCAGATGGTCTGCACCAGGCGGTGGAAGCCAAGGAAAATGTCAAAGTCCAGAGTGAAAATGTCACCTATGCCACGATCACCATCCAGAATTATTTCAGGATGTATGAAAAGCTGTCGGGTATGACCGGCACGGCAGTTACTGAATCAGAGGAGTTCAATGAGATCTACAACCTGGACCCCATTGCCATCCCGACCAACCTGGATTATGTTGCCAGCCTGGAAGATACTTCCCTGGTCACACTCGTTGGCAAAGAACCTGATAGTGGTTTTGAATTTACATATTACGCTGATAAGAACGACCCGGATAAGACCCCCCTTTACTGGAAGCGGAAGGATTATTCAGATCTGATCTATCTCAGCGAGGAAGCAAAACTCAGAGCTATTACCGAAGAGATCCTTAAATTTCACGTTATTGGCCGCCCTCTGCTGGTTGGTACAACCTCTGTTGAGAACTCTGAGCAGCTGTCCAACCGGCTGGCCGGTCCCTCTATCCGGACCTTGCTGTACACTTTGATGATCCGGGAGAGCTGGATGAGGAAAAACAATCGCTTCCCCGATGGACGGCGTATTCCAGAATTACAGCCATTAAACGTTCCCCTCAGCGAGCTAAAGGTAGGAAACCTCCGCAACCTGGTCAAGGAGCTGGAACTGGATTTGACCCTTAATGTCAACGATCCGGAAAACATCCAGCTGCTGCTGGATATCCTGGAACTGAATGACTCCCATCAAGACCGGTTGATCCAGGTGCTGAAAAGAGGGGTAGAGCACAATGTGCTCAACGCTCGCAAACATACTGAAGAGAGCCAGATCATTGCTGGTGCCGGGGCTTTTGGTGCGGTGATGATTGCTACCAGCATGGCAGGCCGCGGGGTGGACATTAAACTGGGGGGAGAATTGGCCGAGGAGATCACTGCCGATGTGGTTAGGGTGTTGACTCGGGCTGGTTATAAGGATCCCTTTGAGCTCTCACTTGCTGAACAGGAAAAACTGATCCGCCAGCTGGATAAAGAGGATTACGGGATTTACGATACAGAGATCAACTTCTTCTTGCAGCACATGCAAGACAAGGAACGGGTGAAAGCCCTGGGAGGGCTGCATGTGATCGGTTCTGAGCGCCATGAAGCCAGGCGCATCGATAACCAGCTCCGGGGCCGTGCGGCACGCCAGGGAGACCCCGGATCATCCCGGTTTTACCTTTCCATGGAGGATGAACTGATGGCCCGCTTTGGCGGCCAGCAGATGGAAGTTTTGATGAACCGCCTGCAGGTGGACGAGTCCATGCCAATCACCAATCCCCTGGTGGACCGTGTTGTGGAGCAATCCCAGAACAGGGTTGAGGGAGCCAATTTTGATGTTCGTAAACATCTGCTGGAATATGATGATGTCCTGAATACCCAACGTTCTAAGATCTACGAGCAGCGCGACCGTGTGTTTCTGAAAAGCGATCTCTCCGGGGATATTCTGGAGATGCTGCGCGATGAGGTCCATATGCGTGTTGAAAACACGCTTTGGGAAGGGAGTGATGTCGCCGATCAAGGCAGTCCCTGGCGTTTATTAGCCTGGGTGACCCAGCTCCAGCCTACATTGACATTCCAGAACCGCCAGGTGCCTTCTTTCACCACTCGACTGCTCTTGAATGAAATCCTGGAGAAGGTTCCAGAGATGGAGGCAGCAAGAGTAAAGTCGATTTTATTAGACCTGGGGAAACACGCCCTGGCTGCAGAAGAGGCTTATGCCCTCGAAGCGGTAGATCGTATTGTCGAAGACCGCCAGTTCCGCTACCGGGATCAACTCGATATGCGCCTGGATACCCTGGATACCTATCTTGATGGGTTATCTTTTGGAAGTGAGGAGCCTTTGAACCCTCAGGCAGTATTCACCGAGCTCTGCGAGTTGACCAGAACACGATTCGAGCTTACTCCTGCCCAGATCAAAGAGTTAGCGGGGGGCCCGAGCCCGGCGCTTGATGAGGAGTTGAGGGCGCAGATCGAGTCCCAGCTTGAGGGCATAGAGATCAAAAGGCTGATAGGTGCAGTAGAACGATTGCTGGGATCATCCCTGGAAGTAGACGAAGTCCAAGTGGGCACGTTGGCTTGGGAGAATGCGTCAGGCTGGATTGCTGAGCGGGTTAAAGAGTACTTCCAGGACCGGCGGAAGGCTTATTTTGATGACCCGGATGATGCTCGAGTAGTTAAGAGCATTGAAGCTGGTTTGAAGGAGATTTCCGGAGAGAGATTGTCAGAATCGGATTTGATCAGACTTCTGGGCCTGATGGCTGAGGGGCGTCAAGCGGCTTTTGATAAGAAAAGCCACAGGCGTATCTGGCTGAGAACCCAACGTTTACGCTATCATTTTTTCGCTGCAGAGCTGCTGATTATGAAGTCACCTGAAGAGATGGAAATTGAAATCCTCGATCACCTCGGAAATGCCCGACAGGTCGTACAGGAAGCCTGGGGGGAGATTGAGCTGACCCGGTTGAAAGACCTCAAACTACCTGACCTGGAAAGTGACTTGCGCGACCAGCTCCGAGAGGAGTTGGGCGAGGACACTTACCTGCAGGCTGCGGAAACAGAAATCGAAAACCTGGCGGAAGACATCCGGGGCAGAGTTCGAAAACTCCTGGGCAGATCTGTGATGAGTAAGATTTATCGAGATTTATTCCTGAGAGTGATCTCAGAGCTGTGGGTAGAGTATCTGACTGAGATGGAAGCGCTTCGGGTAGCGATCGGCCTGGAGGCCTATGCCCAGCGGGACCCGTTGGTACAGTATAAATCGCGCGGATTTGAGATGTTCCAGAGGTTGATGGATGATATGCGTGTGGGCGTGGTAAACCGCATGTTCACTTTCCAACCCCGAAATCTTGAGCGAATCCAGGCGGCGGTCGATAATGGATAGATTGAAATCCTAATATTCTGGATTCTGTGAAAGAACCAGGTCTATAATAAGCTTCTGCCCCGGTTATAGTTCTAACCGGGGTATGAGTTGCAAATACAGACCTAGCAGTAGAAAATAGGGGAGGTATAGTCGAGTTCTGTGAAACTTGGATCTTGAGAGTGAGCCCGGTTATTCATAGAAAGACTCACACTGCCGTATGATTTTTTTATTTCTTGTTTGCTTCTGATATTCCAGACCGCCCAATATTAGAAATTCAGTGAGGCAGCATGGAATTTTTTCATTAACAGAATCCAAATAGGTAGGGAGAGTTTATGCTCAAGGTGGAGCCTCCGTCCGGGATTTTTGTTAGATCTGCTTTTTCAGGTACAATAAATACTATTATTTCTGAACTTATGGAAAGAACAGCCATGACGGAAATCATCCCCCCGGAAGTTTCAGATTTCTATAAGGTTCTTCCCAAGATAGAACTTCATCGACACCTGGAAGGGTCTTTGCGCGTCCCCACCATGATGGAGATCGTCCGGGCTCACGAGATGGATGTCAAGAACACTGGATACCTCCGGCCCCTGGTTCAGGTGGACCACGATGAACCCTATACTTTCGAGAATTTTCTTTCAAAATTCGGTACGCTAAGGCTGTTTTACAAATCTCCCGATATTATTAAACGTGTGAGTTGGGAAGCTGTTGAGGATGCGGCCCTGGATAATGTCCGCTATATGGAGCTGCGTTTTACCCCTGCCGCTCTCAGCCGGGCCCAGGGTTTCCCAATGGCCCAGGTTGTGGACTGGGTGATTGAAAGTGTGCACCAGGCTGCAGACCATTTCCAGGTGATGGTGCGTTTGATCATCAGCATCAACCGGCATGAAAGCCTCGACATTGCCGGGGAAGGACTAGAAATTGCCATGGCGAGGAAAAAAGATGGCATTGTTGGGGTGGATCTGGCTGGGAATGAGGCAGAATTTTCAGCGGAGCCTTTCCGGGATTTATTTGAAGAAGCCAGACAGGGGGGATTGCGTGTTACGATACATGCCGGAGAATGGAGTGGGGCAGAAAACGTTCGCCAGGCAATTGAAGATCTGGGTGCTGACCGGATAGGACATGGGATCAGGGTCCTGGAAGATCCCCGGGTGGTTGCCCTGGCTCGGGAACGTGGTACGGTATTTGAGGTATGTGTTACCAGTAACCTCCATTCCGGAGTTGTGGACAAAGTATCAGATCACCCTATCGTGAAAATGATAGAAAGTGGATTGAATGTCACCATTAATACTGATGATCCCAGTATCTCCCGGATCAACCTTTCCAGCGAATATCAAACGGTACACAAGGACCTGGGAATCTCTATGGATATGATTGGAACCCGGGTAAAGGCGGCAGCCCAGGGGGCCTTCCTGCCCGCTGAGCTGCGTAGTAAATTGGCAAATGCGATTGAAAAGGAATTTATGCGCAGGCTGATCCTGCCGGATTAGGTTTTATTCCCTGTTTTGTTCCCATTCCCTGACAGCATCATTTATTAGTTTGCGGATCTCAGGATCTGGAATTTCTGACACATCATTATAGGAATCCAATCCCACCCAGAAGCGAATCTCCTTATTATGATTTTCCATTAAGTGGATGCCTTTACCTGCCGCGGGCAATCCATGCAGCTTCCGCTGCAGGATATCATTTACCTCATCGACAACGCTGAGCATCTTAATCTCGCCTTCATTGTCGTCTTCTGGTTCCAGGATCGCGCCCAGTACCGGTTCTTCCACTAAGAGTTGTGGGGCAGGTTCGGGTTTTAGGGGCAATTGCTCATGGACAGTGACAATGTTCAAGATCTCTTTTGGAAGGGCTTCTTTATCAAGATATTTTCCGTTGACTTCATAGACAGGCGCAGACCCTTCTTCCTTCCAAACCTTGAGTAGTAGTTGTGAGTTCGGGGTGGGTTTTTTTATTTCTGGCTCTCCCTCCATGCCGGGAGTGGCTGGTCCGGTTCCCGCGTGGTCAGAAGGTTCATCAACCTCTTCCTTTTGGAAGAGTCTCTTCAGGAAAGGAGCATCCAGCGAAATCAAAAAGAGCCCCAGGAAAAATCCAATCGCTAGGGCAAAGACAACGATGAAGATTATTAATGCGGTTTGCATTTCCATAAGTACTCCTCCTTATTCAGGAAGCGGCTGGCAGTTTGGGCAGTAGTATGTACTGCGCTGGGCAATTTTGATGCGTTTTATTGGCGTTTTACAACGCTGGCATGGAAGTCCTTCTGAATTATACACCGAGAGATATTTCTGGTAATCCCCACCCTGGTACATCCAGTCGATACTGGATCCCTGGTTTTGGATGCCTTCGCGGAGGATTTCCCTGATACTTTCCCAGAGCTGCTGGGATTCTGTCACTGATAAGGAATCGGATTTCCGGGCAGGATTCAATTTGGCCCTGTAAAGGCTTTCATCCGTATAGATATTGCCCAACCCGGCAATTAATTTCTGGTCTAATAAGAAATATTTGAGCTGCCGGCTGTGCGATTGAAGGCTTTGGTGGAAAGATTCCGGCGTAAAATCGTCTCCAAGAGGTTCCGGCCCGAGTTGACCGATCACGCTTGAGGGGTCCTCCGTGAGCCAGACTCGCCCGAATTTTCTCACGTTGATAAATGCCAGGCGGAAGCCGTCGTTGAAATTGAGGATCAATCGGTAATGTTTACCCAACGGATTCGTTTGTTCCTCCACAACCAGCTCGCCGCTCATCCGTAAATGGATGATAAGGCAGTCCCTGGAGAGGTTAACCAATAAATTCTTTCCCCGCCTGCCGATTCCGGTCACGAACTGTCCCTGGATGCGGGATAAAAATTCATCCGGCTCTGGTTCTGCCAGGGTGCCATCCCAAAGCAGTTCAGCGTTATCGATCTTTTTCCCGAGGATAGACGGCGCGCCGGATTCTCCCTGGAGCAAGTATTTACGGAAGGTTTCGACTTCAGGAAGTTCAGGCATGGGATTTATTCGTCAAACAGTTCCCCAACGCTGCGGCCTTCATGCGCTCGGCGGATAACTTCTCCCAGCAGGGGAGAGATGTCCAGGATTTCCACCTTGCGGCCTTTTTGGAGCTTTTTGATCTCTCCCGGGGAAACAGGAATTGTATTGGTGGTGATGAGATGAGTGATGGGGGATGCTGCCAGCCTTTCCACGGCAGGATCAGAAAATACGGGGTGAACAAACACTGCGCAGATATCCCGGGCCCCATTTTTCTGGGCCAGGAAAGCAGCTTCGGCCATGGAACCGCCGGTATCCACTTCATCATCAATAATGATTACGTCCCGATCTCCTATTTCACCAATCAGTGACAAGGCTTCAGCTGAATTTGTTTTCTTCTTCCTTCGTTTTTCGATAAAGGCAATCGGCACGCCCAGTTCGACTGCCAGGTTTCGCCCCTTCTTGGCGAATCCCAGGTCAACTGTTAATACGACTGGGTCTTTCATCTTGGGCAGAAGAGCGTTGATCCTGTCTTTCAGGATGTGGTAAGCGGTCAGCACATCTCCTGGAATGGAGAAAAATCCCTGGATCTGGCCGGCATGCATATCCATGGTCATATAACGGTCAGCTCCGGCGATTTCGATCATGTCTGCTACCAGGCGGGCTGTGATTGGCACCCTGGGTTTGTCTTTTTTATCTGATCGCGTGTAGCTGAGATAGGGGATCACTGCGGTTACTCTGCCGGCAGAATCCAGGCGCAGGGTTTGCAGGGTGATCAGCAGCTCCATCAGGTTGCGGTGAACGGGCCGCGAGGTATTCTGGATCAGGTAGACATCCTGCCCCCGGACACTATTATGGAGGCGGACCCAAAGGTTTTCGTTGGGAAATTCAATGATATCCATGCCGCTGCAGGATATGTTCAGGTAATTGGCAATCCCCTGGGCGACTTCGGGGATTGCGGTGCCTGCAAATATTTTAATTTCACCATACATGCCGTGATTTTCAGTTATATGGTTCGTCATGATGCCTTCCTTTCAGTCTCCAGCTGCCATTCATGCTGCAGAATACTCATGAATAAAACATCTACATACCTGCCGTTGAGATATTGTGCCTCCCGCATTTTTCCTTCCAGTGTAAAACCAGCTTTTTGGTAGGAACGTATCGCGCGCTGATTGGTTTCGAAAACGCGTAAATAAATTCTGTGAAAATTCAAACTGTCAAATCCATGTTTCAGTATCAAACGCATTGCCTTGGTTCCGAATCCCTGATCCCAGTATCTTTTTTCTCCAATGTGGACGCCAATTTCTGCATTGCGATTTTCCCAGTTGGTATTGATGAAGCCGCAGTTCCCAACAAACACCCAGACATCTTTGTGGGAATCCGGTTGAATTTCAATTGCCAGCGGTCGTTCCTGGGGAGGCCTTTTGATCATCGCAGCAAACCATTCTTCTTCCTCCGCAAGGGAGAGGGGGTAGCGCAGGGACAGCCCCTGGCGGACCTCCGGGTCATTCAGCCAGCGAACAAAATGCGGCAGATCCTCTTTTTCGATTCCACGAAAGCGGATTTGGTCACCTATGATCATAATCCAGCTCCTTCCAATAATACTTGGACTGCTTTCCAGGGAGTGAGCTTTCTGGTCACCACCCGGTCAAGCGTGTATTGATATTTCGTGGCGGAAATTTTATTTTCCCAACGAGTCCGCAGCGTGTCTCTGAGCAGCATCTCCAGTTCGTTTTTAAGGCGCTTTTCCTCCCGCCTCTGCCATTCGCCGCTGGTTCTTAAATAGTCCAAGTGGTTAGCCAGTTCGGCGATCAGCTCTGGAAACCCTTCTCCAATAGTGGAAATGGTGGGCAAAACAGGTGTGCTCCAGAGGGAGGAAGGCAGATCGTTTGTTGGTTGGGTGGCTTGTTGGGCGGGGCCGTGGTGGGCAATATCTTCTGGATGAGGTTGGGAAAGCGTCAGCATGGAACGCAAAGCCCGGAGCGTGTGATCAGCTCCGGGCTTGTCTGATTTGTTCACCACCAATATGTCAGCTATTTCCAGGATACCAGCTTTAATGGTTTGGATTTCATCTCCCAATCCAGGGGCTTCGACCACGATTGTGCTGTGGGCCAGACTGGCGATATCCACCTCCGCCTGGCCTGCGCCAACTGTCTCAATGATTATGATCTCATATCCTGCGGCATCAAAAACCTGGACAAGGTTTGCGGTAGCTGCTGCCAGTCCACCCAATGAACCCCGGGAAGCCATGGAGCGGACAAAAACGCCGGGATCTCCAGCCAGGTCCTGCATGCGAACCCGGTCCCCCAGCAGAGCTCCTCCGCTGAATGGGCTGGTTGGGTCCACGGCGATGACTGCTAGCCTGGGAGCTTTCTCTCCACCTTCAGTGCGGCGGTAGTGATAGGCCAGTTGATTGACCAGGGTGGATTTTCCTGTACCGGGCGCACCGGTCACGCCGATCAAGTGGGCTTTTCCTGTATGTGGGAAAAGCTCCTCCAGCAATTGATAGCCCTCCTGGGTGCTGTTTTCGATTTGGGTCAGGGCCCGCGAAATTGCCAGCCGTTCCCCTTTTAGGATTTCTTTTGGGTCGGTTACTGGCATGCGTTTTGAATGTCTTCTATGATCACTTGGGTGGACGTGCCCGGGCCGTAAATGCCTGCCACGCCCAGCTTCTCCAGTTCGCGTTTGTCTTCATCCGGGATAATTCCTCCTAAAAAGAGCTTGACGTTCTCAAGCCCTTGTTCCTTAAGCATTTTCTTAACTTTGGGAACCAGCGTCATATGTGCTCCGGAGAGGATAGATAACCCTACAACCTGGACATCTTCCTGGAGGGCTGCTTCCGTGATCATTTCTGGCGTTTGCCGTAATCCAGTATAGATCACTTCCATCCCGGCGTCACGCAGGGCTCGGGCAACCACTTTTGCCCCCCTGTCGTGGCCGTCAAGACCGGCTTTTGCGATTAATACCCTGATCTTCTCCTGCGCATCTCCCATACTTCCTCCAGAGTATTGATGTCCTAAAAAAATTATACACCAAAGGCCCAGAGTGCTGGATACAACCCCCGCTCTCAGGACTCAGGTCAGTTCGATCAGTAAGCTGACCGGACAATGGTCGGAACCCATCACTTGATCATGAATGATGACGTCTTCCACCTGATCTGCCAGCTCCTTGCTGATTAGAAAATAATCCAGCCGCCAACCCACATTCCTCTCCCGGGCGTTCCCCCGGTAAGTCCACCAGGTATACTGCTCTTTCTCTGGATAGAGTTCCCGGAAAATGTCCACAAAATTATGCTCCAGATAAATATCTATCCAGGCCCGTTCTTCGGGAAGAAAGCCGGTGTTGCCTTCATTGGCTTTAGGGTTGCGCAGGTCAATGGGTCGATGGCTGGTATTGAAATCTCCCGTGATAATGATCTTCTCTCCCTGGCTGTGTAGTTCGTCGCAGATTTCCAGCAGCTCCTGATAGAATTCCAGCTTGAAATCAACCCGGCTCAGATCCCTGCCCCCGTTGGGGAAATAGATATTAAAGACCCTGGCTTTCTCCAGCAGGGTCTGGATGACGCGCCCTTCCCTGTCGAATTTTGGAATACCCAATCCGATTTCTGTAGCCGGTGGTTGCCGCTTGGCGAAGGTCGCTACGCCGCTGTAGCCCGGCTTCTCGGCGGGATTCCAAACAGGATTTCTGCGTTCAAGAACTTCACGCTGAGCCGCAGCCAACTGATCCGGCTGGGCTCTGACTTCCTGAAGGCACAACAAATCGGGATCATATTCCTCCCACCAGGTGTCTGCCCCTTTTTTTAGAGCGGCTCTCAGGCCATTTACATTCCAGCTAGTGATTGTGAACATTTTATGATTGTAACAGAAGAAGACCTGGGAAGTGCTTTCCTGACCGTAAGATTTGGTCATGATATGGCATCTACTAGTTGTGATGAGGAGCACCCAAATTTGTCAGTTTCTCTCCTCCTTGCCAGCGGCGTGTGGGCAGCAGTGCTCACGCGCCGCTGTGTTACTACCCTTCCGACGAGCCTGATTGGCTTTGAGCCCATGAATAAATCCCTGATATCTTGATCCATCCCCGGATTCCTGGCTGTAATGGCTGCCCAATCGGCATGATACAATTGATTGTTCTCCAGCATCCAATCCTGAATTTTCACTATGGACTCTTCTGCACACCATTTGGTCAAGATCTCGCTCCCTGAAGCCAGGCGGGTGATGCTTGCCTGCCAGGGCCTCTATCCACCCCGGAGCTGGAAAGGAAAGAGAGGGGTGAAGTCCTTTTATGAACGCGTCCGTGCGATCCAGTTTGACCCCATTAATGTGGTGGGAAGAAACCCGGATCTGGTGCTGCAATCCAGGGTTGTCGACTATAAACCCTCCCTGCTTAATGAACTGCTTTACAAGGACAGATACCTGGTTGACAATTGGGATAAAATGGCCAGCCTAAGCCTGGCGGAGGATTGGCCTTACTTCTCTCGCCACCGGGCCCGGATGGAAGAAATCTTCGGTGTGCCCTCTGAAGTGGTGATGAGCCTGGCTCCCGCTGTTCTGGATCAGATCCGGCGAGAAGGCCCCCAATCTTCCCTGGATTACGATTTTGAACAAAAGACGGACTGGGCCTGGGGGCCAACCCGGGTAACCCGGGCCAGCCTGGAAGGCTTGTATAAGATGGGCCGGCTGGGTGTGCACCATCGGGTGAACAACCGGCGCTATTTCGATCTGATCGAGAACCTGCTTCCGGTTGAGCTGCTGAGCGCACCGGACCCCAACCAGAGCCTGGAAGACTACCAGCGCTGGCACGTCCTGAGACGAATTGGCGCTATGGGAGTAGCTCATCCCAACGCGGGTGAACAATGGGGAGGGATGATCGGCGTTAAATCTCCCCGTCGGCGGGAAATCCTGACGGAGCTGATCGCCAGAGGTGATGTGGTGGTCATTGAAATTGAGGGATTAGAGGGGGAGGTTTTTTACATGCGCCAGGATGATGTGAAGTTGGCTCGCAAATCAATGAGAACCCAGCAGGTAAAAAAGGCAGCTTTCATTGCGCCGCTGGACAACCTGCTCTGGGACCGCAAGAACATCCGGCGTCTGTTTGATTTCAGCTATATGTGGGAGGTCTATAAGCCAGAAAAGCAGCGGGAATACGGCTATTATGTGCTGCCAGTACTTTACGGGGATCGATTTGTGGGACGTTTTGACCCTGCTTTCGATAAAAAGACCGGCCGGCTGACACTAAAGAACTGGTGGTGGGAGGAAGGTGTTGAGGTTGACCAGGATCTGGCCAATGCGCTGCGGGATTGTATGGCTGATTTCCTGGTTTACCTGGAGGCGGGGGAAATGGATTTTCCGGATAGTTTGCTTCACAAAGAGGGGTTGGACTGGTTGGGGGAGATCTAGGGTTTGTTATACTGTTAAGGAGAAAAAAAGGAAAAATATGATCACCAAAGAAAGAGCTCTGGAACTCCTGCATGAGAACATCAAAAACACCAATCTCCGCAAACACCATTATGGCGTGGCCGCGGCCATGAAAAAGCTGGCGGAGGAGTTGGAAGGGAATCCCGAGATCTGGGAGATCGTAGGCCTGCTGCACGATGCGGATTACGAAAAGACCAAAGATCAGATGGAGCAGCACACCCTCCTGCTGGCAGAAATTCTGGAAGAGGAGGATATCAGCGGGGAGATCATCCGCTCGATCCAATCTCATGCCTCGGAGTACAGTGGGATAAACCCCTCCACCTTGATGGATTACGCCTTATTGAGCTGTGACGATCTGACCGGTTTGATCGTTGCGGTGGCCCTGGTCCACCCTGGAAAGATCGCTGCCGTGACAGTGGATTCCGTTCTCAAGAAATTTAGCGCGAAGTCTTTTGCCGCCAGCGTTAACCGGGAAAAAATCCTTAAATGTGAAAGCAATCTGGATATTCCGCTCGATAAATTCGTGGGATTGGTGCTGGAAGCTATGCAGGGCGAGGCTGAGCTGCTGGGACTATGACCTTATTGTTTCCCCTGCCGTCGTCGACCACCACCTTCACCGTGGCTGTTTATTTGGGATTCCAACTCGTTGTTACTTTCTAAACATTCTCCCAGGTCATCAGGAAACCAGTAAACAGGACCGCGTCCACGATCCGGTTCGTTTTCTGTTTTGGCATACCAGGTAAATTCCTGGGATCATTTTGAGCAATAATCTGGGCGAATTCTATCCTGAAAGGATTAAGAATTTGATAAGAGATTACGAAGGGTTGATGGTGATTCCAGGCCGTTATTTGGGTAGATAAATTGAAGCTGCTTGTCTTCTTTAAGCAAGAAAAGGGAGTCTGTCAATATCGTCAACAAGCTTGAGGATAGAACACCGGGTAGGCGCTGGCGGAGTTCCAACGGGATCGAATTAGATAGTCGGTATCTAAAAGAAAATAATCTGGGAAGGGAGGCTTCAGCGTGAGAAGGTTTCCGTGAACCACATGCGGATCGAAAAGATCACATTGCGCGCCATCTGATTGATAGCCCGGTTTAGCTGCAAGACTTTTTCGGCCAGTTTGACAGCTGACTGCTCTGGTTTGCGGACGTCGACCCCTGTCAGGGCAAAGAAGGCAACGATGAGGAACAACAGGAGGATTAGCAGTAAAGCGGCTTTTGCGGGATTGTTCATAATTTATTCCAACTTGTTCCAGTTATTATAAAGTACTTCTTGATAAATGTAAAAAGGAAATTGGGAACCGAGCGAGCAGGTAAATAGATATAGAACGAGGAGGAATAGGATGGCAGAATCCGGACAGATCAACCACCTGCTGATCACGATATTAATTGATAACACTGCCGGTATGCGGGGGACCGTAGGTGAAAAGGGTTTCTCTGCTCTGGCTGAGGTGGGTTATTCGAATGGCGATGCCAGAAAGATCCTGTTTGATACCGGGCCAACCGGCACCAGCCTGTTGAACAATCTCAAGATCCTCAAGAAAGACCTACAGGGACTGGACTGCATCGTTTTCAGCCACGGCCACTGGGATCATGTCTGGGGAATCCCGGCACTTCTCCCTCCAGAAAACCCCGCTACATTCCTGTTCTGCCACCCGGCGGCGCTGGACAGGAAATGGGCTCGGGATGATGCCGGCGGACTTGAGATTAAGAGCATTCACGCTGAACTTTCTCCAGAGAAGCTGGGCCAACTGATTCCTATCAAAACCAGCTCTGAACCAGAGGAGCTTTTCCCGGGGGTGTTTGCTACCGGAGAGATCCCCCGCCGGAATCCCAACGAAGTGCTTTCCGAGGGACTTTCCCGGATCCGGGTGGACGGACCCTCAGGCCCGGAAGTGGACCAGATACCCGAGGATCTGTCGCTGCTTTTTAAGCTGGCAGATGGATCGATCGTGATCCTGACCGGCTGCTGCCATGCTGGCGTGGTCAATACGATCGACTCTGCCCGAGAAATCACGACATTTTCAGAAATTGCCGGATTGATCGGCGGCCTGCATTTACTGGATGCCCCCCAGCCCCGGCTGGATTTTACGGTGGAAGAATTAAGGAAATTCACTATCAGGGAGATCGGCGCCTGCCACTGCACGGGCCCGAAAGGGATTCATCATTTAAAGAACGCCTTTCCGGCCCAATTCCGGGATGTGGAGGTTGGGACCCAGTTTGAGTATGCAGTTCCCTAGCAGGTTTGCCGTGTCTCCGGGAGAAGCATAATACCTCCCCTACGCGCCCTGTTTATTCGTTCTTATGGATGACATGGGCGGCGCAAAACCACCACTTCCCTCCCCTGAGAGAGACATAACAACCTGCAGCTTAACCAGGGCTGGATTGAATGTATAATGGGTCTATCCAGATCCAGATAAGAACAAGCAGGAACGAATGGTAGACATAAAAGACTTAATCGCTCAAATGACTCTGGAGGAGAAAGCCTCTTTCTGTTCCGGGAAGGATTTCTGGCACTTGAAAGGCCTGGAGCGCCTGGGAATTCCCAGCATCATGGTCACAGATGGCCCCCACGGCCTGCGGGTACAGGAAGGTGACCCAACCCGGATCGGGTTGACCGAAACCGTCTCCGCCACTTGCTTCCCCACCGCATCCGCCCTGGCTGCTACCTGGAACAGAGAGCTGGTTTTTGAGGTCGGCCAGGCGCTGGCAGAAGAATGCCAAGAGGAAGGGGTTAGCGTGATCCTGGGACCTGGGGCAAATATCAAGCGTTCCCCCCTCTGCGGCCGGAATTTCGAATATTTTTCAGAGGATCCCTATTTGTCGGGTGAGATCGCGAAGAGCCATATCAATGGGGTCCAGAGCCTGGGTATCGGCACATCACTGAAGCACTATGCGGTCAACAACCAGGAGTTCCGGCGCATGACCATCAACGCTGTGGTGGATCAGCGGGCCCTGCGGGAGATCTACCTGGCTGGATTCGAGATCGCTGTCACCGGCGCCCAGCCCTGGACCGTGATGGGCGCTTACAACCAGGTCAATGGAACCTATGCCTGTGAACACCCGGATCTGCTGGAGAATCTTCTCCAGGAGGAGTGGGGCTACCAGGGATTAGCGATCAGCGATTGGGGGGCGATGAACCAGCGCGTAGAAGCCCTGAAAGCCGGCCTGACGATTGAGATGCCCGGCCCCAGCCCTGCAAATGATGCCAAGATCATTGCTGCCATCCGCAATGGGCGCCTGGAGGAAGCTGTCCTGGACCAGGCCGTGGAAAAGACCCTGGGGCTGATTTACAAGGCCCAGGAGGTTATTGAAGCGGGATACACCTATGACCGCGAGGCGCACCACGCCCTGGCCCGGAAGGCCGCTGGTGAGGGAGCTGTGCTGCTAAAGAATCAGGACCAGATCCTGCCCCTGGATGAAAAGTTCCGGATAGCGCT
>DRBO01000165.1 GCA_011039385.1 Chloroflexota bacterium | reverse complement strand
TTTGGGCACGGACCGGAAACAGCTCATGAAGATCTATTTGAGGGGAATCTTATGGCTGTGGTCACCGGTCATACTGCCAATGAAAAAGCCATCAAATTGGCTGCCGATTTTGTCCAGCTTCTGGGAGCCACTCCATATTATGCGGACCCCATGGAGATTGATGGGGTCATGTCTATGACGCATCTCATGCCCCAGCTTCTGGCGGCTGTGATGCTGGATATCAGCCAGAACGCGCCAGGTTGGCGGGAAGGTCGGAAATTTGCCGGAAAGGCATATTCTCAGATGACCAATTCCTTCGGGAAGGATGAGATCACGGGGGCTTTGGCTGCCGCGATAGCCTTCAACCGGGAAAATTCCACCCGCCTGATCAATGACATAATTCGCAGTTTGGTTGAACTGCGAGATTTGGAAATCACACCCGGACAGGATCAGCTGGCAGATAACTTCCAGAAATTGCAGCAAGATAGGGATCTCTGGCTGGATGAGCGCCGGAACAGCCCCTGGGTTGAAGCCCCAAAAACAAAAATCCCTCCCCGGGAGAGTTTTGTGTCCCGATTTTTAGGCTTCCGAAGCCATAAACCCGGTCGTGAGGACAAGTGAGTCAGGGCGGAGAGGGTTATTATATTTACATGGTGGAATGTACGGACGGGTCCTTGTACACCGGATGGACAACGGATCCGGAAAGGCGTGTCAAAGAACATAACGCTGGCAAGGGCGCTCTTTATACGCGCTGGCGCGGGCCGGTCAAATTGAGATATCTGGAGGAGGCTCCCGACCGCTCGGCTGCTCAGCGACGGGAGATCGCCATCAAAAAATTGCCCCGGCAAAAGAAGCTGTTGCTGGTGGAAAAATATCAAAGCGCATGAAGGAATCAATTTTAGATGAAAAGGAAGACCTATGCCTACACCACTGGATTGGATCACAACAGAACTGAATAACCTCAAGGAAGCGGGTTTGTACAATCAGATCCGCACCCTGGAATCCCCTCAGGGAGCTTGGCTGGTTGTGGACGGTAAAAGAACCCTCAATTTCTGTTCCAACAATTACCTGGGACTGGCCAATCACCCCAGAGTGGTCCAGGCGGCCAAGGACGCAGCTGATAAATACGGCGTGGGGCCTGGCGCAGTGCGTACCATAGCCGGCACGCTTGGCCTGCACCTGGAGCTGGAGAAACGCCTGGCCGCGTTTAAGAAGGTAGAAACAGCCATCACCTTCCAGTCTGGATTTTCGGCCAACCTGGCCACAATTCCCGCCCTGGTCGGCAAAGAGGACGTAATTTTTTCTGACCGCCTGAACCATGCTTCCATCATCGACGGCTGCAGGTTGGCCAAGTCCAAGATCATCCCCTACGAGCATTGCTCACCGGACTCACTTAAAGAAGTTCTGGATGAACATCGGGGAGAATACCGCCGAGCCCTGGTGGTGACTGATGGCGTGTTCAGTATGGATGGCGATGTGGCTCCCCTGGATGAGATCTATCAGGTGACCCGAGATTACGATGTGATCTTGATGGTCGATGACGCGCACGGCGAGGGTGTTCTGGGAGAAGGGGGAAGGGGAATTGTGGATCATTTTAACCTTCACGGCAAAGTGGATGTGGAAGTAGGCACGCTCTCGAAGGCTTTTGGGGTGGTTGGCGGCGTGGTTGCTGGCAACCCTCTGGTTGTAGAGTGGCTTTACCAGCGGGGCAGGCCCTTCTTGTTCTCTTCAGCCATGACCCTGCCCGATGTGGCTGCCTGCATCGAATCCGTTAATATCCTGGAAGAATCCACAGAACTGGTAGACCGCTTATGGGCAAACGCCAAGTATTTTAAATCCGAGATGAAAACCCTGGGGTTTGATACCGGCGTGAGCACTACCCCAATCACCCCGGTCATGCTGGGCGAAGCGCCCCTGGCACAGGAATTCAGCAGGAAGCTGTTTGAAGCGGGAGTGTTCGCGATGTCGATTGGGTTCCCGACAGTGCCGCGAGGATTGGCCAGAATCCGGGTGATGATCTCCGCCGCCCACAGCAACGATGATCTCGATCAAGCCCTGGGTATCTTTAAAGACGTTGGAAAGGATTTGAGGGTCATTTAGGCGAACATCTCTAGTAAATCTAGTTTAATCTTAAAAAAGCCAACCCGCAAGGACTGGCTTTTTTATTGCAGATTGAGGTCAATTGATGTATGATTGAAATCAGTTGGTTTTTTCCGTGTGACTATTTCTGTTTTCTCTTCGTTTAGCTAAAATAACCCAGTCCAGGAGGATGGCATGTCAAAAAGGACAATATTCTTCCCTTTATTAACAGCGTTATTCCTAACTGCTTGCACCCTGACCTGCGATCCGGGTTCGCTGGCTCAGCCGGACCTGGTTTCACCCAATTGGCGCGAGGTGGTGGATGGGACTAACGCGGTCCTGGAATGGTCCTACCCTGATACCTGCAATCCTGAAAATTTTGAGATCATCCTTTCCAAAGACAGGGATTATTCAGTAATTGAATTCACGGTGCTGGTACCGGGCAATTCCACAACCTGGACAGCGCCGACTCTAGACATCGCCGATCAGTACTGGTGGCGAGTGAGGGCCAAGGTTGGGTCCAGCTACGGTGGTTATTCTGGTGAACGGCGCAGTTTCTTCACCTTGCCTTATTGCAATTCCAGTCAACTGGTCGCGCCCAGCCTGGTCTCTCCTGATTTCGGAGCGATCTATGACAACGATTATGACTCCCTGGAATGGGGCTGGCCGTTGTATGGAACCTGCATTCCGGAAAGCTATCGGGTGGAGGTCTCCCCTGACACGCCCGCTTTTACAGATACTACTTACAATGGGGCTACAGGTTCTCCAGGCACTCGCTGGGGATTTGGCAGCACGCCGCCGCCAGCGACCCAATTCTGGTGGCGAGTTTCAGCCTATGCGGATGGTACGTGGGGACCTACCCCTAATCATAAGATGTTCTGGACAGCACCGGCCTGCACTGCGGCATCCCTAATCCAGCCCATTCAGGAAACCCCGCTGGAAGATGAAATTGACACACTTCCTCATCTGATCCTGACTTGGTCTTATCCCGATCCCAGCTGTGTGCCTGAAGGAGCGCATCACTGGATCTCGGATAAGGCGGATATGAGCTCGATCGTTTTTGATTCTAATGTTCCAAACATAGCCTCCGTGGCGATGATCGTTCAACCCGATTTGGATGACTGCAAGGAATATTACTGGCAGATGGCGATGATCTCGGAAGGCCTGGAGGGTCCCCCATCGCCGATCCGACGTTTCGTCATTGACAGGGGTGGCCTGTGTAGCTGCACAGAAACATCGTTGCCCATTCCGGATATGGTCAGTCCACCTTATTTTGAGGTCTTTCCAGATACCAATGTCATGATCCAATGGGAAAATCCAGGAGGATGTTTTGAGGATGGCTCTTCGGTGAAACTCGCGGCTGATCCTTTCTATGAGGACTCCAGCCTGGATCAGTACTTCTCTGGGGGGTTCATCACCGGATATAATCCTCCCTCCCTGGAACCAGCAACTCAGTACTGGACCAAGGTCGCCTTTGCTGTTGAGGATGGCGGAGATCCATATATCGGTGATTATAGTTCAACCCGCGCGTTCCTTACCGGCCCTGAATGTACGTCTCTGGCTGAGGCCATGGCGCCCGTGCAGGATCTGCCTGAAGATGAGGTGGTGGTTGACACGTTAACCCCGCTTCTGCGATATCACCCGGGAGAACCAGCCTGCATTCCGGACGGGTATTTTATCAACCTGCAAGACGATCCCACCTTCAGTGGGATAAGCCTCCTGGGCGCATATCCCCAGCCCTCGACAGCTGTGATCACAGAGCCTCTGGAAGACTGCACGACGTACTATTGGAAAGTAAGCGCTACGCAATCAGGTGGGAGCGGTCCAGAGTCCCCTGTCCGATCCTTCTTCGTCAATGAAACGGGCGTATGCCTGCCGCCCGGTGTGCCCGGCGTGGCCAAAACAAACCATTACTGCAGGGAGGGCACCTATCCGGATTTTTTCCCCGCTTTATGGACCATCGAGAAAGGTGACAGAGTCCTGGCGATTGCCCGCAACTTCCAGACTACCTATCTGAAATTGAATATATTGAACCAGGAGTCGCTGGAACCGTTCGAGCAGGAGATCCAGTGCTGGTCCTACGTCGACAATTTCGAACCCGGCTGGCCTGAAATCATTGCCGGGATGACTTTCTCCTTTAGGGACCTGCCAGTAGAGGATCCGCCGGAGCCCCCAGCCTGCCATGAAAACCTGACCTTTCAAGAATGTGTAGAAGCAGATGGCCACTATGATGAGAAATTAAAAATCTGCCGCTGTCCGTAAGTGATCGGACCCTGAAGGACGATGAACAAGGGGCTGACTGGAGAGTCAGCCTCTTGTCTTACCAGGCATTCAGAATTGATTTGCCCTCCCCGGCAGGGGGAGACAACTTTCCTGTTTTTTCCCTGGCTGGCTTCAGCGTTTGGCGAGGGCCTTTCGCAGGCTATCCATCATCCGGGTGACTATTTGTCTGAGAGGTTTGTCTTTCCCCTGGATTTCTGCCAGGGCGCGATTCAGAACTGTCAGCGCTTGTGGGATTGCAGCCCGCACCGCCGGGCTGAGACCCTCTCCCAGCCCAAAGGCGCTGCCCTCGATCCCTATCAGAACCAGCTTCTCCGGCAGCTCTTCCGGGATCAGCTGGCGCCCCAGGGAGAGGGTCTCAGCGGCGCCCCAGCCGCCCTCCTTCCGATTGCTTTCCACGAAGGCTGCCAGCTTCTCATCTTTCAGGACCAGGATGGTTCCCTGCGGGGCGCCGCTCCGGATCGCGGCCACCAAGATGGCCGCGTCCAGCCCGGCGATGGTCCCCAGCAAGTTGATTCCTGGACTGTCCAGGATCCGGGTTTGAACTTCCGCCTCTGAGAAACCCCCGGGATGCTCCTCGATCCAGCGGTGGACAACCTCCAGTCCGACCTCGTCGTCCCCGTGCATTTCCTGACCAAGACCTACCAGCATGATCTTCATGGGCTTAATTTTACTTGTCTTTCCCGTCCCCGGAGAGGTGACTTGCTGTGAGAAGGTTAGTCTATGTGATGTAGAAGCAGCAAATGGGGTCCACCTTTGAGTGATATTTTGGGAACAAGGGGATGGGATCAAGCTGGTTTTCCAAGTAAGTATGGACTCTTTGAATTTCAAGGTTAGAATTAATATAGCCATACCTACCTCAAGATCAATAAGAGAAGTAGCGATCATACAGAGACAGCTTACAAACACATCAGTGGAAGGATAGATATCCTGCGCAGGAACCACTGTGACAACACACATTCAAAGGAAGGACTATGGAAAATAACACTTCTCAACTGAATGATTTGATGGCCTATATTGACGGTGTGCGCCAGAAGATGGAGGAGGTCGTGGCGGAAACGGATCCTGTCCGGGAGCTCTGTCCGGGATGGACGATCAAGGAAGCCATCGGTCACATAACTGCCTGGGAGATCGTCATTCACAAGGCCATCCGGGCCTTTACTGCCGGGGATCCACCTCACTTTCTCCACGAGCAGGATTTTGACCGCTTCAACGCTGAGTCTATCAGAGCCCGGAGGAGCTGGAGTCTGGAAGAAGTCCTCCAGGAATGGAAGGATATCCGGTCTGACTTGCGGAAAACTATCAAGGCTCTGAACCCCGATCTATTGGGAGAAGAGCTGGTCCTTCCCTGGGGTTCAGAAAGGACGCTGGCCGAATTGATCGAGATCCTCGCGGAACACGAAAGTGAACACATGGAAAACATCCTCAAGGTGACCAGCTGAAATATGAATGGATCAGGGGCTAATCAGGGGAGTGGCGGGTGCTGATACCTGGCTGGACCTGTCCCGTTTTCTAATCAGCCCGGAAGATCCAATCCTAGTTAATGAGCTGGCGGGATATGAGGAGTATGCCACTCGGGTGGAGCACAAATGGCTGCCTGGAGCGTGGTGAGTATGGAAAGGGACAACCTGGAAAAATCAGAACTGAAGAAACTCTGGAGTGGCCTTATCCGTTTGGCCTTGATAATACCGATCATGCTTGGGACCCTGCTGCTATCTGCCGGCAGCTGGGATTGGTGGGAGGCCTGGGCTTATTCAATAACGGGTTTAGCGGTGTTGTTCGGCAGCCGGGCTTTTCTGATCCTGAGGGCCCCGGACCTGGCCCTGGAACGCGCCCGGGCCCATGAGATGGAGAACGTGAAAGGGTGGGACAGATTCCTGATGCCTTTCACAGCCTTGATTGGCCCCTTTATTTCCTGGATTGTCGCGGGTTTGGACCAGCGTTTTGGCTGGTCACCCGATCTTCCGGACTGGATCCAGATCGCTGCTTTGACCTTGATCCAGCTGGGCAGCTTGCTGGGCAGCTGGGCTATGGCGGTTAACCGCTATTTTTCCTCCCAGGTAAGGATCCAGGCTGACCGCGGTCAGACCGTAGTCCAGGATGGGCCCTATCGATTTGTACGCCATCCTGGATATGCTGGGGGACTGCTGTCCTGGCTGGTCGGGCCGGTTTTCTTTAGTTCCCTGTGGGTTGTCCTGCCAACAATTCTGGTGATGATTGCTTCGATTATCCGGACAGGGCTGGAAGACCGCACTCTACGGGAAGAACTACCCGGGTATGAAGAATATGCGCAGCAGACAAAATACCGCCTTGTGCCCGGGATCTGGTGATGGTTGGAAAGCCCCGGCAGGCTTCTTAAATCACCTTGCTGGCCCCCAGTTCATCCTCCTGGGCCTGGCACCCCTTCCTTATTAAAAACCCGGAGGTATACTATTACCGATTTGAATTTGTTTTTCAGTTTAACATCAGAGGAAAGGATCGAATATGAAGGAAATTAAATTCTTGCTTGACCCCATGCGTCTGCCATTTTTGGTGCTGACGCCTGCCTGCGTGGTCTTAGGATTGGGCACTGCTATCTGGACCCAGGGGGAGATAAACTGGTTTGATTTTGCCCTGGTTTTGATAGGTGCCCTGGCGGCTCATATCAGCGTGAATTCCTTTAACGAATATTTCGATTTTAAGAGCGGCTTGGATGCCAAGACCCGCCGCACTCCCTTCAGTGGGGGAAGCGGTCGCCTTCAAAAGAACCCTGAACTCGAGAAACCTGCTTATATCATGTCCTGGGGTTTTCTCGCCCTGGTAGGGCTGATCGGAATCCACTTTTCTATAAAGGTTGGCCCGGCGTTGATTCCCCTGGGGCTGCTGGGATTGTCCCTGATCTATTTCTATACAGGATGGATCACCCGATATCCCCTCCTATGTCTGATCGCCCCTGGATTGGGTTTTGGGACTTTGATGGTGATGGGAACGGATTATGTCTTGACTGGATCTTACAGCTGGCCTGCCTTTGTGGCTTCACTGATCCCCTTTTTCCTGGTCAGTAATCTGCTTTTACTGAATCAGTTCCCAGACGCGGAGGTAGACAAGAGAGTTGGCAGGAAGCATTATCCGATCCAAATTGGGAAAACCCGCAGTTCCCGCATTTATCTGGCTTTCTTGATCCTTCCTTTTGTGGTGATTGGCCTGGGCGTGGTGTTTGATTCTCTTCCCCTCTCCGGGTTGTTGGGCATGCTGGGATTGATCCTGGTTGTGCCCATATTTCGGGGTGTTTTAACCCAGGTCGAAAATACAGAAGAGCTGATCCCGGTGTTGGGCCAGAATGTGCTGGTGAACATCGTGACGCCAATCCTGCTGGCGGTTGGGTTAGTGATCGGTTGGCCGGGCTAATGGGATAGTTTTGGTTTATCGCTGTAGCCTCCCATTGTATTTTAATTGAGACCCTTCTGGCATTCTTAACCAGAAGGGTCTACAATGATTAAAACCAGCGGAGGGTGACTATCGCTGGTAAGGACTTTCAAATATCCCAGAAATGGAGTGGAGCGATGACACCGGAAATCGTATTTCGAATCCTCATGATCGTGTCATTTATTGCCATGTTTGGGATCCGGATTTATTTTCAATCCCGAGTATTACATGAGGACAGGGAAATCAATATCCAGGAGAACAAACTCAGCCTGGCTGCCGGGAGCATTGCTGCCCTTGTCACCCTGATTTTTGGGGCGGAGTATATCTTTTTCCCGGGAATGTTTTCATTCACGTACATCCTTGATTACCCGGACTGGCTGCGTTGGCTCGGCGTCCTCGCCCTGGCAGGCGGGATCACCCTGTTGGGAATGGCTCACTATCAACTCGATAAGAGCTTTTCTTCCTTTGTGGTTTCCAAGGAGGAACACCAGCTGGTGACCAGTGGGCCTTACCGCTGGATACGCCACCCCATTTATACAGCCTACTTGATAAATTATCTGGCCGGCGGGCTGCTGGCGTCCAATCTTGTGCTGACTTTTATCCCGGTGCTCTTTTTCGGTTTGATGATCATCAACAGGATTCCCCGGGAAGAAGGGGTGATGCGCAAGGAATTTGGCCAGGACTATCTCGATCTGGAGGCGCGCACCGGCGGGCTGCTGCCTAAACTGCACAGGCAGGGAAAATAAATCCCGCTCACTGAGGAGGAAAAATGACTATGGAATCCAGGGATTACCAATGGACACCCAGGGACAAATGGCTGTACACGCTTTCAATGGTGCCTTTCCTGGTTGTATTTGTAGGCGCGATCATCCTGCTGGGCAGATATTCTCCCTGGCTTTCTATCTTGCTGGTTTTCTTTTATCTATTGACCAACGTTTTCCAGGCTGGCTGCTGTATTGGCTGCCCTTACCGGGGAAAATACTGTCCGGCATTATTCGGAGTTTATCTAGGCAACTTCCTGTCTGGAATACTCTATCCTAACAGGGAATTCGATCAGAATTTTTTTGATAAGAACGCCGCCGCGGGGGAGATCATGGTGCTGGTGATCGTGTTTTTCCCCGTCTACTGGGTGGTCAAAACCTCCTGGTGGCTGCTGCCAGTTTACACCCTGCTGATCGCAGCCCACCTGGTGTTGTTTATGCCCACCCAGTGTGAGAAATGCAGCTATAAGGAGACCTGCCCGGGCGGCATCGCCTGGCGGTCCTGCGCGATCTGGCTCCAGGAGCGAGGGGAGAAGTACATCCCGCTGGAAGATGACACGAAGGTAGATCAAATTGAATATTGAAAATTAGAATTAATTCATCATTTTCAATTCATAACGCGAGGAGATATCCTCCCTTATGTCATTCCGGCTCTGCGCCCATAGGCTCTGACTCCGTCATCACTCAGGACAAACTGAGACTGAGAGGGAGAATCCGGAGAGCAATCGACGAGTTGATAGTTGATTTATAATTAGGCTCAAAAGGAGAGATCATGAACCAGAAAACTGTCAGGATTATCCGCCTTGTCGCCCGGATCCTGGCGACCATCATGGCCGCTTTCATCGCTTTTATGTTGGTAGGCAACACCGTGAGCGATGGGATTGGCCCGCTATTTGAACTCACTCTGAGGGAATCCTTGATGATGGCTGTTTTTGTGGTTGTTTTCCTGGGCTTGATCCTGGGTTGGAAATGGGAAAAGCTGGGAGGTTGGCTGGTGGTAGGCGGCATGGCCCTTTTTTACCTTCTGGATTTTGCCTTTTCTGGCACTTTCCCGCGCGGGCCTTTTTTCGCCCTGATTGCCCTTCCGGGTCTCTTGTTTCTATTCGCGGGATATTCAAAGAAAGCGATTGACTGAACATCAGGGATTTGTGGTCAAGGATTTTCTCAAATTATCTCAAGGAAGCTGTAGTGATCGTCCGCGATTACAAAAAAAATGATGCGGGGGATGTTGGGCTGCTGATTAAAAACACGTACAGTGAATCTAATCTCGATTTCCTGAAACCCGGTAAAATAGCGGCCTATTTGGCCCCGTTTGCCTTTGCCTGAGATGGGGTCCCTCCCCATCAGCAAGCGATCCGAGAGATGATCCAATCAGAATTTGTCTACCTGCCAGAGGTGGGCAGGATCATCGCTGGCGTATTGCAGGGGAGAATGGACCACTTGGGTTCGCTATTCGTTGATAGGGAGTACCACCGCCTGGGAATTGGTCGTTCTCTGGTGGAGCATTTTGAGAAGGAAGTGTGCCGTAATCAAGGGATTGTGATCTGTGTGGCATACTCACTCTATGCAGTCCCTTTCTAATTGAAAACGGGTTATAAAGATCAACTGGGATCCGCAATGGCTGGAACTTCCAGAGACACGGGCTCCCCATTCATCCCATGAGAAAAGTTCTCTGAACCCTCTTTTCTATACTGGTCATCTGCATTGATTCAACCCTCAATCACAGAACAACTTCCAGACGGGTGATATTTCTTCCCGGGGGAAAATTACCCGGGAAATGATCTCGTGAATTGGCTTCCAGTCCCATTTCGTGATGGTTTGTCCTGGGGCTGTGTGCTGGATAGAAGCCAGATCTCTTCTCCATATCTCCCTGCGGGACATACGTAAACTAAACTTGTGGTGACAAGTCACTATGTCACCCAGATGGTACGGGTTTTGGCCGAATGTAATATGCCAGAAACTAACATGTTGTGTATAATATATGTGAATAATTTCCCAATCTTTTTTTTCGGATTCCTGGCTGAAATTATAAAGCTCTTGTTTTCATCTTAGTACTGTCCAATAAATAAAGGGCAATATCCTGGAAAGGTGCCAACCTATGACAGAAAAAATCCAAAGCATAATCAGAAAATATAGCAGCGACAAATACAGGATGATGGATATCCTGCTGGAAATTCAAGAACTGTACCACCATATTCCTGAACAGGCAGTAGAGATATTGGCTGATCAACTGGATTTATCCAGAGTGGATGTCGAGCAAACTATCAGCTTCTATCACTTCTTCTCCCTGGAACCGGTAGGGAAATATGCCATTTACCTTAATAACAGCCCAGTGGCTCACATGTACGGCCGGACTGAAGTTGCCAGGGCTTTTGAAGAAGAGGTTGGCATATCCTTCAATAGCGCCACCGTTGACGGTTTGATCGGTCTCTGGGATACCGCTGATATTGGAATGAGTGATCAGGAACCAGCGGCCATCATTAACGGCACTGTATTCACCGAGCTTGATCCCGCCAAGGCCCGGAAGATCATTCAGGGTATCAAGGAAGGCAAGAAGGTAGCTGATATAGCCGAGGAAATCGCAGATAAAATTTACAGCAAAGGCCTGCTGCGAACGATGGTCAAGAACAATATCCACGCCAAAGGGTCTGTATTATTCGGTGATTTTGAACTGGAGAACGCTCTGAGAAAGGCGCTGGATAAGACACCTGAAGAGGTTGTTGAGGAAGTGAAGGCTTCTAATCTGAGAGGTCGCGGCGGCGCCGGATTCCCAACAGGACTAAAATGGGAATATTGCCGGGCATCGGGCGGGGACGAGGTTTTCCTGATCTGTAATGCTGATGAAGGAGAGCCAGGCACATTCAAAGAAAGGGTAATCCTGACAGAACTTCCCAGGATGCTTTTTGAAGGAATGGTGATTGCCGGATATGCCATCCGTGCCAAGCAGGGTATTCTCTATCTGCGTTATGAGTACCGCTATCTGAAAGAGCACCTGGAGAGCATCCTGCAGGGCATGAGGGAAATGAATTTGCTGGGCAAGGATATTGCTGGCAAATCCGGATTCGATTTTGATATCCGCATCCAGCTGGGTGCGGGATCCTATGTTTGCGGAGAGGAATCCGGATTGATCGAATCCATGGAAGGCAAACGCGGTGAGCCCAGGAACCGCCCTCCATTCCCGGTCCAAAGCGGCTACCTGGATAAACCTTCTGTGGTGAATAACGTTGAGACCCTCTGCAAAGTTGTACCCATTCTGGCGAATGGGGCGGATTGGTTCAAATCCGTGGGCACCAAGGAATCCACTGGTACGAAGCTGCTGAGCATTTCCGGAGACTGCAAGAATCCTGGAGTATATGAAATGGAATGGGGGATGACGATCAATGAGATGCTGGAGATGGTTGGGGCAACCTCCGTCCAGGGGGTCAAGGTTGGTGGACCATCCGGCAACTGCATTGATTCCACTCACTTCGGCCGCAGTATCGCCTTTGAAGACCTTGCCACCGGTGGTTCGATGATCATCATTGGTGAACAGCGAGATCTTCTCAGGGATTTCATCCTGCCCTTTACGAATTTCTTTATTGAGGAATCCTGCGGGTCCTGCGCCCCCTGCCGGTCCTTGACCGTGATCCTGCGCAACAAATTGCTCAAGATCCTCAATGGGAATGGCACGAAAAAAGATATTGATGAACTCTACACCTGGGCTCAGATGGGAACGACTGCCAACCGATGTGGGCTTGGACAAACATCTGCCAACCCGATCATTACTTCCCTGGACAATTTCAGGAATCTCTATGACGATCTGATCAAAACCGATCAGGATTATCTGTCAGCTTTTGATCTGGAGAAGGCAGTTGCTGCAAGCTGTGAAGTGGTCGGTAGAGTACCCAATATAGAATCCCATTAATCCTATCAGAACTAAAAAGTAGAGATGCTATGAACAAAAATGGAAAACTATACTTCGAAATTGATGGGAAACCCTGTTATGCGGATGCAGGGCAGTCAATCATTGATGCAGCCAAAGCCAACGGCGTTTTCATCCCATCCTTATGTCATGTCGAGGGAGTAAAACCGGCAGGGTCCTGCCGGATCTGTAATGTTAAGGTGAATGGCCGCGTCATGACAGCCTGCACAACACCGGTTGAGGATGGCATGGTGGTTGATAATGATATTCCAGAACTTATCGAGCTTCGCAAGGCTATCATTGATGTCCTTTTCGTCTCTGGTAATCATTTTTGTCCCTCCTGCGAGAAAAGCGGAAATTGTGAACTGCAAGCCCTGGCTTACCGCTATCAGATAATGGTGCCAAGATTCCCCTATGAATTCCCACTCAAGGACGTGGATGCCAGCGCTGAGCATATTTTTCATGACGCCAACCGCTGTATCCTGTGTAAACGCTGTATCAGGACGATCACGAAAGAAGGGAAGCATGTCTTTGCTTACCAGGGAAGGGGAGGAGAGCACCTCCAGATTGTGATGGATAAGGAGCTTGCTTCCCTGCTGACTGAGCAAGAAGCCCAGGAGGCGATGGAGATCTGCCCTGTTGGCGCGATCTTGAAAAAGGAACAGGGGTTTATTGTGCCGATCGGAGAACGCAAATTTGATAAAGTCCCCATTGGCAGCGATATTGAAAAACAATAACTTACGATAGGACAAAATACTATGAGTAAACCAGTCTTAGCAACAACTTCACTTGCAGGATGTTTTGGCTGCCACATGTCTTTCCTGGACATTGACGAGAGGATACTTAAGCTGATCGAGCTGGTTGAATTCAACAAGTCTCCGGTGGTTGATATCAAGACTTTCACCAAAGAGTGTGATATCGGCCTGATTGAAGGCGGATGCTGCAACAGCGAAAATGTGGAAGTCCTCAAAGAGTTCAGGAAACACTGCAAGATCCTTGTTTCTGTGGGTGAATGCGCTATTATGGGGGGACTGCCCGCTCTCAGGAACGGCATCCCGGTCAAGGAATGCCTTGAGGAAGCTTATCTGAACGGCCCCACGGTGGGTCTGAATACTGAAAATATCCTGCCCAACGACGACGAGCTGCCGATGATCCTGGACAGGGTTTATCCCTGCCATGAGATTGTCAGAATAGATTATTACCTGCCGGGTTGTCCGCCAACGGCTGACCTGATCTGGAATGCCCTGGTGGCCCTGGTCACAGGTGACGAAATGAAATTGCCTTATGAAGTTGTGAAATTTGACTAATAAAAGGATACAGCTATGTCACAGAAAATCACCATTGAACCTGTAACCAGGGTTGAAGGGCACGGAAAGGTCACTATTCACCTGGATGATCAAAATCAAGTAGCTCAATCCAGGCTGCATGTTGTTGAGTTCCGGGGTTTCGAGCGTTTTGTGCAGGGACGGCCTTACTGGGAAGCACCAGTGCTGGTGCAGCGGTTGTGCGGGATCTGCCCGGTCAGCCACCATCTGGCTGCGGCCAAGGCTTTGGATGTGCTGGTCGGTGCCGGCACGGGAGATGGCTTGACTCCTACCGGGGAGAAGATGAGAAGGCTGATGCATTACGGGCAGATGTTTCAATCCCATGCCCTGCATTTCTTCCACCTGGTTTCCCCGGATCTGTTATTTGGGATCGATGCGGACCCGGCCATCCGGAACGTGATCGGTGTAGCCCTGGAGCATAAGGACCTGGCAGTCCAGGGTGTGATGATGCGCAAATATGGACAGGAGATCATCCGCGCTACCGCCGGCAAGAAGATCCACGGCACAGGAGCCATTCCCGGGGGTATTAACAAACATCTTTCTCCAGAGGACAAAGAAGCTTTCCTGCATGGACCCGATCCCATGAATATAGACAAGATGCTCGAGTGGTCAGTAAGCGTGCTGGAGTTCTTCAAGGACTACTACAAGGAAAACCAGAGCTTTATTGATGATTTCGTTTCCTTCCCCTCCAATCATCTCAGTCTGGTCAGGAAAGACGGTGCAATGGATCTCTACCATGGTGTATTGCGGGCGGTGGATTCAGAGGGCAACAAGATCCTTGATGATGTGGATTACCAGGAATACGACAACTATATTGAAGAAGAAGTCCGCTCCTGGAGTTACATGAAGTTCCCCTATATCAAATCGCTTGGTCCTGAAAAAGGCTGGTACCGGGTGGGTCCGCTGGCAAGGCTGAACACCTGCGATTTCATCCCATCCCCCCTGGCACAGGCGGAATTTGAGCAGTACAAAGCCCTTACCAACGGAAAGCCTAACAATACCTGTTTGCATTATCACTATGCGAGGTTGATCGAACTCCTCCATTCGGCCGAGATGATGAAAGAACTGCTGAATGACCCGGATTTGATGGAAGGAGAGTTGGTTACCAAGGGAACCAAGGGAAGCAGGGGTGTTGGTTTGCTGGAAGCCCCCCGGGGCACCTTGTTCCATCATTATGAGATTAACGAAGATGACCAGATCACCAGGGCGAATTTGATCGTCTCAACGACAAACAACAATGAGCCCATGAATCAGTCTGTCAACAGCGTGGCCCATTCCTGGATGGATGGGAAAACTGAAATCACAGAACCAATGATGAACGCGGTGGAAGTCGCCATCCGGGCCTATGATCCCTGCTTGAGCTGCGCCACTCACGCACTGGGCCAGATGCCGTTGGAGGTTTCTTTGTATGACGCTGAGAACCAGTTGATTGACAGGAAGAGGACCTGATCAATTCGATGCGGATCTTGGTCTACGGTTATGGGAATCCCGGTAGACAGGATGACGGACTGGGCGTAGAGCTTGTCAATCAGTTGGAAGAATGGGTCACGGAGAAGCGACTATCAGGCATAACGTTTGACAATAACTACCAGCTGAATATCGAAGATGCGGAGTTGATTTCCAATCAAGATTTGGTGATCTTCGCTGACGCCTCAGAAGAGGATATTGATGATTTTTGCCTGAGTGTGGTGAAGGGAAACGGGAAGCTTGCTTTCACGACCCACTCGGCCTCACCCGCGTACGTTGTTAAACTCTGCCAGGAACTTTTCCAGAAAGACCCCCTCGTGCTGCTGCTGCATATCAAAGGCTATGAATGGGATTTCCGGGAAGGAATATCCACCCAGGCTGCGGGTAATCTCAAGGCTGCCTTCAAGTACATGACAGCTATTCTAGAACAGCCGGAAACAGCCCTAACCTCCCTGGATAAATTGAAACTTTGTTAAAGGAAAATGACCTCTGGCCCTCTCTACCACCAATTTGGGTCTGCAGCTCAAGAATCCTATCTTCATGTCCCATGCGACTTGGCTGCCAATACTGGCGTCCACATAGCTGAAGGGATCATCAAACAGCTGCTGGCGGGGCGGTGGCCCCCCAGATTTGCACAACTCTCTATAGAAATGGGATTGACTATCTGGAAGTTCTGCTGTCTGACCTAGAAAACTGGGCCAAGGCACATAATTATGCCTCTCTTGGTCAGTTTCGGGGGAAGCTGGGCCGGGTGAAGGAAAATATGCCTGCGTTTGCCCGTGTCCAATATCTCAAGAAGACACAGACAGGGGAATAAAGATCTCGTTGGATTAACCTGGAGTTGATAATTTATCGTAGTCAGGATTGTAATCCTCGGGGATCACTCCCGTTTCCCCAATCCTGAATCCCCTGGAATTGTAGCCTGTCAGGCGGATGTTCTGTCCCTCGCAAGTGCTGATTCCCACCCACTTGCAGTTCTGTTGGCAGTGCTGCAGGCCGTTGATCTGGATGCCCCAGCATTCATCTCGAGACAGGTAGGTAGTATTTATTCTCCGCATATTACCGTGCCTTTGGGTTGTAATGCCCCATCTTTGTCAGGCCTGGAAGGATTCCTTCTGAGGCCCATGTTTCAGTCAAACCAAATGTCAGGAAGTTCCCCCAACGGAGGATATCAGAAGTTTACACCCAGTATTCCCGCAAAGCAAGTGCGGCTTGGGGAAATATCCTTTTTCGATGGAATTCACCGGATGGTAATCTTTTGCTATCCGGTGGTTTTATGAATTATTCCTTCCAAAAAGTCTCTCAGATCCCCTTCCTGACCTGTCCCCTTGAGTTACTGACCTGGATTGCTCTTTAAGGTCATGTTTTTTGTCACATGTAAGTGGATGATGTCTATGGTTAAATTTTTTTATGCATTTAACCTGATATTATTTGCATATATCAGATTGAGTAGGGAATCAATCATATTGGGAGGAGATGGCAAGCATGGCAAAAAATGTTAATGAGGATTTTCTGTTCCGAGAGGGAATTGAGGAACTTGCCCCCTTTGTTTCAGATTTGATCGCCTGGGAGGATGAGCGTCAGGCCAGAAAGCTGATCTTTATCCCTTCTCAGTCCTACGTGCCAGAATCAGTCCGCAGTGCCCTTGGGACTCGCTTTCAGAACCTCTATGCTGAAGGATATCCTCCTTCCCAGCTGGTCAAAGCGGATGAAAAGGAATTAGAGGATGTTGCCTGGCACCTGGCCAACTACCGGCGATACGCTGACCGGCGCTTCTACAAAGGCAAAGAATACGCCAACCTGGTGGAGTGCCTGGCACAGCGCAAGGCAGCCGAGCTCTTCGCCACGCCTGACACGCCGGCAGAGGACATTTACGCGAACGTCCAGGCGCTGTCCGGCACACCGGCCAACCTGGGCGTCTACTGGTCCTTGATGGAGCCGGGAGATACCTTCATGGGATTGGATCTTTATCAAGGAGGGCATCTCTCCCATGGCTCGGAATTCAACATCTCTGGACAGCGCTACCGGGTCGTATCCTACGGGGTCGATCCCGAAACTGAGCGCCTGGATTATGATGTCATTAGCGATCTGGCTCTGGAGCACAAGCCCAGGATCATTGTTGCTGGCTACACTTCCTATCCCTGGGCCCCAGATTGGAGCGCCTTCCGGGAAATTGCTGACGCCTGTGGGGCATACCTGATGGCGGATATTTCCCATGTGGCCGGGTTGGCTGCTTCCGGCATCTACCCTAATCCTATTGGGATTGCCGATGTGGTGACCTTTACGACTCACAAAACCCTGATGGGCCCTCGCGGCGCTGTGGTGATGACTACTGACGAGGAACTGGCAGGGGCAATCGATCTGGCAGTCTTCCCCGGGGAGCAGGGCGGTCCCCACGTCAACAAGTTCGCGGCCATGGCTGTTGCCTTCCAAATTGGCCGCACGAAGAAGTTTAAAGATTTGCAGGCCCAGATCGTCAAGAATGCCCGGGCGCTGGCGGATGGATTGCAAAATAGAGGTTTAAGGCTTGCGTACGGCGGCACCGATACCCACCTGCTGCTTCTTGACCTGAAATCGATCCCTGCCCCGGCCGCGCTGCCTACTGGACAGGAGTATCCCATCTGGGGAGAGCCTGCTGTCAGGATCCTGGATCTGGCTGGTATGGTCACCAATAAGAACACCATCCCCGGTGACCTGGAAACTTCCCTGGCGACCGGCATCCGTCTGGGAACGCCCTGGCTCACCCAGCGAGGATTGGTCGAAAAGGACATGGATGAGATTGCCGGTTTGATCACCCATCTATTGTCTAATCTCAAGCCATTCGCCTACAATGGGCTGGTGGGTGTACTGCCCCGCGCCAAAGTTGAGTTGGATGTGCTGGAGGAAGTTCGAGCTGGCGTGGCGGAGATCGCTGCCCGCGCGGGCATTGATTTTGAGGTGGAAGGGATCGGCTATCCTCATTTTCAGGATGGGAAAGGATCCAATCCTGAAAATTCCCGCATTAAAGTGACCGGATTCCGGGCCCGGCAGTTCTT
>DRBO01000164.1 GCA_011039385.1 Chloroflexota bacterium | reverse complement strand
TCACCAATCTATCTATCTGGATACTTTCCTGATCAACCAAAAGGGAATGGTCAATGGGAACAAAATTAGACAGATATAGAACCCTGAACGAGATCTCCTCCGTGGTCAGCCAATCGCTGGACCTGCAAGAAATTCTCTGCAGTGCACTGGCTCAGGTGCTGCGGGCAGTAGACCTAGATACCGGGGGTATTTATCTTTATGATGAAAAGTCCGGATCGCTACATGTGGCTGCCCAGCACGGATTCAAGCCTGATTTCATCCAAGAGATCGACGACCTGGAAATAGGGGAAGGATTTTCTGGGAAAGTCATGGAAAGCGGCCAGCCGCTGATCATACGGGATATTTCCCAGGATAGCCGCTTGTCCCGGGGAATCGCCAGAGCGGTTGGCTTAACTTCCCTGGCAGTGGTGCCGCTGTGCTCCAAGCAAAAAACCTTGGGCACGCTGTTTCTGATCTCCCCTGACCTGAGGGACTTCGCTGAAGAGGAGATGCAGTTGTTGATCTCAGCCGGCCAGCAGATAGGTGTGGCCGTGGATAACGCTTTCCTGTTTGCGGCCCAGCAGCGGCGGGCTGAGCAGTTCCGGGTGATCGCGGAGGTGGGCCGGCGAATCACTTCGATTATGGATATTGACCAGGTGCTGGACCAGGTGGTGAAGTTGGTCCAGAAAGCCTTCGGATATGAGCACGTGGCGATTGCTATGCTGGAGGATGATTACGCGGTGTACAGGGTCGGCGCGGGCCGTTTATGGGAGGATCCCAAGTTCAACTTCAATCCCTCCCGGTTGAAGATTGGCGCTGAAGGTGTCACTGGACGTGTGGCCTCAACCGGCCAGGCGGTGTATCTGCCAGATGTCCGGGAGGATCCCGGCTACGTGGAGATGAAAGGCAGTGGAACGCTCTCTGAGCTGACGGTTCCAATTAAAGTAAAAGGCAAGGCGATCGGGGTGCTGGACGCGCAAAGCAAACACCTGAATGCCTTTGATGACAGTGATCTGATGGTTCTGCAGTCTCTGGCGGATCAGACCGCGGTAGCCGTTGAAAATGCCCAGTTATATAAACAGGCTCAACAGCTCGCGGTTGTGGAGGAGCGCAACAGATTGGCTAGAGAGCTGCATGATTCGGTTACCCAGGCTCTGTACGGTATCACGCTGCATGCAGAAGCAGCCTACCGGCAGCTTGAGGCTCAAAGAGCTGATCTGGCAAATGAACAGTTGAGTGAACTGCGGTGTACAGCCCAGGAAGCGCTGCGGGAAATGAGATTGCTGATCTTTGAGCTCAGGCCCTCTGTGGTGGAGATGCAGGGGCTGGTTCCGGCCCTGCGGGCTAGATTGGAAGCCGTGGAAGAGCGGGCTGGGCTGCGGGTGGATATGAGCCTTGATGATCACCTGGACCTTTCCGATCGAGTGCAGGACGGCCTGTACCGGATTGCCCAGGAGGCACTCAACAACGCCCTGAAACACGCCAAGGCCAGCCAGATCAGATTGAATTTATCAGGCACACTGTCTAAAGTCACCCTGGAAATTTTCGATGATGGCCTGGGTTTTATACCTGATGAGGCCATTGAAGGCGGCGGCCTGGGGCTGGATGGGATTATAGAAAGAGCTGAACTCCTGCGAGGTGAATTAACGATTGACAGCTGGCCAGGAAAAGGAACAACTATAAGGATAGAGGTGCCCAATGAGTGAAACCAAGATCAGGATCTTGATTGTAGATGATCACGCTGTGGTCCGGAAAGGCATCCGGGCGCTGCTGGCGACAGAGGATGACCTGGAGGTGATCGGCGAAGCGGTTGATGGCGAACAGGCAGTCGACCTGTATGGAGAGCTGAACCCTGACTTGCTGCTGCTGGACTTGATCATGCCCAAGGTGAACGGAATTGAGGTCATCAAAAAGATCAAAGGCGACCACCCCAAAGCCAAGATCCTGGTCCTGACCAGCTTCGCTGCCGATGACCAGGTTTTTCCTGCCATTAAAGCTGGCGCGCTGGGCTACCTGCTGAAGGATACTGAACCGGATGACCTCATCAATGCCATCCGCCAGGTCTATCAGGGAGAATCGTCCCTCTCCCCAACTGTGGCCCGGAAAGTATTGGAAGAAGTCTTCCATCCAGCTGAAAAACCGCTTTCCCCCGATCCCCTCACCAAACGTGAAGTGGAAGTGCTCCAGGTATTGGCCAAAGGGAAAAGCAATCGGGACATAGCGGATGAACTCTGCATCAGCGAGACCACCGTTCGCACCCATGTCAGCAATATCCTCGGAAAACTCCACCTGGCCAGTCGAACGGAAGCAGCCTTGTATGCATTAAAAGAAGGTATGGCAAAATTAGAGGATGATTCCTGATGCCTGGTTAGTAATACTTGTTCAGTACACCATTTGGATGATTTCCTTCATTTAATCGTCCAGCTCCCTATCCCCCAAAAACAGTCCTTTCGTGGAACGAAAAATCCCCTCTTTGACGGATGTCATCCGGAGGGGATCTTTGTATGATAGGAATGCGTTTCACTCATTGATTTCAAAGACTGAAAAATTCTGTGAAACCAGATTGTAAAAGAATACCCTGAGGGAGAAAATTGTAGAATGACAGCCCTAACCAATATGATGATCCAGGCGGCCGTTCTTTCATATCCCCGTCAAAGAACCGTACTTGACCTTTTTATTGAAAGGAGTGCCATCTTGCGCAAAGTCCTCATCACCGATGACCGTGTCACTTCACGCAAAGGGCTCCGGGCCCTGATGTTAACCCAACCAGACATTCAAGTCATTGGAGAGGCGGCTGATGGAGAGCACGCGATCCGGTTTATTCAAAAAACCAAACCTGATGTGGTGATCATGGATGCTTTTATGCCCGGAATGAATGGGTTGGAAGCCACCAAGATCATCAAAAAGAAATGGCGGGAGATACGAGTGGTGATCCTGACATTGCATGAAGATCTCCGGGAGGAAGCCCTGGCCGCTGGCGCGGACGCATTTTTGGTCAAAGGCTGTCCGCCAGAACGCCTCATTCAAGAAATTAAAAATGAAAGGAGATGCTAAGATGACATTCAATCCCAGTTATGCCGAGATCATGGGTCGGGAGCTGCGGAGTGTCCGTCTCCAAGAAGCAGAACAGCAGCGCATGATTCGGGCAGTGACCTTGGCCAATCCGTCCAGGGCTTGGAAGATCTGGCTGATCCTCCGTGACCGCTGGGGTACTATCTGGAACCGGAATTCCGACAGGAAAATTTACCCACCGATTTCCCATATTCCGAAAAATTCAACCAGCTTGTAATCTTTTTCTCACTCTTCTCTTTACTGACCGCCGGGAGGGGCCGTTTTCCGCAGGGAACGGCTGCCTCCCCGGCGGTAGGTAAAAAACGAAGAGCAATTGATGATGGAAAAAATATATCGAAAAGAACCATAAGCATAATCAATGAACCGGACTTATGGTACCTCAACTGTCCTATGAATAACCACCTGCTTGTCTTATTGCCAGGAGAAATGCAGTGAAATACAGAGTGCATCGATTCGAGATCAACATGTTCAAAGATCAGGGAAATCTGGAACGCTTTCTAAACAGCCTGGAAGGCGAAGTGGTGGCGATCATCCCCAATGTGACCCACACTCCGCTTACACTGGCTGCCAGAATAACCTTCTTATACATTATTGAAAGACTATAATAACGGTTTGTACGACGCAATACCTGGAATCCCGTACATCCAGGCTCTTGCGGTAGTTCAAGCTCCTTTAACGTAGAGGATGGCGCAGGAGAGGACGAAATGAAAAGAATCATCCGGAACTATCAAAAGAATGGGATCCTTTTACAGGTCTTGATCATCCTGATTCTCACGCTGGCGATCTATTTTGCGGCCTATTACTAACCCCGCAAATCCTGCACGATCTTCACGGCTGTGCAGGGAGACACCGTATTGTTCGGCAACAGTGAGGACCAGCATAATCCCGACCCAGTGATCGGCTTTTTCCGGGGGGGTGATCCTGTCTGCCCTGGTCAGAGTAGGGAATAGTTTCATCCAGAGAGATCAGGCCTAGGCGGTTGGATTCCTGATAACGGTTGGTATATCCTGGATCTTCTTCAACTATCCCCGGGACAAGTATTGCTCTAGATTGTTAATCTTGAGCAGGGCATCAACACCACTTTCTCAAGCCCTGCCCTTCGGTACGCAGCGGCGCGGAGGGGTGTGTTGGTCATCATGCGCAGGAAGCTGGCCCGGGAAGGGTAATAGACCAGCGCAAAATCCCCCCAGCTGTTTGCCAGGCTGCTCCTCTGGTCCCCAATATAGGTTCCCAGAATCTTAGCGTAGATATCCGGGTATCCCCCCACACTGACCAGATAGGGGATGATCATGGTTGAATAGCGGTCATAAGCGGTTTTACCGGACATCCGTCGCCTATTTTGCGCTGCAAATTGATTTAAATTCATCATATAAAATGGCTGGTCCCTGTCCCGGCCAGAAAACTCCCTGACAGCCTCCAGTCCTGGATCGGTCTCGGGGTCGAGCTCCTCACGATGATCCGGGATTTCCTTGATCTGCCGGGTGCCCAACCAGCCCGCCAGGGTGGGTGAAAATACGCTGGCTCCTTTGAGGACCTTTTTTATGATCGAAGTGGTTTTGAGGTAAATGCTATACGTCTCCTGGAGGGCGGCGTTCCGGATCTCCCGGGTGTTCTCATGGGCCAGAAGCAAGGCCTGGCTGGAAGGAAAGCTGTCCACGGTGAGGAATTGATAAGGGAGTTCCCCTTCTGTGAGGGTTTGATCAATGAACAGCTGATGTTCCCGCTTCCCGCCTTCGGCAAGGACGGCCTGCCTGGTCTGTGTGAAATACTCTTTGTTGGTAGCGGGATCTTTCCCGACCAGGAATTGAACCAGGGTCAGCTTGGTTTTTCCATAAGAAAGCATACGGTCGCGCTGGACGCTGTTGGGTTCAAGGGCCATTTATTCTTCTCCCTGAAAGTGCTCGATCAGTAGTTGGCTGACAGTATCGGGCTGGTCGTGCTGCACCCAGTGGGTGGCGTTCTCGATCATTACCAGCTGTCCCTGCTGGCAGTATGCCAGGCTTAAAGGTGCCATCTGGTGGCCGAGATGGGGGTCTTTTTTTCCCCAGATGATCAAAGTAGGAGCTTTCACAACAGGGGAAATATGCCTGGAAGCGGATTTCCGGGCGGCAGCCCGGTACCAGTTGATCATCCCCGTGATCGCCCCCGGCTGTGACCAGGCTTCCCTATAGCGGTCCTGTTGGTCTTCGGGCCAATATCCCGGCATGGCCTGGTTCAGGAAGCGCCAGTTCCCTGCCCTGGAAAAGAGTTCTGGAAGGCGGGGGATCTGGAAAAAACCGGCATACCAGCTTTTGAGCATCTGGGCGGGATGGGTCAGTAAGTAGCTCCTGAACACGGCTGGATGGGGAACATTGGCAATGGCCAGGCGTTTGACCCGCCCTGGATTTGCCAGAGCCAGATTCCAGGCAACGATCGCGCCCCAATCATGACCGACCAGGTGGAACCGGTCCAGGCCTTGTGTATCTGCCAGTCCCAGGATGTCGTTCACAAGCTGCTCGATCTGGTAGCTGGCTATACCTTCAGGTTTGTCGCTCAGGTTGTATCCGCGCTGGTCAGGGGCGATGACGCGGAAGCCGGCTCCGGCCAGGGAGTAAATCTGGTTTTCCCAGCCGAACCAGGCTTCTGGAAAACCATGCAGGATGATCACAGGTTCGCCATTAGCGGGGCCGGCCAGCGCGGTGTGCAGGCGAACCCCATTGGTTGAAATATGCTCAAAGTGGATCTTCATGATCCCCTTTTCCAGATTCCATACATGAATGTCAGGCTGCTGACTGCCAGGTATACCAGCATCATTGGGAGGCCGCCCCAGTTTGCCTGGGTTTGGGGGAAGCCTGCACTGTAGAACCGGGTCGCCAGCCCACCGACCAGGTATGCGGCCGGGATCAGGCCCAGCAGGATCAGGGCCAGCTCGCGGGCTTTCCATCCGGTGAGGATCAGGGCGGCCCCGGTGATGTAGTTGGAGATCCCGAAGACACCCATCAACCGCAGCAGGTCAAAAGCCTGGGGCGTGCTGAGATCCAACCCGGCTATGCTGGTTGCCGCCAAATTGAGCAGTAAGGTGTGGATGATTCCCCGGAGAATGTCCAGGACACCCAGGGTAATGGCAATCCAGGAGACAATTTTGGGGATATTCTGAGAGCTTTTCATACTACCAATCATACCAATCTTTGAGAGGATTTCTAAAAAACCACGTATATCACTAACAGACATAAATTTCCTGCGCGATTCCTTAACCTCACGGGATAGTGCAGCCGATAAAATTGGAGAGAAAACCATGCGGCAAATGACCAAAGTATTCGTTCTTGTGCTAGTTATTGCAGCCATTACCACTGCCTGCGTTGTTCCTGGTAAACCCCGCTTAATTCAGGGATCAGGGAGAATCATCACAGAAGACCGGGATGTCAGCGGATTTGATAAAATCCATGTTTCCGGGGTTGGCAGGATCATCCTCACCCAGGGCACGAAGGAATCCCTCAGTATCGAGACTGATGATAACCTGATGGAATATATCAAAACTGAAGTGAAGGGAGATGCCCTGGAGATCGATTTTACAGATGACGTTGTCTTATCCCCGGGCGGGAGAGATGTCCTTGATCCAAGCGCTGGATTCACCTTCAGGATCAGCGTGATCAACCTGGAAGAGATCTCGGTCTCCGGCGCCGCGGATATTCAGGCAGAGAAGCTGAAAACCGACCGATTCGAGATTAATCTCAGCGGCGCGGGGGATGTGAATTTTGATGACTTGAACGCAAACCAGCTGGAAGTAGTGGTGAGTGGAGCGGGGAATGTGGACCTGGCCGGCAAGGTTGAAAATCAACACATTGATTTGAGCGGGGTGGGGCTTTATCAGGCTTTTGACCTTGAAAGCCGGGAAGCTTCTGTGATCATCAGCGGCGCGAGTGGCGCGAACTTGTGGGTCACTGGTAGCCTGGATGTGATCATCAGCGGGGCGGGGGATGTGGAATATTACGGAAGCCCTTCGGTCAGCCGTAATGTCAGCGGCCTGGGAAGGATCCAGAGTCTGGGCGATAAATAAGATAGAGAAGGGACGAAGTCCCCAGCCTCCTCGGTTTAGGCGCAGGTCATTGTATGTCGCTGCCTGTTTCCAGGGGGACTTTTCCACCCTGCCAGATGGATACGCCGTCAAAAGCCAGAGTTAAATAGTAGTACCCGCTGATTCCAGATTCACCGGTTGGTTCCTCGGGAAGTTGGATGGGGATGGAGTATACGTACTCCGCGCCTTCATCTAGTGTAACCTGGTCCTGTTGGGTATAAATTACTGCTTCATCCTGGCAGAATCCAAGTAGGCAGGGGAGAAATAGCAATAAGCCGCTAAACAACCATTCCTCCGGGTCCTGTTCTGTGTAGCGGATGCTGAGCTGGACGGAATGGATCAAGGGGTCATCTGCCAGCGATTTCAATTTCAAATCCACGAGATAGGGGGTTTCCGGCTGAACTGTATCCACTTTGAGCCCATCCGCTGACCAACTGGCGACTTTAACCTCAACTGGTGGGAGGTAAAGATCCTTTTCCATCTCTGCCAGTGAGACTCCGCGCAGCAGCACTTCAGCTCTGGCGGAGATCTCCAGGGGAATATAATCCCCTTCAGGATCTTCTTTTTGGATCCATGTGTACCCGGACGGCAGGAAACTCAGACTGAGAGATTGCTGATTTTCCCCTGATGAATCCCAGGAAACAGTTTGACAACTTTCAGCCAGTATGATCGGGCTGGTTTGGTTTGTGCCGTAGTCACGACTTTCCACGACTTCCAAACACAGAAGGCTTTCCTCCAGCTGGCCCTGCACCAGCCGGGCATCCATCTGAGCCTGGATCTCATTACCTGGCAGGTAACTATTCTGAGGTAGAAACCAGTCCAGCTCCACGGTTACCTTGGGCAGGATCCGGCCTTTGCTGATCTCAACCCCCTCCGGTCCTATCACTGGCATGTCATTTAGTTCTCCCTGGACGAGTTTGCTGCCAGGAGCTGTGGCCTGCGCGTTAATATTATAGGCCTGGTAGTTTTCAGGGATAAAGGACTCGTCAAAATCCACAACCACCCAGTGCTCTGAATAGGCTTCCACCCTGCCGCAGGATTCCTGGTTTTCGATCAGCTGATTGCCCTCGCTATCATAAAACATGACCGAGACGACACAATCTGTCACTGGCCCTGGATTGGGATTCACGACATAGACCCAGAACTTGAGTGAGCCATCCTGGTTTTCAAGATACTTATCCAGGCGTATTGCGAGGCTTTCCGGCTGGAATGGCCAAGGTGTGGGGGTTGGAGTCACTGGCTGTTGGGTGTTTGTAAAAGTGTGAGCGGGTTCAGCTGAGGTACCAGTTTGTGCAATTTGAGTATCCGGAGGTCCATACCCGATATCAGCCTCTCTATCGCAGGCCGGGAGGGATATCAGGGAAATCAACAGAAGGATACGCAGGAGAGTATTCTTAGTCACGGCTATTCCTCCTTGAAGTCGGTTACTTATCCTCTGGCGGAGAAGCCATGATTGACCCCAGCTGAAAGTGTATCTATTGCAGGTCGCTGGCGAGGAACTCAGATAATACTGTTTGTATATTTATTATACAGCCCATAAATTTAAGCCCAGATAACCGTCATCACTGCAGCCACGGCGGTGATGATCAGGGAGATCACAAAGGTCACCCGGATGACCTGGCTTTCTTCCCCGATGCGGTCGATGCTGGCGGCCGCGTTCTGGAGTTTAGCGGGGGAGATCACGCTGGCCAGGCCGCCCCCGATCCCGCTGCTGGCGGCAATTAACAACCCGAGGGCGCCGATCTTCTCCGCTGTGCTGAGATGGATGCCGGTTAACATGGCAATCGCAGAAGTTTCAGAGCCGCTGATAAAACCTGACAGCAAGCCCAGAAAGGGTGCCACGGCGGGATAGAAACGGCCAAAGGCCTGGCTGGCAGCACCGGCTATCACCACTACCATATTTCTGGCCGGATCGACCAGCTCCCAGGAAGCGTTTACTCCCGAGTGATTGATCAGATAAGCAATGGCGAAAAACACTGCAGAAGCCAGCATGGGCCGGGGTGCGCGTTTGAGCCACTTTTTCAGGGAAACTTTCAATATTGAACGATCAGCTCTCAAGAAAGGCAGCGCCAGCACAGTGCTGACCAGAATCCAGAAGTAAGCCTGCCAGAAGAGGCGGATCTTTTCCGGGGTGCCGGGGATGATCTCCAGCGTCATGCTCCAGCGGTTAAATACCAGCTGGAAGAAGGGCAGGAAGGGCGCGTTAACCAGCAGGGCGAGGACCGTGAGGATGATCCAGGGGGAAACGGCACTGGCCAGGGAGAGCTTTTTCTCTGCGTCCAGGTCCAGATCCGAAAGTCCTTCCCGACTGCGGAGGGGTTTTCCAGCCAATTTCATATAGATCAGCATGACCAGGATCACGCCCAGGCCGGCGGCAATCCCGGTCAGGGTGACCAGGCCGAGGGCGTTCATGCCGATGGCGATGAAACCTGCGGTAGTGCCAGCCAGGACCGTGGGCAATAACCCCCGCCAGAGCAGCTGCCAACCACCGGCCAGCCAGAGCATGGCCAGGGCAATGCAGGTGCTGATCACCGGCATGAAGCGGGCAAAATACCCGCCGACTTCCTGGACCGGCAGGCCAACGAAATTGGCAAAGACCACCACCGGGATGCCTAAGAGGGCGTAGGTGCAAAGGGCGTCATAACCCAGGGAGGGCAGGGCGATGGCCACAAAGGAGGAATATCCCAGGGCGATCATGATCGGCGGCAGGATCGAGACCGGGGTAGCCCCCAGGGCAGCCAGGGTGGTGCCGATGCCGACATTGAGGATCAGGATCTGGGCAACGCGGTCGCCCGGAGCGATGGTTTTGAGATAGGCCACCACTCGGTCAATCGCGCCAGCTTCTTTCATGATTGTGATCTGAAGCAATGAAGTGGCGACCATGATCGTGATCGGCAGGGATGCCACCAGCCCTGAGAGGCTGATTAATAATGTGTTGATAAACGGGGTCTGGAAGTACAGCCAGGCAATGAGCAGTGTACAGACCCATCCTGCCAGACCGGCAATGTCAGCCGGGATCCGCCGCCAGACCAGCAGGATCAGGATGAGCAAGATGGGAAAGAGGGCCAGGAGAGTGGAAAGGGGATTCATAGTTACCCTCGCATAGAAAACTTGACGACCTTATCCTATTTTACACGTGTTTTGGCGTTCAGCTTGCCAAGTGTAAATACAAACTGCGGATCGGTGAATAACGATCCGCGGCTAAAAATCCTGGGTCCGATATCTTATTTATAGACTTGAATTGGGGCGCAGAGCCAGTCTCAATAATGATCTGAATATACCCAGATCACGTATTCCCTTTCCATATTAACCTCAAATAATTTGATGTAGGCGGATTCTTCATCTTGAGCTAATTTCTTGGGGTTGTACCAGGTAGCCAGGGAGTAACTGATCCCGGTGCCTTCAGCGGCTTCGCAGTGGGTTCCCTGCCCACCGCAGTTCTCTTCTCTCCACAGGGAGTGATCCTGAGAGGATCCTTCGCTGAAATAGCTTCCTATTGTCATACTGGCTGGCAGGTCTGTATCGTTGTGAAGCACAAAGAGGTATTCCCCGAATTTGATCTCGGATTGGCCGTCCACTTCACACTCCTCCCCGTCAATAAATATTCCGAATGTCGGGTCCATCTCTTTAAGGATATCCAGATTGGTGGGTTTGGAAGAGGTAGCGGTTGTTTCAGCCAGTGGGGGAGCGGCAGAAGGAAGTGTCTGATCTCCGGAGAAGGGACTGCAAGCTGTGAGGCATATACTAACAGCCAACCCTAAAAAGCTTAATGTCACCTTCATACTTGAAGACTTCATCACATACCTCCTTAAGAATGGGGATAAAGAAAGAATCAGCAACCCCATTATTCAGGATTGCTGAATGAAAGAGTTTATTGTGATTGAAGATCAATGAAGTAATGCAATGGGACGTGCTTTTGATAATGGCATGTCAAGTACCAATCCGCAATCATCCTGTTGTTTTCCTTCGACGTCAGGTTTTTTCATAAGTACGCCGCAGGCAGGCTGCCAGGTGAGCAGGTATCACAGCCCGGGCAGGCAGGGATCTCTCCCCAGGGCTATCACTACCGGGCCAATCAGGCCGCTCCAGGAGCCGATTTTGGAGATCCAACGTCTGTTTTGCGGTGGAACGGGAGTCGATTGGGCCATATTGGGTATGCTAATTCAATTTATGCAGGTTCGGGAAAACTGCCAGTCTGAAGAGGAGTAACAGCAGGCAGCCGAGCCCGGAGATCAAGGCCGCTGTAGGAGCGCCAATCTGGTCGCCCAGGGCGCCCATCAGCAGCGAGCCTAGGGGATAAAAACCACCCAGGGCCCAGGTGTAGGTGCTGATCACCCGGCCTCTCAGATTATCAGGTACGATGGTCTGGATCATGGTATTTGAGATCACCAGCTGGGTGATCAGGGAAAATCCCATCACGGTCATCAAGGCCATACTGATCCAGGGTGTCCGGGAGAGAGCTAATCCCGCGATGCCCGGTCCGATCAATACCCGACTGAAGAGCAACAGCTTGCCTTTGTGGAAATGGTCTCCGAAAAAGATTAACAGGGCTCCGCCTAACAGGGCGCCTACCCCCTGCCAGGAGAGCATATGACCAAATCCCTCCACGCCGATCTTCAGGATATCCTTGGCGAATACCGGGACAAGGGTCAGCGACCCAAATCCCACAAAGCTGTAAACGGCGACCATGGTCACCAATCCCATGATATCCTTTTCACTGGCGAGATATTGAAATCCCTCCCGCATCTGGTTCAGATTGGACTCGCGAGATACTGAGTAATCGAGGGGTTTCAGTCTCATCAGAACCAGGGCGGCGATCACTGCCAGGTAGGACAAACCATTGATCGCGAAGGTGGGCGCTTCCCCCAGGGCAGCAACGATCGCTCCACCAATGGCTGGACCAATGATGCGGGCGACATTAAAGATCGAAGAATTCAGGCTGAGCGCGTTAAGCAGGTCGTTTTTATCGTCATCTACCATCTCGGATACAAAAGCCTGGCGGGCGGGCATGTCCAGCGCACTGCCGATGCCCAGGGTAAAGGAAAGCACCAGGATATGCCAGTACTGGACCAAGTCCAGCCAGGTCAGGGCAGCCAGGACAAACGCGCCAATCATGAACCAGCTCTGAGTGAAGATGATCAATTTTCGGCGGGGAAGTTGGTCCACAATCACGCCCATAAAGAGAGAAAGTAGCAGCACGGGGAGGAAGCTAATGAAAGTCACCAGCCCCAGGCTGGTCTGGGAACCGGTGATGCGGTAGACCAGCCACTGCTGGGCAGTGGACTGCATCCAAACCCCGATCACGGATATCAGCTGGCCCCAGAAAAAGAGCCGGAAATTGCGGTGGTTTAAGGCACGCAATGATCCCGTCAGGCTTAAAGATCGCAAGATTCGAGTCATGTATATCTTATCAGGTAGATTTCATCAATTTTGGAATGGTAAACCAGGCCGGCTGATTTGGGTAGTGCATTTTGGTTAATCCTTCTCTGCGGGTTTTTTGTCCAGACCCAGTTCCCGATCCAGGAACCAGGAGCCTTTGCGGTGCCCGGCATTTTTGGGCGCCCGGTCGTAGTAGAGATCAAAGATCCTGCCGCTTGTGGTCAACACCCGGAAGTAAAAACGCCCCACGCCCCAGGACCCGCGGCGGCGGGCTTTGGCGGCGTTGTGGGGATGCATGTTGCGGGCCATTCGCCCCCGGCGTCCAAAATCCTGCCATTCGCTGAACACAGACTCCACCCGAAAGTCCTGCCCATCCCACTGGAAACTGTCCGGTGGACCGGGCTTTTTCTCCAGGGCAGGTTTGACTTCAAATCCTACCTGGATTTCCTTCCCGATAAAGCGCAAGGGTTTCAAGGTCATGGGTTTAATTCTCCAAATATTGCAAGATAATTTCCCTTCTATTATAGGGGATGTTCAGGGATTAATGATCTCGCTCGAACCATTGCCAGACAGCGGGTAAACCTTAGTATAATTCAGCCAGATTTCTAGTAACTCTGGAATGGAAATGAGCTTGACAAAACGGCTGGCAAAATCACGTTTATTTACTTCGATCACTGAATTGGAGGACCAGCTGGCTGCCAGAACGGATACCGTTCACCCGGTGGAGATTTCCCCAAAGCGGTTCGATATTATTCAGGGCAAGCTGGAATCGACCGAAGGAAGCCCTCCTGTCCGGCTGCTGCCCTGCATACTCCAGTGTCTGTCTGGTATCAAGGAATCATTCCTCACCCTGGCCGAAAACCCGGCGGATCCAAAAACCAAAGCTTCTGCGGATTTCATCCAGGAACTCGAATTGAAGGCTTACGCCCTGGGCGCCAGCAGCATCGGTTACACCCAACTGCCCGAGCGCTGGGTCTTCCAGGACAAGGCGGTCCTTTATAAAAACGCCATCGTGCTCTCCATGGAAATGGACCAGGAGGGAATCAACAGCGCCCCAAGCGTGGCCTGCATGAAAACGGTCATGGAGACTTACCGCGACTTGGGCCGGATCAACAATCAGCTGGCCGCTTTTTTACGGGAGCGAGGTTACGGTGCCCATGCGGGACATCCGTTGAATGGATTGGTCCTTTATCCACCGCTGGCGCAGATGGCTGGCCTGGGCTGGCTGGGCCTGAACGGGCTGCTCATCACACCCGAACACGGTCCCCGGGTCCGCTTGGCGGCGGTTTTCACCAGCATTGAGAATCTGCCCTTTAATGAGGGCTCCGACCACAGCTGGGTGCGGGATTACTGTGAAAACTGCCGGATCTGCCATATAAAATGCCCCCCCGGGGCTTTTTATGAGGACCCGGTGGAGCATGCAGGCGGACAGGTGACCTATATTAAGAACGAGCTGTGTTTTCCTTATTTCAATGCCTATCACGGCTGCTCGGTCTGTGTGAAGGTCTGCCCTTTCAATCTGCGGCCCTATGAGAAGATCAAGGCTGGATTCACAGCAACTCCTTGATTGATAATTCCCCCTTGATCCGCGATTAGGCTTCTGGATATTAGCGTGTTTTTCTGGGAGCGCTTACGGCGAGATTACATGGAAAACATAAACCCTTTCTTTTCCCAGTAGAGTGCCACGCTGCTCAGAATCAGGAGCAGAATCATTGTCTGGATTCCGATCAACCACAGCGGCGCTTCAACATACCACCAGGGGACTCCAGGCAGCACAAAGAGCCCGGTGACCAGGAAGGCCAGCAGATACAGCAGGAGTGGATTGCGTCCCCAGGCGCTGAAGAAGGGCAGTTTGTAATTTGCTAAATAAAAGATTGAAAAGACCAACCCGCTGAATCCCAGAGTGATCAGGTCATAGGAGGCAGAGACGCGGTTCTTGCTGACCGGCACCAGGATCGTCAAGGCAAAACCAGCCAGGAGGAAGGCCAGGGAGAGCTGGGGGAAAGACTTCCGGCGTTTTGGATCATGGAAGATGTCCCCTAAGACAGTGCTTAGGATCAGGATTGCTGCCCAGCTCAAGGTGCCGGGCAGCCCGCCGTGCTGGGAACCCAGCACAACCTCCAGCCAGAATTGATCCAGAAGGATTTGATAGAGAGCTAACAAGCCCAGGCCAACTCCCAACCGGGTCCAGGTGGGGGTGGAAATCACTCCCAGGGTCAACAGGCCGGCCAGCCCGATGGACTGCAGTACTCCCCAATCAAGCAATTCGGTCTTGATTCCCAGGGCGCTCTGGCCGGCGGTGATGATTGCGCCCAGGCCGATGAACGCCAGGTAGCGGCGCAGGAAATGCCCCAGCGTGATCTTGAGACCGTCCTTCTCGCAGCGGCGCAGGTAGGAAAGGCTGTAGGTGAGGCCAATTGCGAAAATGAACACCGGCGTGCCCAGATCAGGGAAATTCATCCCGATATCTGGGACATGCTTGAGCCAGTCCGGGATGGTCTCAATCCCGGAGAGATAATTGATCACCACCATCAGGATGATCGCAAATCCCCGGAACTGGTCGATGGCTTCGATTCGCTCGACAATCTGGTTGGAAATCTTAGCCATATCCCTCCTTTTCTCTCATCATACAATCATTAATCATTCTTGTACAGAAAGCGGGATCCTTCCAGGATCGCGCTTCCTGAAAGTACAGGAGATACTGAAAAATCAGTTAGAATATAGCCATCCCAATGTTTTTTATAGGAGTTCACATGCCAAGCCAGACCCCTGCTGAAAAGCTCAAAAGTGATCTTCAGAGCCTGCAATCCTCCCTGCGGGACCTGCAGTCCTCAGCGCGCTTGACGGACCTGCGCGATCGCCTGGAGGATCTGGGGGGATCGGTAAACGGGCTGGACCAGCGCATAGCGGACCTTCGAAAAAAGGGCTATGCCTTTGAAAAGGAGCTAGAAGTTCAGGCAGCGGATTTCGTGAAGGGCTGGGCAGGCATTGCCCCTGACCTGGAGCAGGAGATTTCGCGAGAAGCTGCTGGCCTGGCCCGATCCCTGACTCCACTGGAGACGCGGTTGGCGGGCTTAACCGGTGATCGCAGTACCCCAGCTGCCCTGCTGCCGAGGGTTGAAAGGCTCAAATCTGAAGTGGAAATTCTGGAAGGGCGGATCGAAGCCATCGAGGAAAACATCCGCGGGGCTTATGACCAGTTCCATAGCGATGTCAATCAGCTGGAATATCATCTGGGGCGCCTGGAGTGGACCTTAACGGAACTCAGCGAAGCCAGCTTCCAGCTCTTGGCAGCCGAATCGGGGATCATGGCGGTCAAGGCAGTCTGGGCCAGGGAAGGCAAACAGACCAAGGAGGACCCTGAGGGCGTCCTGTTCCTGACTGATCAGCGGATACTCTTCGAACAGAAAGAAAAGGTGGCCACCAAAAAAGTGCTCTTTGTGGTCACGGAGAAGGAACTGGTCCAGGAGCTGCTCTGGGAGGTGCCGGTGGTGCTGGTAGAGGAAGCCAGATCCCGTAAAGAGGGATTCTTGAACAAAGACGATTACCTGGAGCTGACCTTCGAAAGCAGGGCGCCTATGGATAAAGTCCACCTGCACATCTGGCAGCGGGGGGATGATTGGGTGGCACTGGTCAACCGCGCCCGAGCCGGAGATTTCGATCAGACCCGGGCCATCCCCATCGACAAATCCCTCCTGGAAAGGGTCAAGAATGCCCCCACGAAATGCCCCTCCTGTGGGGGAGCGATCAACCAACCCATCCTGCGGGGCATGGAGAGCATCCACTGTGAGTACTGCGGGGATGTGATTCGGATTTAATTTCCGGACGCGGTCTGTCCGGTAGCTAGATATCATTCAGGAGTTCTCCATCACGGATCAATTATGCTAAATCGCCTGAAGGACACCTATCACAGCTTCCCGCGTTTGTTTTGGGTTGTTGTAATGGTTTCTTTTATTGACCGGCTGGGAGGGAATATGCTCTTTCCCTTCTTCTCGCTGTACATCACCGATCACTTTAACGTGGGCATGACCCAGGCAGGGTTTTTCCTGGGAACCATGTCCGCTTTTGGTTTGATAGGAAATATGATTGGCGGCGGTTTGACTGATAAATTCGGCCGCAAAAACATCATCATCGGCGGATTGATCTTCAGCGCGCTCAGCACATTGACCCTGGGCTTGGTAGATGAGTTTTCCCTCATGATCCCCCTGGCGGTGTTCATTGGGTTGCTTTCCAGACTGGCCGGTCCAGCCCATCAGGCCATGGTAGCTGATATCCTGCCGGAAGAGAAACGCCAGGAAGGCTTTGGTATTCTTCGTGTGCTGGCTAACCTGACCTGGATCATCGGGCCCATCGTCGGCGGTTTTATAGCTAACCGGAGTTTTTTCGCGCTCTTTGTGATCGACGCGGTAGTCAGCTGCTTGGTGGCTTTCCTGGTCTTTTTGAAGATCCCGGAAACTAAACCGGAGACTGGGCAGGAGGCGGAGAGCCTATTTAATACATTTAAGGGTTATGGCACAGTGATCAAAGATTATGCCTACATAGTGTTCATGGTGGTATCCATGCTGATGCTGCTGGTCTATCTGCAGATGTATAATACCCTTTCCGTCTTTCTGCGCGATGTTCATGGCATCAGCCCCCAGATTTACGGCGTGGTGATGACTTCCAGCGCGATCACTGTGATCCTTTTCCAGTTTTACACAACCCGGGTAATTAAAAATCGACCTCCCTTCCTGATGATGGCCCTGGGCACCTTCTTTTACATGCTTGGCTTCGGGATGTTCGGTTTCGTCGCTACAAATTGGCTGTTCGCAATGGCTCTGGTGGTGATTACTATCGGGGAGATGATCGTTATGCCCACTTCCCAGGCCTTGGCGGCCAATTTCGCTCCTGAGGATATGCGGGGGCGCTATCTGGCTCTCTTCGGCCTGGCCTGGTCCATACCATCCATTATTGGGCCGAGTGCATCGGGGATGATCCTGGACAACTTCAACCCCTTCCTGATCTGGTACCTGGATGCCGGCATTGCAGCTGTGGCCGTGGGGGGATTTTACCTCCTGCACCTGTGGCTGGGGAAGAGGGAGATGTTCCGACCGCGGGCGACCTCCGAGGTCTCGGCCTGATTCTGGGTTTTTCATCGAGAGAAATGCCGTTAATGGAGTAAAGTGACCTCGGAGGTCACTTTTGCCGAGGGATCAGCCCAAAGCACTGCTTATCTGCCATTCATCAACTTTTTCATTCCTGAAATAGCCTTTCCTTAATGTGTCTTCGTGTTACTTTCACGGCATCTCTCCGATAGAATCAATGAAAAATAACATACAAGGTCTTCCATCTTATTGAATCTCCGCAAAGTGTCCAGGAAGAAAGATGCTCGAGGAACCGAAAATTGACTCCCATAATGCAGATCTCCCGGAAGATGAAGATACTCTTGTCCGGCATTCCCAAGAGAACCCAGCAGCGTTCGGACCTATCTTCGATTATTACGCACCACGGGTTTATCGCTATGCCCTGCACCGCATTGGGAATGCAAGTGATGCAGAGGATGTGACATCCCGTACCTTTACGGATGCTCTTCAGGGTCTCGATCGATATCGACCGAAACGTCAAGGGTCTTTTGGAGGTTGGCTCTTCACCATCGCTCGACGCCGCTGTGCCGACTATTTTCGAGTTTCTAATCCCCTTCCTCTGTCAAACTTCAATCTCAAGGACAATGCGGCAGGACCATTGGACGAGGTAATTTCTCGCGATGAACAACGTCGGCTCGAGG
>DRBO01000009.1 GCA_011039385.1 Chloroflexota bacterium | reverse complement strand
TCCAGGTCAACGGCACGCTTGATCCCGATGTTCCGGTGAAACTGGTCGGCAGCATCATCGTCACACCAACAGCGACCGGTATCGATATCACACGCTCAGCCCCGTTCGATTGGAAGTCGCAGGGCTTCCTGGTAGGGCTGCCGGTTCATATCTCAGGTTTCAACTCTGAGACCTGGACTGTGGTCGGGTTCAGCGACACCTTTGAAGGTGATACGATAGACAACACTGTCATGCACCTGGCAGGATCGACTGCCTACTCTACACCAAGTGACACTGTGATGGTTTCTGGTGTTACGGTCAACAGCAGCGCCACCGGCGCCTCCTTGACGGCGGCCAGCGGCACATGGGCTGATTTCGAAATTGCTCAGCAGGTCACGATCGGTGGCTTGGTCGGTGAATGGACGGTCCAGGCGGTGAGTGCTACGACGCTCCTGCTTGGCAATGGTCCAGCGATCGCCGATACGGCTGTCATCACAACACTGGTGTACCGGACCCCCGAACTGCATACGACAACGGCCGACGATGTGCCGGTCACATTAACGGACGATGTCACCATAAGCAGCGATACCTTCAATAATGACGGCGGCACAATCGAATGGCTGGGAGGTTTATGGGCCGACGAAGGCTTTGAAATCGGCCAGTTGGTCATGATCGACGGCTTTGATGGACCCGGTTGGCGGCTGCAGGACATCTCAACGGATGGACACACCATCACCCTGCGGCGCGGCCTGCTGCTCCCGAATGTATCACTAACTGAACAAACAGTGTTTGTTCCCGGCCCGCACGGCGGACTGACGGTCATCCACGGCGGCGGAAACTATCCGCTTTCAACCGAGTTCGAGGTCGATGTGACGACTGACAGCATCACACGCAATGATGGTCGTTCCTGGGCGGCGGATGGCTACGCTGTTCTCTTCGCCAACGGGCAGCCGATGCACATTCAGGTCGGGGATGCCCTCGAGACACGCACGATCTCCGGCTTCAGCGATGCTGCTTGCCCGTACGTCGATCCCTTCCCGGGTTGTGGTGTGGGTTCTGTGATGAATTTCAATTTGATCAATCCCTTTACATTGGTGGCCGAGAGCCCGTTGGTTCCCGGTACTTTGTCCCCAATTAGCGACAACGCAGAAATCCATGTCGTTGAACCGCTGCAGGTACAGGTCACGGATGCTATGAACGTCTCAGTCGATGGGACGGCAGATCCGTATCCAACCAGCACGCTGACCTGCGAGACCTTCGACTTTGACTCCTCAGGCTTCAAGCCTGATATGCAGGTTCTTATCAGCGGCCTGCCCGGCCCCTACACCGTCAAGTCGGTCGGCGTCACAACGCTTGAACTCTACAATGTGGCCCTACAGACGACGGTGACGATCGATGGAACAACAACAGTATACACACCTGTACAGCTCACGGTCACCGGCTACGATCCGCTCATAGACGGCGGCGTACGCATTGGCGGCGATACCATCACCGTCGGCGGCCCGGAGGCTGATGAGGTCCTGGCGGGTCCCGACTCACCGCTGGTGGTGTACGGCGATACTTCCCAAGATGGCGTTTGGTACAGCGGCCATCCCTATGATGTGCTCGGCTATGAGTTTGGTCCCAAGCCGTTCGATCCCTTCACGCTGATCCCGGACTCGCAAAACGAAGATGATGAATGGGTCTTCCCGCTGGCCAATCCTTATCCTTATGCAGGGAATGATGTTATCGACGCCAGCGCCCTCTTCGCGGATGTAAGCGAGGGCGAGATGCCCACCATAGGTTTTACGGCCTACGGCGGAAATGGCGATGACCTGATCATCGGCAGCCAGGCGGGCGATCATCTCGCCGGCGGCTCCGGTGACGATGAGATCCACGGCCTGCGCGGTGTGGACCATATCTATGGTGACTCAGGTGTGAACCTGAATATCCTAACCAGAGCCCTGTCGATCGAGACCACCAACGCTAGCCCGCTGCCGTCGATCACTTATGCCGGCTTCATTAACAACGGCACAACGATCGAACCTTACGCTTCGCCTGTGGTTGACCTGATGGAAGCTGGACGCGATCTGCTCTATGGTGAGGGCCCCGGGACAATCTCAGGGGACAGCCAGTTTGTCTATGATGACATCATCTTTGGCGACCACGGGGCTGTGATCCAGCAGGTTGTGGATCCCAACCTCCCGGATGCCCGGTTGCAGAAGATCCAGACAACTTTGCTGTTCTCGATCCGCGAGATCGAATCCCGCGCTTACCAGAACGGCGCTGATGACATAGTCTTTGGCAACGATGGCAGAGACATCATTGTCGGCGGGGCGGGTAATGACCTGCTTGACGGTAATGAACATGATGATCTGCTCTTTGGTGACCAGATTTTCCTGCACCGTCGGGTAGTTGAAACCTATCAGACAAATATCTCCACTGGCGACATTAGCAGTGGACGATTCCAGACCCTTATCAGCAGCATGTTATACAGCCGCTCGGACCAGGATCCTGCCGCAGCAGGTGTTCCAACACCGAATGCGGATAACAGTGGTGAGCTGTTGGTTGATGGATACTGGCGGGATTACCGTGATCCAGACAGCCCCGGAATCGATCCATATCCGTGGTGGGCTGAGTACCTGGTGGTCTTCGATCAGGATACGAATGATGAAGAGGAATTCCACACCTTCGCAGTCGACGACGGGACCAAGGGTGCTGGCAGCTTCGGCAATGATCATATCGCCGGGGGTGAGGTGCATGATTTGATCTTCGGCCAGATGGGAGCGGATATCCTTGAGGGTGATGGCGGTATCGAACGGGCCTTTGCACGATTGGTCGATGATATCACGATCACCATCCACTCCAGCGCTTCCCGCACACCAGATGGATGCCCGGATACAACTGACGAGAATGACAATAATGCCACCCATGCTGGTACCTGCGACCTGGTCGGGGACCTGGACTTGGTGCCTTCCTTTGATGCCCTGACAGATGGTGAAGATTACATCGAAGGTAATGCTGGCAACGACATTGTCTTTGGCGGACAGGGTCAGGATGACATCCTGGGCGGCAGCTCAGATTTCTTCAGCCTGACAGAGAGCATCCTCCGGCCTGATGGGAGCGACCTGCTCTTTGGTGGAAGCGGTGAACACACCGACCGTAATGACAATGGTGGAGTATTACCGGGTGACCCGGTTCCTGCCGATCGGCATGCCAGTGACGCGGACGTGATTGTGGGAGATAACGGACAGATCATTCGGGTTGTTGGTCTCAAAGGAACGGATGGCGAAGGTGTCATCGCACCGAACAGATATGTGACCTTCAACTATGACAATTATGGTGCAGTGAAGATCCTCGTCCGAGGAGTTTCCTACCTGGATTACACGCCAGGCGGACCCGACTTCAGACCGGATCGGTTCGGATTGGATCCCGAAGGTCCCTGCAGTGGATCGCCGGCAACGGATGCCTGCAGCGCCAGGCTCGAACTTGTGCCTGGACGAAATTCCTGGGTCAGCGACGGGCATTGGGAGATCGCTGGCAATGATGAGGTCCACGGTGGATTGAGTGATGACTGGATCTACCTCGGCGGCGGCAACGATGTGGCTTACGGCGACGCGGATGATGATGACATCATCGGCGGTTGGGGCAATGACTGGATCTCCGGTGGCGTTGGACAGGATGGCATCCTGGGTGACGATGGCCGGATCTTTACCAGCAGAAATAGTGACCTGTACGGTGAACCGCTTTACGGTGTTGCCCCCTTGTATCCCACAGGAACCTGTCCAGAGAAGAAGAATGTCCTTTGCCAGGAGTACCTGAACCAGTGGATCGCCACTCCCGGGGATGTGCAAACAGCAGTGATCAACATCGAGGGTGATCTCAAGAAGACCTTCGATCTCACACCCTTCAACCTTACCCCCAACGCGCTTGGGTCGGATCAACCACTGTTCGACGCCAACAACTCCGATGATGTGATCTTCGGCGGGTTAGGGGGAGAGATCCTCTACTACCCGGCTGAGATCGCTGGTTTGAAGAACAACCAGGAGGTCCCCAGCGGCTTACGAGGCATCGCAGGAGATTTCTTACATGCTGGAGCAGGTGATGACGCAGTAGCAGGGGGAGAGGCGATCTGGAACGCTTACACGCAGATCTATGACCTCAGTGATGGAACTCGGCTGCCCAACGCCTATCGCTCTGATTGGACTCGGCCCTATAACCCGGGCGACCTGCTGCATTTTGGCGAAGATTACGATGCCTGGCATGATAATGGACCGATTGTGGATCGTCTGGGTGAGTTTGCCATTTACGATGAGTATGATCCTCGCCGGACCATTCTCCTCAACCCGGATGGAACGGTTGACAAACTTGATGAAGAACCCAACTTGATGTGGTTCCTCAACCTCGACAGTGACGAAGGGACCCCCCTCAACGGCTGTGTCGAGTATCTACCCAATGGAACATGTGTAACGTTTGCGGATCGTATGAGCGACGGAGCCGATGTCCTTGCGGGTGACTTGGGCAATGATTGGCTGGTTGGTGGAACGGGACAGGACACGCTCTGGGGAGGGTGGGGGAATGACCTGCTCAACAGTGATGATGTCATGACGATTGTTGGAGAGGGTGAGTACGGCGACCAGAAGGGCCGCAAGATCCAGCCCAGTCCTAACGACATACCTGATACGCATCCGGTCTATCAAGATCGTGCATATGGCGGTGCCGGGCTCGACATCCTGATCGGTAATACCGGCGGAGATCGGCAGATCGACTGGGTAGGTGAGTTCAACTCCTACATCGTGCCGTTCGCTCCCTTCGGTATCGCTACCAACAGCCGGCAGGTACCGCCGTGGCTGTTCGAGTTCCTTTACTCGCTGTCCTTCAGCCAGGGAATCGATCCCACCCGGGATACCGATACCGGCACCAACCCCGATCGCAATGGTGAGCCGGATGGTGAGCTGGGCCTGGTGATCCAGAAAGATCATGGCCTGTGGCAGGATCAAACCGGCGGTCCGACAGATCCGCAGCCTGGCAACATCCCTGGCGGCCGGCGCGATGTGCTGCGCTCGGCTGACTTCAATGACGGGAGTTCGAGCAGCTTTGTGCCTGACTCAGGCACCTGGGAAGTACAGACTGGACGCTTTTTTGTCGGTCCTACATCTCTGGGTGGTGACGCGGTCAGTGTTTATTACGCTGACGTTTACCAGCCGCAGTACTTTGAGGTGCTGGCCACCATCAATACCGAGAAACCCACCGGCGGCTCAAAGGCCAATACCTACTTGATATTCGATTATCAAGGGCCGGAGGACTTCAAGTTTGCCGGCGTGAATATCTCGAATGACAAGCTGGAAATGGGATATCGGGATGAATATGGATGGCATGTTGTCAGCCAGAGCAACGCCAAGCTGAAACCCCTGAAGGATTACGATTTGCTCCTCGCTCTCAACGGAACAACGGCCACACTCTTAGTTGACAACAAGGATGTCTTCAGCTATGCCTTCGCGCCGCGGGTAGATGCCGATGGCTATACCTACGGCCTGAATGCTGGACTGCTTGGAGTGGGCACAAATAACTCCTCAGGAAGCATTGATAATGTTGTCATCCAGGTCATTCCACCTGAAACCACCCTAGAACTGACGGACGATTTTGAGCAAAGTACGCCTGAATTCCTGATCTCTGATCTGGAAGGTGCTTGGACAATCAGCAGTGGTGAGTATCTTGGCACACCTTCACCAGGTGAATCAGAAACATACAGTTTGGCGGATCTGGAGATCTCGTCAACCTCTCTGATAGAAATCGAAACAACGCTGCAAACAGAGGCTTTCGGTGGTGTGATCTTTGACCGGTATAGTGACAGCGACTTTAAGTTTGCTGGGCTTTCGGCAGAGACTGATGAACTGCTGGTCGGCCATTACACAGCTCGACGTGGTTGGGTGGTTGATTTTTCGACACCCCAGGAAATCGAACCTGATCAAGACTATGAACTGCGCATCGTCATCAAAGGCCTCACCATGAGTATGGTTGTCGATGGCCAGACCAAACCTGGTTTTGTCTTCAACGGGGTTGTAGTTGATGGTGATTTTGGACTCTTTACGAGTGGCGGCACAACTACCTTTGACGATCTTACCTTCAAAACCGACGATCCGGCTTATGCTGAGCCTGAAGAAGGAGACGCTTTGCGAGCGACCTATTATGCTCCGGCAGAGATGGTTTCCGCTGACACACTGAAGCTGGTTCAGCTGGACCTGGTTGCCAGCCAGGCCCTGGCCCTGATGGCTGAGACGGTAGCGAACACAGATCAGCTCAAGCTGCTGGAAGGGGTGGGGTTTGTCATCAAGGATTTGAAAGGGCTGGACCTGGGCAGGACGGTTGAGAATCAGGTCTTCATCGACAGCAATGCGGCCGGCCACGGCTGGTCCTTTGACCTGAAAGGAGAGGGTTCTTCCAGCCAGATCGATCTGCTTACAGTGATCACCCACGAATTGGGCCATGTGCTGGGATTGGACCATGTAGCCATGTTTGGTGATACGCAAACCTTCATGAACGAGCTCTTAGGGCCGGGAACAAGGATCCTGCCAGGGATTCTGTCCTCTCAGACCATTTCGGAGGATATTACTCTCTCGCAGCCCCTGAACCCTGAAGGTTCTGAAGCTCTGCCAGGTTTGGTCAATGCTCCAGTTGTTGTCCAAAAGGGGAGTGCCCTGGACCTGCAAATCACCCGGCTGAGGGATTCTGCCCATCAGATCTCACGAAAGTCCGCTGTCAGTCTTCTACCAGCGGGCCAGACATCCTCTATCTCTGACGCAGGACCAGTTCAGGTAGATGACTCACATCAGAGCCCCATCAACCTGTTCTGGCTTCTTATCCTGGTAACCGCACTGTTCTTTGTGATTGGGATAGATCCGCGAGACCAGCGGACCGGATTCTAGCTGATCAGGAGGACTGTGTAGACTGAAACTGTTGACCTTGGAGTATCCACTGGAATGCTGATGAGGGGACCTGAGGATAGTATATAATTATCTTGAGGTAGGACGATTGCCAGGATAAAACGGTAAATTGGCTTCATTCCAGTGGATTTTCATGTAGTAACATCATGACCGGTGGAATGAGAGCAAACCCCAGTAATATCTCTCCTGACTGGTAATCGTGCCCTTCGGGGGCACGCCTCTATGTAGATGACTTGTTAAAATCATTAATCCGTGTTAGATCGAGATGATTTTAGCCTCCCCAGGCTGGCCAGGGATGCCTATGACCCCGTCATTTGAATCACTGAAATCCAAACTACGGTCAATCCAAACAAGCTGGCGGACCAGTTTTTTTCAAATTTTGATGGTTTTGATGGCGCTGATCTTCATTGGTGTGCCCATCCTGGAGTTTTTCCGGACCAGCAATCCCTCACCACAAATAACAGTGGAAGCTGTAGAGACCTTGATTTCTCTGGGGTTGGAAGCCTACCAGCAGGGTGATCTGGCTGCTGCTGTGGGGTATTTTTTCCAGGCAGTCGAGGTTGACCCCGAGGATGCGGACAGCTACTTTTATCTCGGTAGAGCTTATTATGATAATGGAGATTTAGAATTGTCCCGTTCTGCGCTTTCCCTGGCTCTTGGGTTGGATCCAGCATTAAAAAGCGCCCTGATCTACAGGACATTGATCTTTTCCCAGCAGGGAGAAATTTTGGACGCGCAGCAGGATATCCGCCAGGCGCTAGAGCTAGGGCTGGACAGCGCGTATGAAAAATATCAGGTTGGAATGGCTTATAGCTTTTTAGAAGAGGACGATCAGGCTCTTGACCTGCTACAGCAAGCTATTGAGATGGACTCTGGGCTGCTGGAAGCATATCGCACCCGGGCAATCATCTATTTCCGGACAGGAAACCTGATTAAAGCGATTGATGATTTTTCCTGGATCTTGGAATCTGATCCGGAGGATTCAGCGATTCGCTTCCAGCGCGGTGTGGCATATTTTGACCTGGGCAATCTTGAAGATGCCATCCAGGACTGGTCCCTGGTTATTACGGGTCAGCCAGAGAATACAGATGCTTTATTCAACCGCGGTATTGCTTACAACCAGTTAAGTGAATATGAAAAGGCTATAGATGATCTGACATTGTATCTGATGGAGGAGGAGGATAATACTCCAGCGCTGAATAACCGGGGTCTAGCATATCTGAACCTGGGAAACCTGGATGACGCTCAGAGCGATTTTGAGAGGATTGTCGAGCTCGATCCGGATGACCCCGATGCTCATTTCAATCTGGGAAATATCCATTACCAGCAGGAGCATTTTGAGCAAGCTCGCGATGTTTATCTTCTTGCTATTGGGTTGCAAGAGGAGTACGTTGACGCCCATCACAATCTGGGGTTAACATACTTGTCCTTAGGAGATAATGAGCTGGCGCTGGAACAATTTGAGGCTGCAGTATTGTATGGACCTGATATGGTCAGCGCCCACTTTAACAGGGCGCGAACCCTGCAATCCCTCGGTCGGTTGGAGGAGGCGGTTGAAGCCTACTCGCGTCTCTTAGAATTGGATCCGGATTTCTCCACGGCATACCTGCAGCGAGGGCAATTGTATCGTGATCTGGGCGAATTCAGTAAGGCGGAAGCGGATCTTACTGTTTATATCTCTCTGGACCCCGAAAACCCGGACGGCTATTACCAGCGCGGCGCGGTCTATTATGCGATCGAGGATCTGGAGAAGGGTCTGACAGATTGGAGCCGGACGATTGAGCTGGCACCTGATTTTTCCAACGCCTATTACAACCGCTCATTGATCCATATTGATCTCGGCCAATTTGAGGAAGCTCTTGCTGACCTGGATTACGCGCTGGAATTGGATCCTGAATATGCCTATGCTTATTTTTCGCGAGGCAATGTCTACCTGAAATCGGGGAACTATAATTTCGCCCTGGAAGATTATGAGCGGGTGATTGAACTTGATCCCGGATTGGCGGCCGCCTATTTTAATCGAGCCATCATTTATCTGCGCAGGAACAACACAACCGCGGGGATCGCGGATTTGAGAAGCGTTTTAGAGATCAGCCAGGACCCGGATCTGCGGGCCGAAGCCGAACGCTTGTTAATTGAATTGGGAGAAACTCCTTGAGTGGGTTATTGAGCAATTGGCATCACCAGGATTTATGTCAGATATGGCAGCCTGACATCACCGATGATATATCGTGAGTGGTAATTATCGCTGGGTTTTAATCTTTGCATGAGGTCGACGAGATAAGAACGCTGCTGGACGAGAGGAGGTGATCAGGGAAAATTGAGTGAAAGGGTACGAAAGAAAATTATCCGGACAAAGCATGGCTTCATTGTCGCAGTTAGCTCTCAGGAGATGAAACGATGAAGATTAAGCAAGTGATGTCGACCAAGGCCATTGTCGTGGTGTTTTTTGGTCTTGGTTTTTTGTTTTTAACTGAAACCATCATGTCACTTTATGGGATGGAAGTCAATTCCGGTGCTATCGTGGCGGGCCGGCTGCTGGGGGGGATGTATACCTTAATTGCCCTGCTGCTGTGGCTGTGCAGAAATACCCAGGAAGCTTCCACCAAAAAAGCCTTTGCGATTGCCGTCACCATCGGCGATGCAATTGGAACCGTTGTCAGTCTGCTGGCTACCCAGTCCGGGGCGATGAACTCCATGGGATGGTCAGCTGTTGGAATTTACTTGATTTTCACCCTCGGCTTTGGATATTTTATCCTCAAGCCAGAGGAAGCCTGATCCAGGTATGATAGAATCCCAGCAGCGTTCTATCTCGTCCGGTTGGCCAGGAAAGCCATTTTTATTCATCAGAAAACAGGGATAAGTTATACTTAACACTAATCCCTGTTTATTTTTTATCCAGGAAGGGTGACCCATGAGAATCAATTATGACAGAATTGAGAAAGCTCAAAATTTGATGCGGGAGCAGGGCATGATAGGTTTGATGATCATGAACCGGGATGATTACCGCTACTTTTTTGGGGACTTCTGGGTCCAGCCCCGGGCGATCCTCCCTGCTTATGGCGACCCGGTATTCATCTGTTTTAAAGCTGAAGAAGCTGAACTCCGCTCAGCCCTGGGTGATCACCAAGTGAAGGTGTTCAGCCATGTGGGCGAGCAAATGGTCAGCGTCACCAAAACCTTTCGGGCGCTGGCGCAAGGGTTCCCGGAAACAGCGACCCTCAAGGAAGGTCAACCTCTCAAAGTCGGCATGCAAATGTGGTTTGGTACGCCGGCTTTCCTGGTGGACCTGTTCCGAAAATTGAACCCCCAGGTGGAGCTGGTGCCTTCTGACCCGGTGATGGATGAGCTGCGCATGGTCAAGGATGAGGAGGAGATCACGTGTATGCGGGTGGCGCAGGAGATTGCTGGATTGGGGATGAACCGCCTCCGGGAAATGCTCCAGCCTGGCCGGACCGGCAGGGAGATCGCTGCTGAAGTCCTCTACTCAATGATGAAATCGGGGGCTTCCGGGACCTCCACACCCCTGCATATCAACACCGGGATCCGCAGCTGCTGGATCCATGGTTCGGTAAGCGAGGAACCCATCCGGGAAGGCGACCTGGTGGTGGCTGATCTCACCCCAATGTACCGGGGCTACTGCGCGAACCTGGCCCGGACTTTTGTCGTGGGTGAGCCTGATGAGCAACAGCAGCTGCTGATCGATACCTACCTGGAACTAATCCAGGCTGTTCGGGAAGCCCTAAAACCAGGGATAACCGTTGGCAGGTTGGATCGCATCGGCCGGGAAATCTGCGCTCGCCATGGATTGGAAGAATACCATCTTAAGGGCATTTCTCACGGCATTGGCTTGCGTTTTGAGGAGACTCCGGCGTCAACGATCCTCCCCCAACACAGTTCAGTTAAGCTGCGCGAGAATATGGTCATGACCATCGGCCACACTATCCTGGCCATCCCCGGTTTTGGTGGGGTGCGTTTTGAGGATCTCTATCAGGTCACACCACAAGGCGGGAAAATTCTCTCAGAGCATCCTTATGCTTTTTTGATTTGAAGCTCATTATTATGAGACTGTATAATCAAAATCAGTGCTATGAAAATAGCCACCATTAAGCTCGATGGTCAGGAAACTGCCTGTATAAAAAGTGAGGGAGGGTTTGTTCCTGTCTCTCGCATCAACCAGCGCTTTCAACTTGACTGGCCTGAAGACCTTTTCAGGATCATCGTTGAAGGAAAATTGGATCAGATCCAGAGCTGGTTTGATGAGGCTGATGATGTCTCCACTGCCCTGGAGGAACTGGCTCTCCCGGAAGATCAGGTTCATTTTGCGCCTTTGTACCGCCACCCCCGTAAAATTTGGGGGATAGGGTTAAATTACCTGGAACATGCGCAAGACCTCTCAGAACGAACGCCAACCTCGGAACCAGCCAGTTTTATGAAGCCGGATACCTCGATAATCGGGTTTGATGACCTGATAGAAATTCCACTTCTCTCTGAACGAACTACGGGAGAAGCGGAACTGGGTTTGATTTTTGGGAAAAAGTGCCGGGATGTCCCCCGGCAGGACTGGGAATCCGTCTTGGCTGGATTCACATTGATACTGGATATGACCGCGGAAGATATCTTGAAGCGGAATCCCCGGAACCTGACCCAGGCGAAAAGCTTTGATACATTTTTCAGCTTTGGACCGATTTTTTATACGATGGACGAAGTGGAGAATTTTCTCGATCTGCAGGTGAAAACGGTTCTTAACGGCAAGGTGATCGCTGAAAACAGTGCTGCCGAGATGACTTTCCCGCTTGATTTTCTGGTATCCTACCACAGCCGGATCATGACCCTGCTCCCGGGAGATATCATTTTAACTGGAACACCCGGAGCAGTGAAATTAAGTCAGGGTGATAGAATTGAATGCCAGATCAGCGAGTTCCAGCCCTTGATCAACCAGGTCATTGACCTGAAATTGGATCAGGAAGGTGGTTAGACTCGAGCAGGATGCGATTGGGGGTATAGGGGAGCAACCTTGTAAATGGGTGATTTGATTGGCTGAAAGAGAAATTGGTTGGAGGGATCAAAATGAGAGGGAGGGAAGCCAATGGATTTTGAGCAAGCTGATCTAGAATGGCTCAGAAAATCATTTGCGGTTGCAGCCCGGTCCCGGGAAAACGGGAATCATCCCTTCGGGGCAGTGCTGGTTGGACCGAAATTCGAGTTCCTGCTGGAAGCTGAGAACACCGTTTTGTCCGGGAACGATATTACCGAACATGCCGAAATCAACCTGGTCCGGATGGCTTTGGCCGATTATGATCCCAGGTCTCTGGCTCTCTGTACGATCTACGCCAGCACTGAGCCCTGCCCGATGTGTGCCGGGGCGATCTTCTGGAGCGGCATTGGCCGGGTGGTCTATGGGGTCAGCGAAGCGGGACTGTACCGGTTGGTGGGGGAGGAATCGGAAGAGGTCCTGCAGATTCCCTGCCGGGAATTGCTGGCTCATGGAAGGCGGAATGTGGAAGTGGTTGGGCCGCTGCTGGAGGAGGAAGGCTTGCAGGTTCATGAGGGATTCTGGGGAGTGTAACTCGTTTCCCAGTACACTCATGCTGCCATTGCCGTCCGGAATCCGCGGCAAGCTCGTTTTCTAATAACAGGCGTCCCTCCAGAGCGGCCAGATCGTTTGCGGTCAGCCGAATGATTGCGATCAATTTCTGGGATTAATCAAGGAGATTAATCACCCCATGTTCACAAGAGCCCTGGTCAGACCCCCCGGTAGAAGCCTTGTAGAAGGCTTGACAACTGCGAATCTGGGGGAACCGAAATACCACAAGGCTGTAGACCAGCACGCGGCTTACGTTGAGGCTCTGCAAGCCTGCGGGTTGGATGTGTGTGTTTTACCACCTTTGGAAGATTTCCCGGATTCCTGTTTTATTGAGGATGTGGCCCTGTTGACACCGCGATGTGCTATCATCACCCGCCCCGGCGCCCCTTCGCGGATGGGCGAAATCGGCGGCATGCGGGAGATTCTCAGCCAGTATTACGCTGCCATTGAGCAGGTTCAGGCGCCGGGCACGGTGGAAGGGGGGGATATCCTGATGGTCGGGTCTCATTTTTATATTGGCCTCTCTGCCCGAACCAACTTGGAAGGTGCCAGGCAGGTGATCGAATTTCTCAAGGATTATGATTTGAGTGGATCTACTGTGCCTTTGCAGGAGATCCTGCACCTCAAGACCGGGATTGCCTATCTGGAGGAGAACACCCTGGCTGCCTGTGGGGAGATCCTCTCCCGGGAAGAATTTTCCAGCTTTACGATCCTGCCGGTCCCGGAAGAGGAAAGCTACGCCGCCAACTGCATCTGGGTCAACGGCACTGTGCTGGTCCCGGCAGGGTTCCCCCGCACATCTGGGATCATTCAGAAGGCTGGATACCCGGTTCTGGAAGTGGATGTCTCGGAATTCCGCAAGCTGGACGGGGGATTAAGCTGCCTCTCCCTGCGTTTTTAGGGATGATATAGAGAATCCTGGAGGTGGAAATGCCTTTGTTGTCTGAAGGAAGGGTCTATGTCGGCGCCTACGGCTTTTGTCGGGATCTGAAAGGTCGTTTGCTGCTGGCCCGGTTTGTCGGAAGGTGAAGGTCCGGACGCCGGTTTATGGACTTTGCCTGGAGGCGGTGTGCTGTGGGGAGAGCATCCCGACCAGACGGTGTTCCGGGAGATGGAAGAGGAAACCGGGCTGGTGGAACTGGCCTGATTGACTGAAGACGAGTAATCAGTAAAAAGTAATCTGAAATCGGATAGAAATCAGAAATTACGGATACTGCTTATTACTTGATTTCCCCTCCTTCCTGCAGATTACAGAATTCTTAATTCGATTCTGATTCCAGAGTGTGAATCTGCACTATAATGGTTTATCGGTAAATAGACGAATGATATTGAGGTCAGCATGGACCGGGATGTAAAAAATCAACTAGAAAGCCAAGATCCCCGCGAGCGCGCCCAAGCCATCAAGACACTGGCGTTTTCTGGTGAAGGGAAAAACGGGGATATTTTGAAAGAGATCCATGAGAGTGACCCCGACCCCCGGGTCCGGGAATACGCCAGGAAAGCGGCTTTGCATCTCTACCAGAATCTCAAGGAAAAGCCGGATCGGTCTCCTCAACCCGTTGAAAAGAAGTCTTTTAAACCGCGGGCTGGTGAGCTGACTTCAGTGACTCTTGATCGGACGCCAAAAAAGAAAGATAAGGGAGCAGTTTCCAGGCCGGATCGTGAAAAAGCGGAGAAGTTGGTCCAGCGGGCTTTTACGCTTTACTCAACAGATCAGCCCCAAAAAGCCATTAAGGTATTTGCTAAAGCTCTGGAGATCAATCCCGGTTTGGAAGGGCAAACCTTCGCGGGCAACCTGGCTATGGAATTGACTGGATTGTCCCTGGAAACGGCTTTTGATTCTATCCTGGGGAGGAAAGGTCAGAAGGAATTAATGGAATCTGTTGAAGAACAGGAAAAGGAAAAGACCCCCAGGCCGGTCCGGCCTCTGTCTGTGATCCTGTTGATCCTGGCTCTGATAGCATTAGGGATTGTTGCCAGTCGCTTCATTTTATAAGATAGCCCCTCTGACAGCTAGCGGGTATTTCCACCAATAGGGGGGTATACTTACCTCTTCCTTAGATCTTGTTGCAGCACCTCAGTGGAGGATGGCCTGGGGTAACAACCCCTAATCAGACCTTAAATGATATCAGCAGCGGGATGCTGATCGTTTCCGTTCGAATTGGGCAGCAGGGTTTTGGCCTGGGAGGAATGTTAATCCGCCACTTCTCTCACCCGGTTATGAAGACCTTCCATAAGGAGAATGCCCTCACCAGGCAGTAAATCGTTGCAAATCGAATTCCGCTTTACGCCTTGCTCAGTATTTTGTGCGCCTTTTCCAACCTCTCCAGCACAAGCTCACGGCCCAGGATGGGAATGATATCGAAGATGGGAGGGCTGACTTTTTGTCCTGTCAGCGATTCCCGCAGCAAACCGAAGATCTGGCCAGCTTTTAAACCCATTTGACTGGCGAGTTCCCGCAGTGCTGTTTCTGCCTTGTCTTGTGTGATTTCATCCAGCCCCCGGAAGATTTCCAGGATCCTCTCTGCCGCCTCTGCGGCCTGTCCAGCGCTGAGTTTGCTGCTAACGATGCGGTCCAGTGCTAATCCGACTTCGTCGTGGAAGAAAAATCCTCCCATGTCGACCACCTCAGTTAGCTTCTTGGTGCGTTTTTGCAATGCCGCGGCAACCGGGACCAGGATCTCATCCCGGGGGAGAAGGCCAGCTTTTTCAAACCAGGGCTTGATCCGCTTGGCAAAGTCTTCCACTGCCAGCTCGCGGATGTGCAGGCCGTTAAAATGGTCCAGCTTGCTGAAATTGATAGCTGCCGGTGATGGGTTAAGCTTATCAATGCTGAATTTATCGACCAGATCACTCAAGGTAAAATACTCGGTTTTATCATCATAACTCCAGCCCATCAGCGCGATCCAGTTGATGACAGCTTCCGGGATGTAGCCCAGATCTTCCATGTCCTTCATGAAAATCGGATAACCCTGCTCACGGGCCAGTTCCGTATCCCTTTTGCTCATTTTCCCTTTCCCGTCGGGTTTCAGCAGCACTGAGAGGTGGACCCAGATCGGTTCGTCCCAGCCCAGAGCCCGGTAGACCAGCACGTGAATGGGAAAGGTGGGCAGCCATTCGGAACCCCTGAATACATGGGTGATACCCATCAGGTGGTCATCGACCATGGCGGCCAGGTGGTAGACAGCCAACCCGGTTGATTTGATCAGGATAATATCATCCAGGGAGCTGTTCTCCACCGTGATCTCGCCCCGCAGGGCATCCACCGCTGTGGTCGTTCCTCCCCGGGGGGATTTAAAGCGGATGACATGGGGCTCCCCGCTCGCGGCCCGATTGACCGCTTCTTTTTTGTCCAGCCGCCTGCAGGTACCATCATAGTGGGGGGTCTGGTTGTTCTTTTGCTGCTGATCACGCACCTCGGACAACCTTTCTGTTGTACAGAAGCAGTAATAGGCCTGGTCCTTTTCAATCAGTTCTTCGGCGATGTCCCTGTAGATCTGGGACCGCTGTGACTGCCGGTAGGGGGCATAGGGGCCGCCCCGGTCCGGTCCCTCATCTGGCTGGATGCCCATCCAGGCCAGCGCATCCTTGATATCCTGTTCAGCAGTGTCCTGGTAGCGCTTCTGGTCGGTATCTTCGATGCGCAGAATAAAGGCACCACCGGTTTGCTTGGCAAGCAAGTAATCATACAAGGCTGTCCGGGCTCCACCGATATGCAGGAATCCGGTGGGGGAAGGGGCGAATCGAACGCGGGCTGGTGGGTTAGTAGTAGTCATTATTCCTTATCCATGGCGGGAAACTAAAATTCCAGGTCCTTGTGGCGCAATACCACGCTCTCTACCAGACCAATGGAGATAAATAGGGTCATCAGGGAGGATCCGCCGTAGCTGACAAAGGGCAGGGTCAGTCCCGTTACCGGCAGCAGGTTGAGATTCATACCCACATTGACGATGGTTTGAAAAGTGATCAGGGTGGCTGCGCCGTACGCGATCAAGGCGCCAAAGGTGTCGCTGGAGATGCGGGCTGCCCGCAGGCAGCGGATGATGATAAAGCCCAGGGTTCCAATCACAAGCAGGGCGCCCATAAAACCAAATTCTTCTGAGAGGGCAGAAAAAATAAAGTCTGAATGGCGCACTTTCAGGAAGCGAAGCTGGACCTGGGAGCCGCTCCCATAGCCCTGACCGAACCAGCCCCCATCGCCAATGCTGATCAGCGCCTGTTGGACGTTGTAGATTGCGCCGTAGCTGGCACCTTCTTCCGGGAAGAGGAAGTTGATAATACGCTCCAGCTGGTAGGGTTTGATGAGTGACTCCGTGTTCGTTGGATCGTAGTTCAGCAGCAGTAACGGCAGGCCGATCCCTACTACCACAGCCCCGATACCGCCAGCGATCAAGAGCATTTTCAAGTCCAGCCCGGCGGCCCAGAGCAGGGCAAACCATAACACCAGGATGACGATGGAAGTGCTTAGATCAGGCTGGAGGATGATCCAACCGACTATGCTCAGGGTGATCAGCAGGCTCTGCACAACTACCCGGGGTTTTTTGACATAATCGATATTTTGGGAAAAGAAATTCCCCAAAATGAGAATGATGGTGATCTTGGCGAATTCGGAAGGCTGTACCAGGATCGGCCCCACCGCAAACCAGCGGGAGGAGCCGAAAAGCGCACCACCGACCAGGAAGAGTACCGCCAGGGATCCGAAAGTGAATAAAAAGAGGAAGGTGCTCAGCGCTCCCCAGTAGCGATAATCGATCATAGCGGTGAGCAACATGATCACAAAGCCGACTCCAGCGAAGATGATCTGCTTGACGACTGTGTTGGCTTCAACCAGCTCAATATTCCCTGCGATCGCGGACTGGATCATGGTTACGCCAAAAATTGTCAGGAAGGCCACAGCGCCAAGCAGCCAAAAATCGAAATGACGCCAGGAGATATTACGCATAAATTAATATTTTCGGCTTACCGGACCGGATATTGGGATGTCAGCGATCAAGCGCTGCTGCCGTCCATCCTGGGTGATGTCAATTTGCATGCGATCTGGATCTATCTGGATATAGCGGGAAAGGACTTCCAGCAGATCATCCTTTAGATTTTCCAAAGCAGCTCCGGATAAATCTGTCCGATCATTAATTAACACCAAGCGCAGGCGGTCCTTAGCCCTGTCTGCGCTGCTTGGTTCCTTTGAAAATATCCTTTGCAAGAATTTTTCCATGGTGTTAATCTCCTGATCCGAATACACTGGAAATCCGGTTGAAGAAACCGCTGCCTTTATCCAGGTCCATCAAAGGCACTTCCTCGCCCTGGATACGCCTGGCGATGTTCCTGTAAGCTTGGCCAGCCTGGCTCTTTCCATCCAGGGCGATAGGTATGCCCTGATTGGTACTGATGATTACGTTTTTGTCCTCAGGTACGATACCCAACAGGTGGATGGCCAGCAGGTCCACCACATCGTCTGCCGAGAGCATGTTATTCTGGCGAACCATCTCAGGATTAAGGCGGTTGATCAGCAGTTTGGGGGTGCCCTTTTCTTCAGCTTCAACGATGCCGATGATGCGGTCTGCATCCCGGACTGCCGAAACCTCAGGATTCGTGACCACTATGACCTGATCAGCCGGGGCAATGGCGTTCTTAAATCCCCGCTCGATACCAGCCGGGGAATCGACCAGGATCCAGTCCAGGTCTGGCCGCAGCTCATCACAGAGGCGGATCATATCCGAGGGAGAAACGGCGGTTTTGTCGCGGGTCTGGGCGGAGGGGATCAAGTACAGGTCCGGGATGTGCTTATCCTTGATCATGGCCTGGCTGAGTCGGCAGCGGCCTTCCACTGCATCCACCAGATCGTATACGATCCTGTTTTCCAATCCCATGACTACATCCAGGTTCCGGAG
>DRBO01000161.1 GCA_011039385.1 Chloroflexota bacterium | reverse complement strand
CCCCAATTGACCACCCCGGAATCCAACTTTTACAATATTTCCGGAACCTCCTCAATCCTCGAGATTTCCAGCGATGTGCTCGGCAAGCTGACCCTGATTGAAGAAGATCCTTCCCCCCGCACAACCGCTTACGGCCTGCTGGCAGACCTGATCAACGCGCTAAAAGAATGATTCCCCGGTTGGGGAATCTGGTAGCGGGATGGGGATCTGCCTGCTAGGGTTCTGGACGTTTCTCGCTCTGCTCCTGGTGGTATTCCTCCAACACCTCGACAAGGACCTGGACACCCCGTTCAACCAGCACTGAACAAGGTTCAACATTATCAGCGCCATAGCCGCTCTCCCGCAGTTCACCGCAGCGCAGCGTTTCAAACCTATCCAAAAATCTTTGTCTGTAGCGGGCAACCAGTTCCTGGCAGTTCTGGTCGTTCACTTCCGCCGAGGTGCGCCCGCTCAGGGCGCTGATCACAGCCACGCCCATGGTAAACACACCACATAGTTCTTCTTCAGTTCCACCGATCCCACCTGCAAATCCTGTTGCGAACCGGCGTTCTCGGTCAGTCAGGGCACCTAAATAAACCTCGCCTACGGCGAGCAGGGCCGCTTCTGATCAATGAAAGCCAGCGCTTACCAGTTCTCCGGCTCTGACGGCCGGATCCACAGACCCCAGCATACGATTCTCCAATTACCTATTTGAACAGGTAGCTGCTTCCAGGGAAACCCTGGTTTCCAGATACCAGACTCAGCCTTCAACTGAGATTACCGCCCCTACTCCAACCGGGATGAAATCCTCTCCAAAGGCATTACGGAACATGCCGATCGCGCGGTCGCCGGTGCAGTGGCAAGGTGCGACATGTTTCACTCCCAAGCGTTGGAACTCGGCGATGATCTGGTTGATCCGCGTGTCGCTGGCGCTTCCCAGGTGAAAACCACCCAGTACCAGGTAGATATCTTCCTGAAATTGACGTTTTGCCGCTGAGACCATCTTCTCCACACCGGGATGGGCACAACCGGTTATGACTATTAAGCCTTCCGAGGTCTTGATCACCAAACCCTGTTCTGGGGGAGGTCCAGGCATTTCTCCTATGGTATACATGCCTTCGGCAATTTGCAATCCTGGACTTACCTCAACTATCTGGGTTTGAGTCCGGAATTGATTTTTAAACCCGGATGAAAATGAGGGGGGAATATACAGGTTCGGATCCGTCCCTGAGCTCAGCAGATGCTGCAGCCCTCCGGTATGGTCATTGTGCTCATGGGAGAGAACGACGTTCTGGATCCCCCCCGGTTTGATCTTCAAGGCGGCCAGATTGGATAACAGCAAAGATCCGGAACCGCCGGTATCAAAGAGAATATTCTCATCCTTGTGCGTGATATACGCGGAAAACCCCCAGGCGGTACCCAGGCCAGCTTTATAAGGGTAGTTATCATAGACAATCGTGATTCGGATCATTTCAGCAGGCCTCACTTCCTCTGTCGCTGTGGCTGTGGGCAGAGGTGGATCAGTGGCTGGGGGCGGGGGGACTGTCGCGGTCGCGGTAGGGTCTGCCTTGATGAGGGGATTGTCAGCCTTAATGAGCCCTGGCCCACAGCTGGATAAAAATGCAGCCAAGAATATTCCCGCAGCAGCAACCCAAAACCCCTGATTGAGAACTCGTGCCTTGTTCATATCTGATCGTTCCCTTCTTTTTCATCCTTGCTGAACCCATGTCTCACCTGCTGTGTTTATTATACAACCCGGAGCAGTGTTGATTTCCTGTTTTCCGTCCGTAAAACAGATTCTTAAACTATGGTACAAGACCAACCTTACAGGGCTGTAAAAACACTCGCCAGGAATCAACTCGGGCGCGGTTTTGAGTATAATGAGGGTACTTTCCCGGCATGCTGTCTGTAAACCATCTCTCCGGGATTCAAATATGGATAAATCATCCAGCAAAGATCAATCCAGCCGGGAGAAACCCCGGTCCATAATGAAAGCTCCCTTTGGCATTCTTTCCAGAGAACCTCTGCTGGTAGGCCTCAACCTCCTGGTTCTGGGTGGTTTTTTAGTCTATTTATTCATCTACAAACAGCCCGAGCAAGGATTGGCTTCCGAGATCCTGCTCCCAACCCAAACAGAGGAGGTCCTGCCCACACAAACCCGGGAAGCAACCTCAACCCCTTCGGCCACGCCTGTCTATACCCGGGAGCCTGCCTTCCCAACCCCGACACCTTCTCCCTCCCCTACCAGCCTGCCGCCAACTCCCCTGCCAGAGCGCTATTTGATCGAGGACATCAAGGGACACAGGCAATCCATGCCTCTTTCCTGTGAAGCCCGCTCAGCAGTGGACTGGGCAGCCTACTTTGGTGTAGAGTTTGATGAAGAAAGTTTCTTTAACGGCCTGCCCATCCACGATAATCCCGAGAAGGGTTTTGTGGGAGATGTATACGGCAGCTGGGGACAAATCCCACCCAAGGATTACGGTGTGCACGCAGGGCCTGTCGCCCAACGCCTGCGGGAATACGGTCTGCAAGCCAAGCATGTACGCCACATGACCCTGGAGGAACTCAAAGCCGAGATCGCTGCCGGCAAGCCGGTGATACTCTGGGTGGTAGGCCATGTTGGCCGGGGCACCCCCGTCCCCTATACGGGATCAGACGGCGAAGAAACCATTGTGGCTAAATATGAACACACGGTAATCGCTATTGGATATACACAAACCAAGATCACCGTGCTCGATGGAGCCAGAGAGTATCAGGTTTACCAGGGGGAATTCATGAAATCATGGAATGTGCTTGAAAATCAAGCCATTATCTGGATCGAATAGCAATCCGGCTCGAATCAACCATGCTTTTCAAAAGCGATCAAGCGGGCTTTCAGATCAATATTTTCTGATCCGCCGTACCCTGTCAGGCTGCCATCTGAGCCGATGACCCGGTGGCAGGGAATCACCAGCGGCACCTGGTTCCTTTTTTCTGCCTGGCCTACAGCCCGGGAGGCTTTGGGTTTGCCGATCGCTGCTGCCACCTCCCCGTAGGAACGGGTTTGCCCATAAGGGATGGCCAGGGTTTCCTTCAAAACTGCTTTCTGAAAAGGCGTGTAGCATCCCCAGTCGATTGGAAGCGTAAAGACCTTTCGCTCCCGCCTGAGGTACTCGTTAATTTGTGTCCTGAAAGGTCGGGTCCTCTGGGAGTCAAAAACATACACCCCTTCCTGATAAGCTTGATTCAAGGTCAGAAATTCCTTTTCCCCCTTCACGAACATCCGAACCCGCAGCAAACCATCCAGAGATACCGCCAGGCCGATTTTTCCCAAAAAACCAGCCTCATTCACATCCAGATAGATCGTACCCGCTCCCTGTATAACCTTGGTCATTTTTTTAGTATACCATCCTTGAAAACCACTCACGGAGCGTAGGGAAAGCGTAGGGAAAGCGTCAGGTAACCGTCAAGCAAGAAGCTATCGGGAATGCTACACTATTATCAGAAGGAACATTTCTCTTCTTCTCCTCCTTAGAGAGAGTCGGGTATGGCGCACCCGACTCTCACCAATTAACGGCATATTTGGGATAATCTCATACTCAATAAACCCAGGCCTTCTGCCCCATCCGGGTGCCCTTCCGCTTAAAAATTTTAAGGTTAATGGTGCAATATTCCCTCCCCCCGGGGATGAAATCAGGCTTTTCAAGCGTATAATAGGATTAGCCTATTCAGATTACTCATTTAACCGTACTGCCTATGTCTTTTGCACACCTCCACGTACACACTGAATATTCCATCCTCGATGGATTCAGCAATATTAAAAAACTGGTCCAGCGCGCCAAGGATCTGGAGATGCCCGCCCTGGCCATCACTGATCACGGCACCATGTTTGGAGTGGTGGATTTTTACCATGCCGCCAAGGATATAGGAATAAACCCCATCATCGGCGTGGAAGGGTATCTGGCAGCCCGGAGCATGAAAGACCGCGATCCTCAATTTGATAAACGATCCTCCCACTTGCTGCTGCTGGCAGAGAATCAAACTGGCTATCAAAACCTGCTGAAAATATCTTCCGCGGCTCAGCTGGAAGGATTTTATTACTTCCCCCGGATAGACCATGACTTCCTGGCAGCTCATTCTGAAGGCATTATCGCCACCTCGGGTTGTATGGCCGCGGAAATCCCCCGCGCGATTAACCAAGGAAATCTGGATGCTGCCAAAAAGAAAATAGACTGGTATTACGAGGTCTTTGGTCCTGATAACTTCTTCTTTGAACTCCAGGAACACGACATTCCCGAACTGCTGGCTATCAACAAAGCCCTGATTGAAATCGGCCCCCACTATAACGCCAGGTACATCGCCACCAACGATGTGCATTATGTTAATCCCTCAGACGCCGAGCTCCAGGATGTGCTCCTGGCCATCCAGACCGGGAAAATCCTCAGCGATCCCAATCGCATGAGGATGACCGATTCTACCTACTACCTCCGATCCCCCCAGGAGATGAAATCGATCTTCTCCGAGGTGCCGGGTGCGATCGAAAATACCCTTTGGATCGCGGAACGCTGCAACATTGACCTCAGTTTCAAGGAATACCACCTGCCTAACTTCCCTGTTCCGGAGGGAAAAACCGCTGCCTCCTATTTGAGGGAATTGTGTGAAGCCGGTCTGAGGAAACGCTACCAGGCTCGCGCAGATGAACCAGAGATCAAAGAACGCCTCGATTATGAACTGGACATCATCCACACCATGGGATTTGATACCTATTTCCTGATCGTCTGGGACCTGATTCAATACGCCCAGCGCAACGGGATCTGGTATAACGCCCGTGGTTCCGCGGCGGGATCAATTGTTTCTTACAGCCTCGAGATCACCCCTATCGATCCGCTGCAGCACCACCTGATATTTGAGCGCTTCTTGAATCCGGGCAGGATCTCCATGCCGGATATCGATTTGGATTTCCCGGATGACCGCAGGGCAGAGATGATGCACTACTGTGCTGAAAAGTACGGCCACGACAAAGTAGCCCAGATCATCACTTTTGGCACCATGAAAGCCCGGGCTGCTATTCGGGATGTGGGGCGAGTCATGGATATCCCACTTCAGGAAGTCGACCGGGTTGCCAAAGCCATCCCCAACCTGCCCCCGATGAGTATTGAGGAGGCCCTGGAAAAATCTCCGGAATTTAAGCAGCTATATAATGATGCGCCTTATCTGCAGAAGCTGATCGATACAGCCAAGGGAATGGAAGGCACTGTCCGAAACGCCGGCACCCACGCCGCCGGTGTAGTAGTCACAGACCGACCGGTTGAAGAATATACCCCGCTCCACAGGCCTACCGGCAATATTGGCGACAGCCCAATCAACACCGTCACCCAATTTGAGATGTCCGTGGTCGACAAGCTGGGCTTATTGAAGATCGACTTCCTGGGTTTATCCACATTGACTATTATGGCCCTCGCCAGCGAGTTGATTGAAAAGCGCCACGGGGTGAAGCTCACCCTCAACAACATCCCCATTGATGACCCGGAAACATTCGATCTGATTGGCAGGGGGGAGACGATTGGGCTTTTCCAGGTGGAAAGCTCCGGAATGCGGCGCTATCTGAAAGAGATGAAACCCAAACGGCTGGAACATGTGATTGCCATGGTGGCTCTCTATCGGCCCGGCCCGATGGACTTCATTCCAGATTATATTGACCGCATGCACAACCGGCAGGAGATCAGCTACCGCCATGAAGACCTGATACCCATCTACGAGGAAACCTTCGGAATTCCTGTCTACCAGGAACAGATCATGCACAGCGCTGTGGCCATAGCCGGCTACACCCCCGCTGAGTCCGATAGTCTTCGCAAGGCTGTTGCCAAAAAGAAAGCTGAAGAGCTCAAAAGACACAAGAAGAAATTCATCAACGGCGCTGTCGAACGCGGTATTGACCGCCAGACCGCTGAAGATATCTTCACAGACTGGGAAAAATTCGCCCGGTACGGATTCAACAAGGCCCACGCAGCGGATTATGGACTGATCTCCGTCCAGACAGCGTACCTCAAGACCCATTATCCCGTTGAATATATGACTGCGCTGCTCACGGTCTACCAAAACAATACTGACAAGGTGACCCTTTATGCCTCGGAATGCCGCCAGATGGGCATTGAAGTGCTGCCCCCTAATGTCAACTACAGCTGTTGGGGATTTACCATCGAGGAAAACCCATCCGGGGAAAACTGCATCCGCTTTGGGCTGGGGGCTGTGAAGAATGTGGGGGAAGGCCCCGTTGAGGAGATCATTCAGGGGCGGAAAGGAACAAAATTCCAGGATGTCAACGATTTCCTCCGACGGGTGGATTTGAGAAAAGTTGGGAAAAGAGCCCTCGAGTCTCTTATCCAGGTAGGGGCGCTGGATGATTTTGGCAACCGGCCTGCCCTCCTGGAAGCCATGGACCGCATCTTAGCTATCAGCTCCTCCAATTTCCAGGCCGCGGACGCAGGTCAGATATCCATGTTCGGTGACGCCACTGGATTGACTGAAGTCATCAAACTTCCTGAAGCGAGAACGGCCATCAACCGCCGGGCAATGTTGGATTGGGAAAGGGAGTTGATCGGTTTATATGTATCCGATCACCCTCTGAGCACGGTGATGAACAGCCTTAAAGACCACATCAGCCATTTTGCCCAGGATCTAAGCGAAGCCAAACCTCATGAACGGGTCTATGTTGCAGGTATAGTTACCAAGATCCGCCAGCATCAAACCAAGAACGGCAAGGCCATGGCATTTGCGACCATCGAAGATATCCAGGGCACGATTGACCTGGTCCTTTTTCCAAACACCTGGAAGAAGTATGCGGAACTGGTGCGTTTTGACGAGATCATCTACGTGCGGGGAAAAGCCGACACCAACGGGGGTGACACCAAAGTGCTGGTAGACCAGGTATCCACCAGTATCCACCAGGTTGAACCGCTCCCCGCAGCTCCTCATCCTGAACCAGTTCTGACTCTTGAGACACTACCTGCGGGGGATGTTGCCCAACCTGCAACAGAGGGAAATGGGCCCAGCCTGGAAGTTCCTCCTCCGTTTGAAGAACCGTCAGGATTCATTCCTGCGGCAAATGAATCCAATCCACCACTGGAGACGCTGCCGCCAACCCCTCAGGACAGCGAACTGCCAAGCCAGCCAGAAATAACACCAGAAGCCCAATCAGAAATCCCTGCCCCTGAGAATATTGAACCCGCGCCGGTTCCCGACATCCCGGCGACGCCGAACAGGGTAGGCAATATCACCCTTGATGAGGATTCCACCTATTTGCTTACGGTGATCTTGAAGAACCGGGGGGATACCATGCGTGACAAACTCAGGCTGCGGCAGGTCTACGGCATCCTGATCAGCTACCCTGGAAAAGACCGCTTTGCTTTCCAGATCATCGAAAATGACCAGGCACATTTACTGGAATTTCCCAACGCATCCACTAAGGTCAGTAAAGCCCTCATTAAACAGCTCCGCGACATGCTGGGAAGGGAGAACGTCCAGGTGGAAAAGTACCTCTTCTAAGCGCCTGACGCGATAGAATTTAAAAAAGAACACAGGGCTGAGCTTTCACATCCCTGTCCTGGTAATCGGAGCCTTGCCTTACTTCCACTTGCCGGGACCTGGCTGAGCCAGGATATGGGCAATAGGACGGAGATCCATCCACCACTGCTGCTTGGGTCTGCCATAATCCCGATCTTCCAGACGGGTGTAATCTTCCATACCTGTAAATCGGATTTTTCCCCCCTCCAGACCGATAAAGGCATGCTGATAGTCTCCGCTCTCCAATTTATCGACCAGAAAATCGATACTCTGGACTGCCAGGCGTGTGCCCTGGATGCGATCAAAGGGTGAGGGATTGCCGCCCTGCTGCAGATGGCCCAGGATCGCTTGGCGGACATCAAAGAGGTCTTTACCTTCAACTTCGAAAAGGCGGACCATAAAATCAGTCGTATAGACCGGGTGGGCACTTTCATTGCGGATCATCAGCCCCAGACGTTTTCCCTCCCTGAAGCCCGTTACCAGGTGGTCAACATCATCCTGGAGGTCTTTGAGCGTAATTCCCTCTTCATGGATATAAACTCTTTCCGCGCCTGTGGCTAATCCTCCCATCAAGGCAAGGTAGCCGCAGTGACGCCCCATAGTCTCAACCACAAAACAGCGCCGGGATGCAACCGCGGATTGTTTGATCTGGTCAACAGCCCAGACGATGCTGTTAAGCGCCGTGTCGGATCCGATGCTTAACTCCGAGCCCGGGCGGTCATTGTCAATGGTTGCAGGTAGGCATACGATCGGGATCTGGAAATTGGGAAACTCTTTCTGACGGCTGAAAATTTCGAATACACCATCGTATCCGGCTTCTCCGCCAACCACCAGCAGGGCATCAATCTTATGCTCCTCGATGCTTCTGGCTATGGAATAATAATCCCCGTTTGAGGGGACATAACGGTTTGTGCCAATTTCTGCTCCACCCAAACTTGCCAGGCCACCCACATCCATCCAGGTCAGCTCCCGAATATCCCCCTGAATCAAGCCCGGAAACCCGTTCTGAACTCCCAGCATGGTCAGGCCGCGGTTCGCACCCCAGCGTACAGCGGTCCGCAGGACGGTATTCATACCTGGCGCTGGCGCACCGGAATGCATCACTGCGATCCGGTAGCCGTTCCCCTTTCTCTGGCTGGTCTTCGGGCCAGATTGAAGCAACGTTTGAAGAATATCATAGGTGAGTTTAAACCCCGGGCCCCGCAGTTCAAGGATCTTATCAAACCTGTTTTGTTCTGCGCTGGCAGCGATCTGGCGGGTCAACTCAACACACTCCAACAAAGAAGAACTTACCACCCGATTGCCGCGCATGCCGATGAATTGAGGAGGGTCCTCCGGTCTCACTTTCAGCAGCGTTTTCACCGCCGCATGCCCCAACAAGGTGCCCAGGTTGCGGTCAAACGCGGTCGGAGACCCTCCCCTCTGGTAATGTCCTAAGACCGTTACCCGCGTGTCTTCTCCCAACTTATCCTCGAGGGTCTCTTTGACTTCCTGGCAGGTAATGGGATTTCCTTTCTGATCCAGAGCGCCTTCAGCGACTATGACAATCGAATCCCGCCGCCCTGCTTCGCGGCCTGCTTTGAGTGCCGCGCACATTTCATCTCGCCAGGTATCAGGATGGGGGGGGATTTCCGGAATAAAGAGCCAATCCGCCCCAGATGCCAGGGCCCCCATCATCGCCAGGTAACCACACTTCCTGCCCATCACCTCCACCACAAAACTGCGTTGATGGCTGGATGCTGTGCTGGTAATGATATCGACCGCGTCCGTGATCCGGCGCAGGGCGGTATCGGCACCAATGGTCATATCTGTGCCATACATGTCATTATCAATCGAACCCGGCAGGCCCACCAAGAGCAGGTGGGGATGGGTTTCGGCGCTGTCAGAGGGGATTTCTTTGGACGCGATTAATTCCTCAAGCAGGGAAGACCATTCAGCCCGAAAAACCGACGCGCCTGTCAGGCTCCCATCTCCCCCGATGATAATTAAGCTATCAATCCCATATTCGACCAGGTTTTTGGCTGCCTTAACCCGGCCCTGCCGGGTCCTGAACTCATCACAACGGGCCGTACCGATAATTGTGCCCCCGCGCTGCAGGATGCCGCCGACCGACTCCCAGGTCAGGGGTTGGATCATCTCCCCCCCTCTGACCATGCCGCGGTAACCTTCTCGAATCCCGTATATTTCAATCCCGAGATCCAGGGCTACCCGCACTGCCGAGCGCAATGCCGCGTTCATTCCCGGGGCATCCCCGCCGCTTGTCAGTATACCGATCTTATTCATAAATACCCGTGCCTTTTTCTTTCCTGCGCTGCAATCCAATAAAACCATGTTCTACTTGAGCATGGGGATCTTCAGACCGTGCTTTTTCGCGGCCTCAATGGCCAGATCGTATCCAGCATCCGCGTGACGGGCAATTCCCAGTCCAGGATCCGTGGTTAACACTCGTTCCAGCCGCCTGGCAGCTGACTCTGTGCCGTCGGCCACAATTACCTGTCCTGCGTGCTGGCTGTAGCCAATCCCCACGCCTCCTCCATGGTGAAAAGACACCCAGCTAGCGCCGCCCACCGCATTAATGAGGGCATTCAAGATCGGCCAGTCGCTGACAGCATCCGTTCCATCGCGCATGCCCTCAGTCTCGCGGTTGGGCGAGGCAACGGATCCCGAATCCAGATGATCCCGGCCAATTACTATCGGCGCTGAAACCTCACCATCTGCTACCAGCTGGTTGAAAGCCAAGCCAGCCTTGGCACGTTCTCCATACCCCAACCAGCATATCCGGGAAGGCAGTCCCTGGAAGGGCACTCTCTCTCGGGCCATTTTAATCCATCGCTTCAGATGCTGATCCTCCGGGAACAGCTCAAGAATCAACTCATCTGTCCGGTAGATATCTTGTGGATCACCAGAGAGCGCTACCCAGCGGAACGGTCCTTTGCCCTCGCAGAACAGGGGGCGGATATAGGCAGGCACAAAACCCGGGAAATCAAATGCGTTCTTCAGCCCCTGATTATAGGCTTGCTGACGGATATTATTGCCGTAATCAAAGACCACCGCCCCACCCTGCTGCATATCCAGCATGGCGCGGACATGGTTGACCATGGAAGCCAGCGATCGCTGTCGATACTGGTTGGGATCGGACTCCCGCAAGGCAGCGGCTTCTTCCATACTCAGACCTTCCGGCACATAATCAAGCGGATCATGGGCCGAGGTTTGGTCAGTCACCACGTCCGGGATCACGCCCCGTTCAACCAGTTCAGGGAAGATTTCAGCTGCGTTGCCTATCAGGCCGATCGAGATGGCCTTGCCCGCTTCTTTATATTCGATCACCCTCTCTAGCGCAAGATCCAGGTCATCCAGCACTTCATCCACGTACCCTATGGCCAGCTTTCGCTGGGCATGAGCCGGGTCCACCTCCACGATCAAACCCACACCCTCGTTCATGGTGATAGCCAACGGTTGGGCCCCGCTCATTTCGCCCAACCCGGCAGTCAACACAAATTTCCCTTTCAACGAAGGCCAGCCTTGTTGTTCGGCCAGGGAACCTAATGTTTCGTAAGTGCCCTGGAGGATTCCCTGGGTGCCAATATAAATCCATGACCCTGCGGTCATCTGCCCATACATCATCAATCCCCGGGAGACCAGGTCATCGAAATGCTCCTGGGTTGCCCAGAATGGGACCAGATTTGAATTCGCAATCAACACCCGGGGCGCATCCAAGTGCGATCGGAATACCGCGACTGGTTTTCCGGACTGTACCAGCAGAGTTTCATCTTCTTCTAGATTTTTCAAGCTCTCCAGGATGGCATCAAATGATTCCCAATTCCTGGCTGCCCTGCCGCTGCCGCCATAAACGATCAAGCGGTCCGGATCGCCGGCGACCTCAGGATCAAGGTTATTCTGAATCATCCGGTAAGCAGCCTCGATGATCCAATTTTTGCAGGTAAGTTTTTCACCACGCGGCGCGCGCACTTCTCTGGGACCAGACATGATCAACTCCTTGTAATTATTCCTAACACTACAGCAATCATATTATATATTATCTGGAAGGGAGAAGGCTATCCGTTCCCCACTCCAATTTACAATCCTGTTCCTTGAGGAAAAACCAGCTCTCAGTCCTCCCTGAATTCCTCACAAACCATACTGGTTGTGGTAAGATTTGGCTCAAATAACATACCTCTCCTCACAGCTTAGGAAGGAACCTTTCATGAAAAACATCTGTGTCGTAGGCGTTGGCTATGTCGGGATCATCACTGCCGCCTGTTTTGCAGACCTGGGCAACAAAGTTGTGGGCCTGGATATCGATGAGAGCAAAATCGCTGGATTGAAACAGGGAGTAATGCCCATCTATGAACCAGGATTAAAAGAGCTCATTGATCGCAATGTCCAGGCCAATCGCATCTCTTTCACCACCTCCTATGAGGAAGGCCTGAAAGATGCTGAGTTCGTTTTCATCGCTGTTGGTACCCCTTCCGGTGTGGATGGGGAGGCTGATCTGCAGTATGTCGCAGCTGCCGCACGCTCGATCGCTGATCACATCCATGAGGGATTGATCATCATCAATAAATCCACCGTCCCGGTGGGAACCGGGGACTGGGTTGCTGATATCGTCCGGGAGCAGAATCCTGATGCGGGTGACTTTTCGGTTGTATCTTGTCCCGAGTTCCTGCGGGAAGGATCAGCTATTGGCGATTTTATGGAACCGCACCGCATCGTGGTGGGGTCCCTGGACGCAGAAGCCGCAGATAAAGTAGCCCAGCTCCACCTGCCATTACGGGCGCCAATCGTTGTCACGGATCTGCGCACGGCGGAAATGATCAAATACGCTTCTAACGCCTTTCTAGCGACAAAAATTTCCTTTATTAATGAAATTGCCAATATCTGTGAAGACCTGGGCGCGGATGTGATGGAAGTTTCTAACGGGATGGGATTTGATTCTCGGATTGGTCCAGCTTTTCTTAATGCCGGAATCGGCTATGGTGGATCCTGTTTCCCCAAAGACGTTCAAGCGCTGACCTATATGGCGGAAAAAAGCGGTCGTCACCCCCAGCTGCTGCATTCTGTGATGGACATAAACGCTGACCGCCGCGTGATGGCCGTTGAACAGGTTAAATCCATGCTGGAAAGCGAAGACCTCTCCGGAAAAACCATTGGCCTGCTGGGCCTGACTTTCAAACCCAATACGGACGATTTGCGCGACGCGCCAGCGGTGACGATTGCCAAATTACTGCTCAAGGAAAGAGCGGCTGTCAAAGCATTCGATCCCATCGCCATGGAGGAAGCAGCAAAACTGCTCCCGAGCATCCAGATGACTGAGACCCCTTATCAAATGGCGGAAGGATGTGACCTGCTGATGGTCAACACCGAGTGGAATGAATTCCGTCAGCTTGACCTCTCTCGCATCAAGGCAGCCATGAAATCCCCCAATCTCTTTGATGGACGCAATATTTACGATCCGGCTACAATGGTCAAATTGGGATTCCGGTACCGGGGCGTTGGCCGGGGATATAACGGGGACTGACTCAACGAATCGCGGAATTTACCATTATGAGCAATCAACCACCAGTCCCCCCAGTAATAGATTATGAGGGTTCAGACTACCAGACCTCTTTCTGGGAAGAAGGCGGAAGGGAGTATGAAGACCGCTGTGAACAAATCGCCCTGAAGAGGCTCCTGCCTGACCAGGGAGAACTGCTGCTGGAAATCGGGGCAGGGGCCGGTAGAAACACCCCCCGCTACAGGGGCTACAAACATGTGGTCTTGCTGGATTATTCTCTCACTCAGCTTCAGCAAGCCCAGGCCTACCTGGGGGAAAGCGAGGCTTACACCTACGTGGCTGGCGATGTTTATCGGATGCCTTTCGTAGATAAGCTGTTTGATGGCGGCACGATGATCCGCACGCTCCACCACATGCAGGACCCCCTGGCAGCTTTACAGCAGGCCCGGCGGGTGCTGCAGCCCGGCAGTCCATTCATCCTGGAGTACGCCAATAAACAGAACCTCAAAGCTATCCTGCGCTACTGGCTTGGAAGGCAGGAGTGGAGCCCGTTCACCCCGGAGGCGATCGAATTCACGGAACTCAACTTTGATTTCCACCCCCGCATGATCCGCAGGCATTTATCCGAAGCTGGATTTGAGCTGAACAAACAGCTGTCTGTGTCGCACTTCCGGATCAACTTCATAAAACGGATCTTCCCGGCCAGACTACTTGCCGCTGTGGATGGCCTTCTCCAGCCGACTGGAGAGTTATGGCAGCTCACGCCCAGTATTTTCACCCGCAGTACTGCTGAGCCGACAGGAGCGCCCTCTCCCCGAAAAGGTTTTTTTCAGTGCCCTGACTGCGGAACAGCCCTGCCCGATCGGGTTAAAGGAATCCCCCAGCTGGAATGCCCGGCTTGCGGGAAAACCTACCCTATCGTAGATGGGATCTGCGATTTCCGCCATTAAATAAAAGAGTGCCCCGATCCCATTAGGGAACCGGGGCACTCTTTTACCAGCTGCGCAGCTGGGCGCCTACTTCTTTCTCCAATCGTTTGACGATCTTATTGCGAATCGCCAGCACTTCCTTGTCGGTCAGTGTCTTTTCAGGATGCTGGTAAACCAGGCTGTAAGCCAGGCTCTTTTTCCCTTCCCCGAGTTGCTCTCCGCGGTAAACGTCAAAAAGTCTGACTTCGCGCAGGGTTTTTCCCCCCGTTTGCCGGACCAGAGACTCAACATCACCTGCCGGGACTTCCTCATCGACCACCAGGGCCAGGTCTTCCAAAACCGGAGGTTGATCATGGACCGGAGTGACTTCGTAGAGTTCATTGACACCCGCCAGCAGGGATGCGACATCCAGGAGGGCAGCAGGCAGCGGCCGGTCTGGCAGTCCGTAATTCCCTACCACCTGGGGGTGAACTTCACCCAGATAACCCAGCAGGTTTCCATCCGCTTCAATCCTGGCGGATTTCCCCGGATGGAAACCCGGAGCGCTTTCAGGAAGGTACTTCACACCAGAAATATGAAGAATGGAAACCAGTTCCTCCACCAATCCTTTGAGATCATAAAAACCCATTATCTCCCGATCGGTTGACTGCCAGGAAGGCAAATTCCGTTTTCCACTTAAACAGATTCCAAGGGTTGTGATTTCCTGGATCTCCTGTCCTTTCTCTGAGGGGACAAATACTGGGCCGATCTCAAACAGGGCGATCCTGTCCCGATTGCGGAAATTCTTCTCAACAACTTCCAGCATACTGGCCAGTAAATCGCGGCGCAGGACAGTTTTTTCTGCGCTGATAGGATTGGATAGTTCCACATAATCGATTTCCGGCGCTTTTTCCTGCGGAGGTCGGGCTCTGAGTTCCTGCGCCGGGGAAGTCATGCGATAGGTAACGATTTCCTGCAAACCCAGCCCGGCAAGGCTATCACGGATCTTCTCCTCCAGATCCAACTCGCGATTTCCCGCTTGCACGGGCAAACCTTCAGCCAGGTAGGATTCCGGGATCCGGTCATAACCATAAATTCGGGCAATTTCTTCCATCAGGTCAGCTTTCCCCACCATGCCTTCTCCAATGTCCAGCCGGTGAGGGGGTGTATTCACGACCAGCAGATCCTGTTTGATTTCCACACCAAAATCCAGCTTCTTCAGCAGGTCCGCGATCTCTTCCGTGGTGAGAGTGATTCCCAACCAGCGTTTCACGTCACCAGGAGTGAGTTCAACCACAACATCTTCAAAGGGATGGGGGTATTCATCCACCAGGCCTTTGGCAACTGTGCCACCGGTCCATTTTCTCATCCACTCCAAACAGCGCAGCACACCCTGGGGGGCTAGCTCCGGATGAACTCCCCGCTCGAAGCGATAGGCAGCTTCAGAAGGCAAAGCCTGGGCAGAGACTGTTCTGCGGATATTCACATAATTCCAGGAAGCGCCTTCCAGGAGCACGTTCACTGTATCTGATGTGACTTCCGAATCCGCACCTCCCATCACGCCGGCCAGTGAAAGCGGACCTGCCTTATCCGTGACAAGGACCGTGAAATCATCTAATTTTCTCTCCACATCATCAAGTGTGGTCAGGGTTTCTCCCTGTTCCGCCCGGCGGGTTATGATCTTAGGAACCTGGCCTCCTGCTCGCTTGACCAGGACATCATAATCAAAGGCATGCAGAGGTTCTCCTATTTCCAGCATAGTGTAATTCGTAGCGTCCACCAGACCATCTATGGGGCGCAATCCTGCCAATTTCAGCCGCAGTTGAACCAGATAAGGGCTGGGCTGGATTTTCACATTCTCAATCAAGCCCAAAACAAAGCGGGGATTATCCTCAGGATTGGTGATTTCGATAACGGCTTTGCCCTCGATCGAATTTCCTTCCATTACCGGTTCCAGATCAGGGGTTCGCAATTTTGCATCCGTGATGGCCGCGACTTCCCTGGCAACGCCCAGGATGCTCGCCGCCCGGGCTATATTGGGCGTGATGGCGATATCCAAGACAGCATCCCCCATGTAATCAGCCAGGGGCATCCCGGTTTGGGCATCCGCATCCAGCAATATGATCCCTTCATGCTCCTCGGAAATACCCAACTCACGCTCTGAACAGGCCATCGAGTAGGATTCTACACCGCGAATCTTTTTGCGCTTGAGGGTAGTGAGTGCCGCGGGGTCTTCTTCACTATAAGCGTCAATTATAGTAGCCCCCTCCCTCGCATAGGCCACCTTCAATGGCGGGTCCAGCTCTCCTTTGCCCAGATAGGGAAAGAGATTGGACGCACCCGTCAATACGGTATGCTCTTGCTTCCCATCATCCAGGCGGCACAATACCAGACGGTCCGCATCGGGATGGGGCATCACTTCCCGAACCTCCCCGACCACAATTTCATCCCTGCCCCAGGCAAATCCAGAAATTTTCGTTTCCTGATTACCATCTGCGGGGAGCGGCAGCCCAACGTAACGGATCTCCTCAACCTCCAATCCGGCCAGGGTCAGTCTATGGGCCAGCTCCTCAACAGGCAGGTTAATTTCAACATATTCTTTCAACCATGAAATGGGTACTTTCATTATCAATTTCCTTTATACTCATTATTTCCGAACAGGTTTCAGGAGAAATTAGAACTGTTCCAGAAAACGCAGGTCATTGGCCCAGAAATAACGGATATCTTCAATATGGTGGCGCATCATAGTAATACGTTCAGGTCCCATACCAAACGCAAACCCGGAATAAACCTCGGGGTCAAAACCGCCATTGATTAACACGGTGGGATGTACCATCCCGCAGCCCAGGATCTCCAGCCAGCCCGCCCCCTTGCAAACTGAACAGCCCTTGCCCCCACACAGAAAACAGCCCACATCCATCTCCGCACTGGGTTCCGTGAATGGGAAATGCGAAGCCCTGAAGCGTGTCTTGGCAGACTGGCCGAACATCCGGCGGGCGAAGTTGCTTAAAGTGCCTTTGAGATCCTGGAAAGTGATGCTCTTGCCAACCGCCAGGCCTTCCACCTGGTTGAACTGGACCTCAGAGCGGGAAGTGATCTGTTCGTAACGGTAGCACATTCCCGGAAGGATGATCCGGATGGGAGGTGGATCGTCCGGGTATTTGCTGGTATGCTCCTGCATGGCATGGATCTGACCGGGAGAAGTATGGGTCCGCAACATCAGGGGATTATCCGCCCTATCACCCTCAGATTTAATGAAAAAAGTATCCTGCATATCCCGAGCAGGATGATGGGGGGGGAAATTTAGCATCTGGAAATTGACCAGATCGGTTTCTACTTCCCGGGACCGATAAATCCGGAAACCCATATCCCCAAAGATCCGGTAAATTTCCCGCAAGGTCCTGTTAGTGGGATGTATATTCCCACTGACTGTCCGCCTGCCGGGCAGAGTTACGTCTATTCTCTCACTGGCCAACGACTCTGTGATGCGTTGTTCCTCAAGTTGGGTTTCTTTTTCTCGGGAAGCAGATTCCAGGGCGACCTTGACCTGATTGGCTGCTTTACCGACCAGCGGCCTTTCCTCCTTGGAAAGGGTTCCTAAACTTTTAAATGCCTCCATCACGACAGAATTGCGGCCCAGATACTGGGATTGCCATCTATCCAGGGCATCTTGGTCCTCGATCTTATCAAGCGCATCCAGCGCTTCCTGTTTATTTTTTTCCAATTTTTCCTGCATTGGTCCTCCTGATCTATTCTGAATGTACAAGCAGGCAAAAACTCATTACATTTAAAAAAAAACCGCCCCAGCAAGGGACGGGATTACCCGCGGTACCACCCAAATTAGCCATTTTCAGGCTCACTATAACCCAACAGCATTCGTATTGAGAATGCGATTGTTTCCCCGGGTAACGTCGAGGTTACGGCTCAAACTACTCGGTTTCCCTTTCCCCTGAGCTCTCGGGAGTGAACTTCTCCTGGTTGTCAGCCTGCAACGGGATTTCAGTCCCTGTCCCGTTTTCCCTGTCAGCGACTTCCAGGGTACTTATCTCCTTCTGCGATTTCAGTGTATGTAATTATCTTCTTATTATGAATAAAATAATCAATCTGTCAAGCCCCCTCCTGGGAAGCAAATGCCTTTCCAGTCAGAAATTGAAAGGATCAGGATCTTGATCAGGCAGAATTTGCTCTTGCAAAGGGGTTGGGGTTTTTATTAAGCGCCTCTTCAGCGCAGCCAAAAACAAAAGATGCCAGTCGGGCCACAAGCTGGATCAGCGCCAGATCCTTATCATTAAAGTGGTCTTCTGGCAGCGCATTGACAACTTCCATTACACCCAGAACCCTATCACCCAAGACGAGTGGCACTGCCATCAGGCTCCGGGTATGGAAACCGATGGATTGATCCACCGCTGAAATCCAGCGGTCATCTTTCCTGACATCGGGAACCAGAGCGGACCTGCGGGTTTTGTTCACCCAACCGGCTACGCCAGTATCCGCGGGAATCCTGAAATCTGTCAACTCTTCCTTCCGAGCGCCAACAACAGCCACAAAAACCAGCTCGTCACTCTCTTCATCCAGCAGCAGAATGGATCCATTCTCGGACCCTACCGCCCCCAGGGCAATGGAGAGAATGTTCATGACCATTTCCAAGAGATCAGTCGATGTAGAAAAATTATGCAGGTTACATTCCAGCTCGTTGAGGTCCTTGATCACTTTCCAAAGACGTCTATTCTGATCCCTGGATTGGGATAAATCAAGTTTCAAATCTGCGTTTTCTTCTTTTAAGGTCTTTAACAATTGAGGATCCACCATATATCACCATCCTGCTGCCTGCTCTTTCAGCTCCATGGTGTCCCGTCTCCGGGAAACCTTATTCAATTATAATGGGAAATTAATCAAAACAAGATTTCCTTCCGCGAAGAGGCTGGAAGCGTTTATAATCTAGGGATATGAACGCTGCCCGAAATTTTAAAATCATCATATTTTTGGTCCTGATCAGCTTCTTTTTGG
>DRBO01000123.1 GCA_011039385.1 Chloroflexota bacterium | reverse complement strand
CCATCCAGCTCCAGGTTTTCCCGGCGCTGACGGAGAAACAGCCAACCCCCAATTACAAAGACCACAGCTCCCAGCACACCGGCGCCGATAAGTACACCCTGGGATAGAAAACCTGACCCGTCGGTTGGCAGGGTATTTGAACTGGATTCAATGGATAACCGGAATTCAAGAGAGTCTCCCCGCTCCATCGCAGCACCAGCATACATCTGAACAGAGCCATCAGGAATAGCCTGGATCCCGCGATCTTCCAGGGTCGATCCTTTCAGAACAGCCTCTCCCGCTGGAACCATCGCAATTACAGCCTGGACAGGATAACGCATGTCCTGGGAAAAATCTAATCTGTTTCGCCGCACGGGCAGTTGGTAGTAAACCAGAACTTGGTATACTCCCGAACCCGGAGGGATACCTACTGTATCTCCAAATCCATCCTCGGTTTGCAGGTATCGCTGCCCTAAAGCACCGTCCTCAAACTCCACAGACTCAGCATCAGCAGGTAGGGGGAAGGATATTGTTGCTTCTCCCGGATTTGCAGACACAACTGTGGCATCGCCCAGGTTGGACACGATGTAGATTTCTACGAATTGGACATAATCCGGAGAAGGAAAATCAGCCAGAAGATGGACCCGGTCAATCACCAGGCTCTCATCGCTGGTTGTCGTCTCATAAATCCGGATAGTTAATTCCAGAAAAGTTGTGTCAGCGCCCAATTCGACAATCTCGGATCGGTAGATCGCACCCCCGTATGAGACTGACGCAAAGTAAACCCTGCCTTCCGAAAAAGGGGCATCCTCAAAGATCACCCGGGCATCCGAGGTCAGGACTTCTGCGTCCTCGTAAACCAATTCATATTCCTCGTAACCTGCAAGCTCGACTTCCAAGCCCTGCTCCAGCAACACGCCGCCAGTTTGATCTACCACGGTCACGACGATCACGTCACTACCCAATTCATCGGGAGACAAAGTAGCTGCTGATTGGGAAACTTCCGGGGCAGGAGTCCGAGTAGGCCGGGGCGTTGCAGGAATTTGTTCAGCCTGTGTATCCGCCGGCGGGGGTGTGACGTCAATTTGAAGCGAACTGCAACCGGAAATGAAAAAACTGATCAAAATTATTGAACCAAACCACGTTCTTGCCAGGTACTTTGATTTTCTCACAATGCTCCTCCACAATGACTGCAATATTGGGCACCTTCTTCTACGGATTCGCCACAGTGGGAACAAGTCAGAGACATTTCGCCTTTTAACTGCTTCCGGCGGTCAGCGATCATTCTTTCCAGATGATCCTCATCCTGGACAGGAGCTGTCTTCTTCTTTTTTGCGGAACTTGATTTCGGCAAACTATCCAGTTCTTTCAAAACCCTGGCAGCATCAGATAATAAAATATCCCGGTTCCTTGTGTGTTCCTCAGAGGAAATTTTCTTTAATTCATACTCCAGATCGATCTCCTCAATTGCATGCAAAAGGCGTTCCCTTTCTGCAACCAAGGAATCCCGCATGGTCCTTCCTGCCCTTCCCCAATTAGCTGTGTGCACCAGAAAAGGCCGCAAGACGAATAATCCCGACAAAAAAAACAGGAATATTACGATTAATAAAGAGCCTGGTTCCATATTTTCACCTGCGCCTGGTTAATCCAACAAAGGATCTATTCTTAATAAAATGTCCTCAAGAGATCGAAAAGGCCCTATCTGGACATGAGCAATAAGCCCATCCTGATCGATGATAAACGTTTCCGGTACTCCCCCCACCCGGTAAGCTTGAGAGATCTCGGTTCGCAGATCAGGTCCGTTCGGATAAGTAACCCCGAACTCTTCCAGGTACCCTAATGCTTCAGGTTCTGTGTCGACATAATCAACACCGAGAAAGATTACATCCCCCCGTGATCGATAATACTGGTAGGCAGCTTCCAGATCTTTCGCCTCCGGTTTACAGGTATCACACCAGGAAGCCCAGAAATTAAGCACCACGACACTGCCGCGATATTCCGACAATTGATAGGATTCTCCAGCAAAAGAGATTAATTCGAAATCGGGAGCAATTTCTCCCACACTTACCTGTCCTTTTTGCGATCTGATCAGACCAATGGTCAGGAACAGCAATAACAATCCCAGTCCACCCCAGAGCAATATTTTTTTCATATTAACCCTTTGACCTTTTCAGCAATTCCTCTTCTACCCGCTTGATATCATCGTCGGATAGTTTATCAGGTTCCGGGACTTTCTTTCCTCCCCGCCGAAGCGTTCTATCCTGCCCGGAATCCCGCCACCTCTTAATGCCAGTGATAAACAAAACACCACCGCCCACAAAGATAACCATAGGCACTATGTACACGACCCAGTTAAAACCCTCCCGGGGAGGTTCAGCCAAAACGCGGTCCCCGTATTGGGCAACAAAATATTCCTTAATTTGATCCTCGCTCCAACCCTCTGCCAACCTGTCCCTGATCACTCCCCGCCATTGTTCGCAGGCTGTTGTCCCACAGGCATCCAGCGGGATATTTTCACAAACAGGACAGTAAAGCTGTTTAGCAACCGCGTTTACCTCATCATCGCTTGGTCCAGAGCCCTGCGCGTACACAGCTGCGGGTATCAAACAAACCACAAGGAGGATAGATAAGGCTGCTACCCAGGAGGTTTTTTTAATTTCGGTGACCATCGCGACCTCGCGTTCTTGAACCAGCCCTAGTGGATCTGTTGTCAGGCAAACTGGTAACCACCACCCCCAGGATAATGGTCCAGGCGCCAATCCAAAGCCATTTTACCAGAGGGTTATGATAGACCTTAAATGTCGCCCCTTCTGATGTGACAGCTTTCCAATCCACCAAGATGGTATAGAAATCGTCCACCAGGGTACTGCGCACGCCGGGAATGGTAACCTGCTGGTTGGAATCATAATAGAAATCCCGGCGGGGGTAGATCTCATCAATCACCTGGCCATCTTTCTTGACCAGTATGACTGCGCGGGCGACATTCCGGTCATCAGATGTATTAAAAATATCGAGCTGTTCGTATTCCATGGTGTACGAAGCCAGCTGGAGTTCCTGCCCTTCCGCAATCGTCCCTTGAGTTTCTGTTTGAAAGAACTCAATCCCAATAATGCCCAGCGCCATAAAAACCATCCCCACATGGATGATCATGGCACTGTAGGATCGCTTATTCCGCTGGAACACTCCGGAAATCGTTTGAAATAAAGATTCAGATTGAGATCTTCTACGCAAACGAGTCCGCCGGATAAACTCGAACCCGTTTACAGCCAGGACAAAGGCAACCAGCCAGAAGGCGATCACAGCTGGCACTTTTGTTAAACCTCCGTATATCGGCAACAGGACACCAAGGAGAGAGACAATAAATGGCTTCCACAACAATTTCCCCAGGTGCTTGAAGGAAACGAAGCTCCAAACTGCCAGGGGACAGATCACCATGATCACCAAGACCCCACCCAGGATAGGCCCCGCCACGCGCTCATAAAACGGCGGGCCTACTGTAACCTTCTGCCCAGTTACCAGCTCAGAAATATTCGGGAAAATCACTCCCCAGAACGTAGTCACCAACATTCCCAGGAACAGGATGATGGTGATCAGGATCAAGGCTTCTTTGGAAAAGAAGGAAGTTAATACCTGTCGGGATTTGAACTTTTCCCAACGAGAGCTCAATAACCAGAATGAAGCGATAAAAGTCAAAGCGATAAAAGCCAGGAATATGGGCCCGATCGAGCTGCGCGCAAAGGAATGTACTGAGGATAACAAACCCGATCGGGTCAAAAATGTCCCAAAGATCACCAGGTTATAGGTCACGATGATTAACACAATGGGCCATTGCTTGAACATGTTCCGTTTTTCCTGAATTAATACCGCATGCAAAAACGCAGTGCCTGAGAGCCACGGCATCAAGGCTGAGTTTTCTACCGGATCCCATCCCCAATACCCTCCCCAGCCCAACACATCATAAGCCCAGCGGGCACCCAAGATCAAGCCCAGGGATAAAAACAACCAGGCCCAGATTGCCCAAGGCCGGGATAGTTGAATCCAACGATCATCAGAACGCCCGGTAATCAGCGACGCCATTGCAAAGGCATAGGGGACAATAAAAGCCACAAATCCCAGGTACTGCATGGGGGGATGAATGATCATGCCAGGATGGCGTAAGAGAGGATTCAATCCGCCCCCATTTCGGGGAGCAACCTGAATCCCTCCCGGAGGGTGCACAAAGGACTGTACGATCTCCTGGTTTACCTGCCAGTAGCGCACGAACGGGTTTTCAAAGAAAGTGTTAAGGACCACAAAGAAAGCGATAGTTCCCAGGCAGATCGCAATCACCCAGGGCAAAAAGTCCTGGTCCCGATCCCATTTCCGAAATGTGACAATGAAGCCAAAACCTGCCAGGAGCCAGGACCAAAAAAGCATCGACCCCGCCTGCCCTCCCCATATGGCAGTTATCTTAAGGTAAACTGGCATGTTAATGCTGGAGACGCTGGCCACGTAAACGACCTCAAAGTTGTTATTCAAGATCAAGAAAATCAAGGAGCCAATAGATAGCGTCAATAAGGGAAATACCAGGCGCATCGCCTGCTTGGCGCTGAAGACCCATTTCCTTTGATGATTCCTCTCACCGTAGATTGCTGCAATTACACCGTAAACCGAGATGATCAGAGAGATAAATAACGAACCAAAGCCAATCTCAGCTATCATATCCTTCTCCCAATAATTGAGTGATTTGAATCGCAGAACCTATGATTCAATTTGATCGGGGACCGAGCCTTCATATTTCGTAGGGCATTTCAAAAGAAGCTCATCTGCTTTGAAAATGCCATTAGCGAGCAATTCCCCCGTTAATATTGCCTGGGCTTCATCTTGAAGCAAATCCGGCCGGGCACCGTAATAAACAACCTCAAGCCTGGATCGAGCAGGGTCTATCACCGCATTATGGAGGGCAGCTGCCAGGCCGCCTTCTTCCTCAACCATTTCAAGATCCCCAGGAACATGCACAATGGTAAAACTCAACTCCAGGGTATCCATATCATACTGAATTGTGTCCCCCACCACAGCCCCTGACAGGCGGATATTTCTTCCTGATAATTCACCAGCCTGTTGTTTCTCTAGAACTTCGTCTACCGTTAAAAAATACTGCACGTTGGCCTGGAGCGAAGAAACTATTAAGTACACAATCGCCGCGACAATAACCAATCCACCAATAATAAATTTTAATGGCTTCCCTTTTCTGGGTTCAGCGTCAATCGGGTGCAGATCATTCATAGCCGATATTCCTCTCATATACTGTTAAAAGACAACAGACCTATATTAACATGAAACTGTTAAAAAGGTAGCCTGAAAAGCCGCCTACTTGATAAAAATCAAGAGGGATCATTTGATAGCTTGCCGAAGCTGATGGGTCAAGTCTACAAATTCAGGAGAAAACCGGTCCTCTTCGGCCCTGGGCCGCTTGAGGGGGATGGTAAGATCCAGCCGCAAATTTCCGGGTTGGGGGGAGATTGCCAGCACACGGTCTGCCAGAAATACCGCCTCCGAGATGTCGTGCGTGATCATAATCACTGTCTTTTTCCTGGCCCGCCAAACCCTGAGCAGCTCAGTGCCCATCTTTTCCCGGGTCAGTGCATCCAGCGCCCCAAAGGGCTCATCCAGCAGCAGCAAATCCGGATCCCGGATCAGGCTTCTGGCAATCGCCACCCGTTGTTGCATGCCCCCGGAGAGATCATGGGGCAGCCAATCCTCGAAACCGGACAGACCAACCAGGTCGATCAAGTCCCGCGCCCGGCTGGCCGCCTCCTCCGGGTCGATATGATTGATCTCCAGCGGCAGGGTGATGTTCCGCAGCACAGACCTCCAGGGCATCAGGTTGGCTTTCTGGAATACAATGCCAACCCCCGGGCGGGGTTCTGTTACGGGAATCCCGTCCAGGGAGACTTCCCCGCTGGTTGGCTTTAAAAGGCCTGCCAAAACACGGATCAAGGTGCTTTTTCCGCTTCCTGAAGGTCCAACCACGCACACGAACTGCTCCCGAGCGATGGAAAAATCGATCTGGATCAACGCTTGGAGGGAACCTTTTTCATCTGTAAAGGTGACCCCCAGATCCTTTACCTCCAGGAGGGGGTGATTATTGGCTGAATTCATTCGTATAAGCTTCTGTGAGGTTGATTTCCTCTTTCATTAATCCCATATCAAGCAGCACTTTCTGCATGTTCTCCCAGGCTTGAGGGCTGCTGTACCCATAGGGGTCTATCTGATAAAGAGCCAGGGAAGATTCCAGCACCTGCCTCTGGACTTCCTGATCCGCGTCTTCCAAACCTTCAATGTATTTAAAACAATGCTGGAAAGCTGCATCAGGGTTCTCAACCGCAAATTGGATGCTCTTCAGAGTCGCAGAGACCATTCTGCGTATCAGGTCAGGGTTTTCGGCTATGGTGATCTCATTAGTAATCAATCCGTTAGAAACCAGGTCCAGGTAATCCGAGACCAGCAGCACATCCAGGTCATATCCCTGGGCAGCCAGCTGGACCGGTTCATTGGCGATATACCCCACAATGACTTCACTGGTGTCAGCAGCCAGGACCTCAACCTGGTTAAATCCCACAGATTCGAGGATCAGATCTTTTTCCTCAAGACCTGCGTAGCCCATTAATGCCCGCAGGCCAACATAATTCGCGCCAAACAAGCCTGGCAGGCCAATACGTTTGCCAGCCATATCCTGGGGAACCTTGAGGTTCTGCTCTGATTTAGCGATCACAGCAATGGGATACTGCCCGTACCAGGCCAGGACGTATACGATAGGCACACCCTCCGCGCGGGCAATGGGCACTTGTTCACCGGAAACCAATGAGAACTGGAGTTCATTGGCACCGACCAGCGCCACGCCATCCGTTTCATAGGAATAATCGAACTCGATTTCAAGACCCTCTTCGGCGAAAAACCCTTCCTCGACTCCGGCGTAGAATGGGGCATACTGCACGTTGGGGATATATCCCATCGGCAGCCGGATGTGAGTCAGTTCAGGAGGAGTCTCCTCTACGCTTTTTAATCCTGCACAGGAGCTACTCAGCATCACGACCAACAGGACCAAAATCAATTTTCCAGATCGCTTCATAATAAACCTCCCAGGATTTCTTCAGTCTCCATTCCTTTTCTGCCAGGAAAGAAGATGTTTTTCCAAGTACACAACAGATCCATACAAACCCAGCGCCAGCAACACCAGGGTAAACACTGCCACAAAAACCAGGGCGGTATCATACAGTCCCCTGCCAACGTTCACAAGGAAACCCAGCCCCTTATCCGCTCCCACAAATTCCCCTACTACAGCGCCAATTACTGCCAGGGTGGCTCCGATCCGCAGGCCGCCCAGGAAAACCGGCATGGCTGCGGGGATTTCCAGCTTGATTATCCGCTGCCAGGTGCTGGCCTGGAGTGATCTCATCAGATCGTAGAGCTCACAGGGAACAGATCTTAAACCAACAATGGTGTTCACCAACACCGGAAAAAAAACAATCAGGGCGCTGGTAAGGATTTTCGAGAGGATGCCCGGCCCAAGCCAGATCACCAGCAGGGGCGCGATGGCCACAATGGGTATGGATTGGCTGGCTACGATATAAGGGGACAGCACCCGCTCTACCAGCCGGGATTTGGCCAACAGGAAGCCAGTGATGATCGCAGCCGTTAACCCGAGGGCCAAACCCACGATCACTTCCTGGAGCGTGACCAGGGTGTGATAGAACAGGGAGCCGTTCTCGATCACGGTGATCAGCTTAGTCCAGACTTCAATCGGTTTAGGGAAAATAAAGGAGGGAATTTCGCTGAAGGTCGTAAACAGCTGCCACAGGATCAGTCCCACAACGACTGAGAGCAAAAGAAAACCAATCCTCCTAACACTTTCCACCCACGACTTCATTGATCCTGCTCCAGGTCGATTAAAAAAATACCGCCTTTCAGGGACAGGGCGGTAGATATGAGAACGGTTATTCTGAAAAAAAGTCCCGAAAGCGTTTGCTTTCGGGGCATTCAGAAATCCAAGCAGGTTCAGCAGAACCTTTATGACCTTCTCCTGTCCGGACTATACCGTCGGCCCCGGAATTCCACCGGATCCTGCGCTGGTTAAGGCGCTCGCGGGCTGTACCGCCGATTGGGAATTGCTTTCGCTCACCCTGCCCCGAAGGTGTTTATTTGATTTTCATCCAGAGTATACTACTCAATCCTGACAACGTCAACTTTAACAGGGACGAAGTTTTATTTATTAGACCGCATCCCTTGCTGGCACTCAATAATTTCCAGCCAAGCCTTCTTTATCTAGACGAACGGGTGCCCACATGATATACTGGCCTCGATCCCGCAATCTTGCGGGTCATGTTTTGTATCACACACGCTTCTCGACCCAACGGCGCGTGCCAGAGGAACACTCTGGTCCCGGAAGGACAGACAGAAGCGGAGGCTAAACGCAAGGAGTGTACTATGCCTATTGTATCGATGAAAGATCTGTTGGAAAGCGGCGTCCATTTCGGTCACAGGACCCAGAAATGGAATCCGTACATGGAGCCATACATCTTCGCTGCTCGCAATGACATTCACATCATTGACCTGCAGCAAACAGTACGGGCCCTGGAAGAAGCCTATGAACTCGTCCGAGATACCGTCGCTGGCGGCGGCTCGGTGTTATTTGTAGGCACCAAACGTCAAGCCCAGGAAATCATCAAAACCAATGCTGAAAAGGTAGGCATGCCCTACGTGATCGGCCGCTGGCTGGGCGGTACCCTGACCAACTGGCAGACCATCCGGGAACGCATCCATGAATTGGAGCGCCTGGAAGGCATGCGCGATCGGGGCGAATTTGAAATCTTCACCAAAAAAGAAGCTCTGGGCATGACCCGAGAGATTGAACGGCTGGAAGGCCGACTGGGCGGCATCCGTGACATGGACGGCCTGCCTAACCTTTTATTCGCAGTGGACGTATCCCGGGAAGAAATCCCGGTCCATGAGGCCAACCTGCTCAAGATCCCGGTTATCGCCATGGTAGATACTAACTGCAGCCCTAAAAACATTGACTATGTGATCCCTGCCAATGATGATGCCATCCGCGGCATTCAGTTGATCGTCTCTATCATTGCCCAAGCGGTCAGCGAAGGCATCAACCTGCGCAAGGACCATGATGCTGACCTGCAGGCCGCAGAAGCCGAAGCCCAGCTGCCCGAAGAATTGAGGGATCAGTTGAGCGACAAGGATCTTCTGGGCGAATCCACCCTGGCAAAGATGAAGCAGGAAGAAGAGGAAACCGCCGTGGTAATTGAGGAAGAAGAGGAAACCGCCGTGGAAGTTGAGGAAGAAGAGGAAACCGCCGTGGAAGTTGAGGAAGAAGCGGTTGAAAGCAATAACGAAGAAAAATCGGAAGAGGCGTAATTACGATGGAAATCTCAGTAGAAATGATCAAGAAACTACGTGAAGCGACCGGTTCCGGCATTCTGGACGTCCGGGAAGCCTTGCAAAACGCAGAAGGAGATTTTGATAAAGCGGTCGATTATCTGCGACAAAAAGGACTGGCAAAAGCCGCCAAACGCTCTGACCGAGATGCCTCCGAGGGCATCGTTGAACTGTATTCCCACGGTGATGGCCGGGTTGGCGTCATGGTGGAGGTCAACTGCGAGACTGATTTTGTGGCCAGATCGGATGAGTTCCGGGAATTCGCCCATGAGATTGCCCTGCAAATCGCCGCTGCCGCCCCGAAATGGGTCACAGCGGAACAGATTCCTGATGACGTGATCGAACACGAAAAGGAAATCGCCCGCGCTCGTTATAAGGAAGAAGGCAAACCGGACAACATCATTGAGAAGATCCTCGAAGGCATGGTTGAAAAATTCAAAACAGAAAACTGCCTGCTCAATCAGAGCTATATTCGAGATGAAGCTCTGACCATCCGGGAGCTATTGCATGAGAAGATATCCTCGATAGGCGAAAATATCGTCGTCCGGCGCTTTGAACGCTGGGAACGAGGTGAAAGTATCGATTGATCAAAAAGAAGCCAACCTGCGGGTTGGCTTTTTTCTTATATAATAGATATCAAAATCAGCGGCAGTCGAGGAATAGCCATGAATCAAAAACTGGTATACAATCGCATTTTGTTGAAGATCAGCGGAGAAGCCCTGGCCGGTCCAGAGGGCTATGGCATTGATCCGGTAAGAGCCGAAAGACTGGCTGAACATCTGGAAACCGTCAACGAGCTTGGTGTGGAAATCGCCATTGTAATTGGTGCCGGCAACCTGTGGCGGGGCAAGCAGGGAATTAAACGGGGTATGGATCGGGCCACAGCCGATTATATGGGCATGCTGGGCACAGTGATGAACGCCATGGCCTTGATGGATGCCCTGGAACGCCGGGGGATCATCACCCGGGTGCAGTCCGCCATAGAAATGCGAGCGGTGGCAGAACCTTATATTCGGCGGCGGGCTATCCGCCATCTGGAAAAGAAACGCCTGGTAATCTTTGGGGCAGGCACCGGCAATCCCTACTTTTCAACAGACACGGCAGCTGCGCTGCGAGCGATGGAGATTGGGGCTGAAGTGCTCATCAAAGCTACCAAAGTCGATGGTGTGTACGATAAGGATCCCAAAAAGAATTCTGATGCCAAGCTCTTCGAGACTCTCTCCTATATCGATGCCATCAACCTCCGGCTGGAAGTGATGGACTCTACAGCCCTTTCACTGTGCATGGATAACAAACTGCCCATTATGGTCCTGAATATGTGGGACCATGATGCCTTGGAACGGGGACTGCTGGGAGAAAAGGTCGGCACCCTGGTATCAGACGATCCTCGCTGAAGCAATCCCCAGCCTGAATGCTCCGCGATTAATACAATGCAAACGTCCCATCCGGACTGTTCTGTTCCCCAGGAAAAAGCAAAACGCTTGGAATGCCCTTATAATAGAACCACGCTTAAGGCCTTGAAAACTGGTCTTTATCAAGACGCGGTTATGGATTATAGTATTAGGAAAGGTGAAATCAATTTTTTTCAGCCTGGGACAGGTTCACAAGCCCTGGATGAGAGATGATCTTGGAGGTTCAAAATGCTAGCCGACGTTTATCAAGAAACAGAAGAACGCATGGATAAGGCTCTTGGAGTGCTGGTCCAGGAATTAAACAGCATTCGGACCGGCCGAGCTAACCCTTCTCTGGTGGAGCTGCTGCCAATTGAGTATTACGGCACCCAGACACCACTCCAGGAACTGGCAGGGATCAGCGTGCCGGAATCTCGCTCTCTTCTCATCCGGCCCTATGACCCCTCCTCATTGAAAAATATCGAAAAAGCCATCCTTAAATCAGATCTGGGATTGACGCCCAACAGCGATGGAGAAAATATCCGCCTGGTCCTTCCCACGCCCACTGAAGAAAGAAGGAAAGAACTGGTGAAAGTTGTGGGCATCAAAGCAGAGGAAGCCCGCATAGCCATCCGCAATATCCGCCGGGATAGCATTCGCGACCTGCGCGACTTTGAGGATGAAAAAATGATCACGGAGGATGACCTCCATCGCGGCGAGGAACACATTCAGAAAATCACCGATGATTTTATCAAAAAGATTGATGAGCTCTGTGAACGCAAAGAAAGTGAAATAATGGAGGTATAGGAGCGAAGCACTCCTGGTTTTTCACTGACCCCCAAAAAAAGGGGGGAAATCAAACAGAAGACCATCTTCCTCAAATACAGAATCTATGATCGAAGAATCCCCGGAAAATCTTGCCAAGATTCCCACCCACGTTGCTATCATCATGGACGGCAACGGTCGCTGGGCTCTCGAAAAAGGGCTGCCCCGTTTTGCTGGCCATAAGGCAGGAACAGAAAATCTGCGCGAGGTGATCGAGGCCAGCGTGGAATTTGGCATTCAATATCTCACCATCTATGCCTTTTCCACTGAGAACTGGAAGCGCCCCCAGGACGAAATCCAGGGATTGATGCGCATCTTCAAAACCATGCTGGACAGGGAGCTTAACAACCTGCACGAAAACGGCGTTCAACTGCGCCATTTTGGATGCCTGGACCGCATTGATGAAGTCTTGAAGAGGAAAGTCATCGAAGCCATTGAACTCACCAAGGATAACCAGACCCTGATCCTGAACGTCGCCTTTAATTACGGTGGCAGGGACGAGATCCTGCGCGCTGTCCAGGGCATCGTTAAAGATGGCCTTCCCGCGGAAGAAGTGGACGAGAAAACCTTCTCTAAATATCTCTATTCAGCCAACTGCCCGGATCCGGATTTGATCATCCGTACCTCGGGTGAATACAGATGTTCCAATTTTCTGATCTGGCAGGGGGCATATTCAGAATGGTATTTCACACCAACCTACTGGCCTGATTTTGGCAAAGAGGAACTCCATCAAGCACTCACCGCCTACAATCAGCGGGAACGCAGGTACGGTGAAGTGAAAAAAGACCCGGACAAATAGGACTCCTTATGGGACAACGCACAATAGTCGCTGCTATCCTCACGCCACTCGCTGTGATTGCCATCTATTTGGGGGGTATCGTTTATTCCATTGTTATCATCATGTTGTTGGCGGCGGCAGCCTGGGAATACAGCCAGCTGCTTAAAAAGGTCGCTTTACATCCCTGCATCCCCCTCATCCTGGGTGGAGTGATCCTCCTGAGTGTGTTCCGGGCGCTGTTTGATTTTGATTACCTGGCTGCCACTCTCACCGGGATGATCTTTGGGGGAGCAATCTACCATATCTATCAATTTGAGCGGGGAGATACCCAACCATCCGCTGATTTTGGGGCTACATTAAGCGCCTTGTTTTACATAGGATTTTTGGGTTCTTACCTGATCTCCCTGCGCGGGCTCGCTGATGGAAGGTGGTGGACCTTTCTGGTGCTGCCCACAGTTTGGATAGCGGATACCGGCGCTTACCTGGTCGGAAGCACGATCGGAAAACACAAACTGGCCCCAAAAACCAGCCCCAACAAAACCTGGGAAGGTTACCTGGCCGGTGTCATTACTGGCGTGCTGGGCAGCCTGGGATTGCTGGCGCTATACAACCAGGTTTTTCAGGCAGGATTGGCAATCTCAACGCTGGAAGCTGCCCTCCTGGGCCTGGCCATCTCTGCTTTCATCCCGCTGGGAGATCTGACAGAGAGTTTCATCAAACGCCAGGCCGGCGAGAAGGATTCCGGCTCTATCTTCCCTGGCCACGGGGGCGTTTTTGACCGGCTGGATTCCCTGTTCTGGGCTGCGCCGATTGGCTATTATCTTATTCTCCATCTATTCCAATAGAGAGGTACTAATGAACTCACAGAAACCCACCCGCAACCTGGCCCTGGAACTGGTCCGCGTAACCGAATCAGCCGCGCTTTCAGCCGGACGCTTCATGGGCCGCGGTCAGAAAGAGGTCGCTGATAAAGCAGCGGTGGATGCCATGCGCCTGGTGTTAAATTCCATCGATATGGATGCTGTAGTGGTGATCGGTGAAGGTGAAAAGGATGAAGCACCCATGCTCTTCAATGGCGAGGTTGTCGGCACGGGCAAAGACCCCAAAGTCGATCTGGCTGTTGACCCCATCGACGGGACCCGGCCGCTGGCAAACGGCTTCTTGAATTCCATCGCCACCGTGGCCATCGCCCCCAGGGATACCATGTACAATCCTGGACCTTTTGTGTACATGGATAAAATCGCGGTTGGACCCACGGCGGCTGGCAAGATCGATATCGAAGCCCCCCTGGAAGACAATCTCAAGATCATCGCCAAGTCGGAAGGCAAATCTCTCAAGGACGTGACAGTGATCATCCTCCAGCGGCCCAGACATGCTGAATTGATCAGCCGGGTGCGCGCAATTGGGGCTCGGATCCGCCTAATTCCGGATGGCGATGTGGCGGCAGCCCTGATGACATGTTTACCGGAATCGGGCATCGATGCCCTGCTGGGCATTGGCGGCACACCGGAGGGAGTGCTGGCAGCTTGCGCCTTACGGGCTATGGGCGGTGAAATTCAGGGAAAACTCTACATCAGGAACGAAGAGGAAAAAAAGCTCGGATTGGAAATGGGCTACAAGCTGGACCAGGTGATCACCATGGACGATCTGGTCTCTTCTGACGATGTGTTCTTTGCCGCGACCGGCATCACAGACGGTGAACTGCTTTCCGGTGTGCGCTATACCGGTCATGGCGCAGAGACTTCCAGCCTGGTGATCCGGGGGAGAACCGGCACAGTGCGCTGGATCACCGGCAAACACAACTTCGATAAACTCAATCCAATGAGTGAGATTGAATATTGAGAATTGAAGATTGAAGTGGCGGCCCTTTGGTCCCCCCTTAATCTTTTCTACTAACCCCCAAGATCCTTCAAGAGATAATAATCTCCCCGCGAATAGCCGCGATCGAGATAATATTCCCTGGTGCCAACAGCGGAAATAACTGCTATCTTTTTGTAACCATTCTCGGCAGCGATGCGCTCAGCTTCTGCGAGCAGGGCAGTCCCCAGGCCTGCATGCTGGGCTGCGCCATCCTTTTCCGATCCCACAGGAAGGGATTCCCCATAAACGTGAACTTCCCGGACCAGGGCCGCTCCATCGAGCTCCTTGATGCCCGGATCCGCCGCTCCCGAGCCTGGCAAACTCAAACGCGCAAATCCCGCCAGGCGATCCTCCGGCGTGTCAAAGGACAGGAAATGCTCCCGGCAGCCGTTGCTGGTATATTCCAGGTCATTTAGCAGCAGTGAACCCACGTCAATTTCCTGGCCCCTGACCTCCCGGCAGCGGATGCAGGAGCAGGATTTGCCCCGCCGGGAGAGTTCCCGCTGGATATCCTGCCGCAAACTGGTCCTTTTATTCCCCTCTACCACGTTCCCGGATGGGATATCCCGGATAACCCGGTTGACACGGCAGTAGCGGGGGATGTCCAGCTTGATGTCCGCAATGAGCTGAATCAGCTGCTCCGTGGTGTAAGGCTGATATTCCCCCCCCTTCCAGATCTCATATAAACCAGTGTCTTTGAGCAGCTGAGTTGGGTAGATCTTGATCTCATCCGGTGAAAAGTCCTCCCAAAGGCGCTTAAAATCCTCCCGGTCGGAATCCAGGGTAGCGCCCAGCAGGTTGGGCATCCAGTGCAGGACGATCTTAAATCCTCCGGCACGCAGCAGGGCCACCCCTTCCCGGGATTCCTCCACGGTATGGCCCCGGTGATTCAGATCCAGGATACGATCATCAAGGCTTTGCACCCCCATCTGGACCTTGGTCACACCAAGACTTCTCATCCTGGCCAGTTCATCAGCTGTGATCAAATCCGGCCGGGTTTCCAATACCAACCCGACATTCTTGTGTCTGGCAGTCTCGTTCAGGGCTTGGGCTTCCTCCAGGGATGCTGATTCCTCGCCGTTCATGGCCTCAAAACAGCGTTTGATGAACCAGGTCTGGTAGTCCTGGTCGTAAGCAGTCCAGGATCCCCCCAGGACCAGCAGCTCGATCTTATCGGTTGGATGACCGATCTCATGTAGGGATGCTATCCGGGAATCTACCTGAGTGAAGGGGTCGTAGGCATGGAACAGAGCCCGCATGGCGCCCGGCTCATCCGGCAGGTAGCTGACCGGCATTTCTTCGTAGTCGGGGCAGAAGATACATTCCCCGGGGCAGGGAAAAGGCTTGGTGAGCACGGTCACCGTGGTTACTCCGGATAAAGTCCGGGTGGGTTTAAGGCGGATTTTCTTTAATAAATCCCTGTCTTCTGTTCGCAGACCGTTCGCCACCTGATCCCGGTAGACCGTTACCAGGGTGTGTTTGCTGAGGAAACCCGCGCCGCCCGGCAGGGGATGCCGGCGGATGGCTTTAAACACATCCACTCCTGAATCGATCTCATCCAGCGTCAGGGAAGCCAGCTCCAGTTCTTGTTCTGAAAACTGGGTTTTGTAGGACTTGTTCCCGGCCTTTGATCCAGTCATAATCTAACCCTACCGATAAAAGCTAGCTGCCCTGGCTTATAATAAGGGCATGAAGCCTGAAATCGCCCAAAAAATCGTTCACCTCAATCACCAATTTTACCAAAGCTTCGCGACGGATTTCTCGGAAACCCGCGGGCGCCTGCAATCAGGTGTGCTTGAGACCCTGGAAAGGATCCCTTCCGAGTGCTCGGTGCTGGACCTGGGCTGCGGAAATGGGAAGGTCCTGTCACAGCTTGCCGAGAACGGCTTCAAAGGCAGGTACCTGGGCACAGATTTCAGCCTGGGATTGCTGGATTGGGCTGCCCGTGATACGCCTTCCGGACTCCAGTCAGATTTTATAGAACTCGATCTGACCGCTCCCAGCTGGAATGAGATCCTTCCCCCCTGCTCCTATGATGTGATCTGCTGTTTTGCAACTCTCCACCACATCCCCAGCCAGAAGCTTCGGATAGCGCTTTGCCAGAATATCCGGCAGTATCTTGCTGATAATGGCACCCTGTACCTTTCGGTCTGGCAATTCATCCGGAGTGAACGCCTTAAAAAGAAAATCCTGCCCTGGGATTCCGTCGGGATCAAGGATGACGAGGTTGATGAAGGCGATTACCTGCTGGATTGGCGGCGGGGTGGGATAGGAACCCGTTATGTCCACCTCTATGACACTGATGAGCTCCACCAGCTGGCGGAGCTGAGCGGATTCAAGGTAACTGAATCTTTTGACTCAGATGGTGAAGGTGGTAATTTGGGCCTTTATCAAGTCTGGGAGCCGCTCTGATCCTTCAGGTCGACAAAAAAACCCAGCTCCATAAGAACTTGCGTGATCTTCTCCTCACTGCCCGGATGAATGATCACCGCCGTGGGGCCAAGCTGCTCCAGGATGTAGCGGCTGGCCCGGGATTTTTTAAGGGCTTTGAGAATTGCCGGTGAACCCAGGCGCAAAACTGTCCGCGGCTCTATCACAGCCTGAGGTCCGCTTTTCTCCCAGCGCTCCAGCGCTGCCAGCAGGTTGGGTGGGATGGCGTCGGCATGATTTTTGAGCAGCGACAGCAAATGCGGCGCTCGCAGCCCCTGCCCTTCCGCCCGCGTTAATGACCCTGGTGAAAGCCGGTATTGATAGGCATCGGCCTTGATCGGATGCCAATCGCAGAAACGGGCGATCTGGTAGCGGGCTTTGCGGGGCACATTCACTGTCATCCGGATCTCTCCCTGGGATCGGAGCTGGATCCGATCAGGCTCCCGGGCCGGGAGAGCTGGAGGCCGCCCAGCCATAAGATCAGCAAACAGGGGCTCCAACCGAAATGCCAGCGGGGGTCTCTCCTCATCTGGCGCGCCCAGCCCGATCAAGCCCAACCAGTACAGGGGACCAGTGATAAAAAACCGCAGCAGGGCACCTTCGATCTCATCCCAATATTCGAAACCGGATAAGTATTCCTCACCTGTTCTTCTCTTGATGAACCAGGAATCATATTCTCCCCCAGACCGCAGGAAATCAGGATGTCTTTCTTTCACCTGGGAGAGAAAGGATTCAATGCTCCACCATTCCTCTGCCGACAGGGCTTCCAGGTAAGAGAGCACCTGCCTTCTGGCGCGGACTGCATCCAGGGGTGGATCCCCATCTAACACGATCTCAGGCAGCAGGGTAATCTCAGCGGGCATCCCTTTACCCAGCCAGCTCTTCCAGAGGGTTTGAAGCGCAGCGGGTTCCTCCAGTTCCAGGAAGTCGCGGATATTTTCCGGGGAAGTTTGGCCAACCGCGTCGATCAAGCCTGCCGCAGAAGCCAGCGCCCGCAGGAAACCCGCTTCCGGCTGTGATAGATCCGGAAGGTGATTGGACGGATCCAGGCCAATGCGGATGCCTGCCAGCAGGGTGCAGAGCTGATCCAGGATAAAATCAGGAGGGGGTAGGATTTCCGCCCTTTCCCGGGGAGCAGCCACCCGGCAGAAAAAATCCGCTTCTGGATTGGAAACCCGCTTAGGGTTCAAAATCGGCCCGATCATCTCTCGCAGATCATCAGGGATGTAAGCAAATTCCTGCGGACCAGTCGGGGTTTCAAAAAAACCCCGGGCAATCAAAGCCCGGTACCAGAGGCTCTCCAGGGGAGAAATGGGGGCCTGATCCGGCCTTTCCCTTTCCAGGCGGCCGGCACCCATTTCCCGCAGCGGCCCGAATTTCCGGGCGAAATGATCCCAGGAGGATCTGCCGCCCTGATTGTCCAGCCAGATCAGGGCTTCCTGTTCTTTTGGATCAAGGATCTCAGCAACCCCGGCCAGGATATTCCCTCCCAGCATAGCGTCAGCTACCTGATCAATCCCCTCCCGGATGTCAGGGGCAGTGAAGGGAAAACCCCATTTTTCGGCAACGATCCGCAGGTAGCTGAATTCAGACTTAAGCAGGCTGTGCCACAGGTCGGTCATAGGTTCAAACTTCAGGAATATACCTGAATCGCCTGGTGGTGGATCTTGAGTTCAAGTTTCCGGAGGTCATTGGTGAAGCCGGAGAATACTTCCCCGTCAACGTGAATATACAACGGGGCGTCCGCTTCCAGGATCAGATGGGTGAAGGGGCCTGAATCAACCTTGGGATGCGGCAGGTGGGTGCCTTTCATAAACGCCGGCAGGAGCCGGAAGAGCATCGTCCCCCGCCCCACTTCCTTGACAGAGACATAATTGAACACCCCATCTTCCTGGGACGCATCCGGGTATAACAGAAATCCCCCACCCTCGCGGGGGCCATTGCAGAGGGTCAGCATGATCAGCCGGTCCTCCCAGGTGGTTTGCCCATCAAGGGTGATTTTCACCCCCACCGGGTTGTGATTCAGGAAGATCGTTTTCAGGACCGCGGCCAGGTACATCATAAAACCACGAACCAGGGGCATATCGTGGGAATAAATGGTCACAATGGCATCAAATCCGATCCCAACTGTGTTGTCAACATATTCCGTTCTGCCCCAATCATCATTGATCTCGCCGATATCGATCCATTTCGGCTCTCCAGTGAAGATCTGCCTCAGGGCAATCCAGGGAGCCGGGTCCATGCCAACTGCATGGGAAAAGTCATTTCCTGATCCCAGGGGAATCACACCGAGGGCAGGCCGCTGCTCCTTGGGGAAGGACATAATGGCGTTAACAACCTCATGGACAGTGCCGTCCCCGCCTCCGGCGATGATCAAATCATAGCCGTCCTCGACACCTTTTTTGGCCAGTTCAATGGCATGGGTGGGATACACCGACCCGGCCCAATCCGCTCCCCCGAACTCCTCCATGATAGGTTTGAGATCGGCTGCCTGCTTCCAGGCTGTGCCCAGATTGGCGTTGGGGTTGATGATAAACAAGGTTTTCCTGTCATCCATATAATTATCTCTCCGTGGTCTATCTCAGGCCAAGGGATTCCCGGGTCCACTGCCCCATT
>DRBO01000124.1 GCA_011039385.1 Chloroflexota bacterium | reverse complement strand
TTGCCATGAATGTCGAGCAGCCTGGAACTTCAGCGTCTTAAACGTCCCCACAGGGGGACGTTCGGCCTGAGCGCTAGCGAAGGTCACTCTCAGGACTTCAGTCCATTCTGATTCAAACTAACTCTTGAATAGTCTCTTATCAAATGCTACATTGGAAACTGTGGGGGGGAATGTGAGCAACAGAAAACTCGTGATTTATTTTCATTTTATCTGGGGAACTCAGGATGGGGATCCGTTGATTTCCAAGGATATCGAGCGTCCAGTATATCGCTGTATTGTTAGCCAGGTTCAAAAGCTTGGGTGTCAGGTTTTGGCAATCAACGGAGTTCCGGATCACATTCACCTGGTTGTGAAAGTGAGATCTACTGTTCCTGTTGCATTACTCATCAAACAAGCCAAGGGTGTATCTGCCAAGTTCATCAATGACCACTTACAAGTAAAAACCAAATTTCGCTGGCAATCAGGTTATGGTGCGTTTACAATCAGCCGTTGGGATCTGCCGATGATTATCAATTACGTCAACAATCAAAGGACTCATCACCTAGATAGAGCATTGGTAAAAGAGCTGGAATAAAAAGGAATCGAAATCCCAAGTTTGGTTTCAATGGAAAGGTTGCCGTGAATGTCGAGCAGCCTGGAACTTCAGCGCCTTAAACGTCCCCACAGGGGGACGTTCGGCCTGAGCGCTAGCGAAGGCCACTCTCAGGACTTCAGTCCATTCACCAATCAATTTAAGTTATAATAGACCCATGATTCTGATCAGCCGTCCACCTCAGAACCGCTATTATTTCAGTCACTAGAAGCGCTGAACCGAGAATACAGGCCGGTGCTTCCCAACACGCCTCCCGAATTGGGGGCGTGTTATTATGTAAAGAAGCATGAACTTAGGAGAATGAGATGAGCATAGAGAAGATGACCATAGACGAGCAGGTGGCTTACTTGATGCAGGGAGCGGAATATGGCGACGATCAGGTCAAAGAAGCCATGGCCGCTGAGCTCAAGGAACGCCTGATCGAAGCTAAAAAGGAAGGGCGTGCCCTGAAAGTCTACTGCGGCTACGATCCCACAGCCCCCGACCTCCATCTCGGGCATACGGTCACCATGCGCAAACTCCGCCAGTTCCAAGAACTGGGTCATGAGGTCACTTTCTTGATTGGCGACTATACCTCCCTGGTAGGAGACCCTTCAGAAAGAGACAGCCTGCGCCCCCGCCTGACGAACGAACAGATCAAAGCCAACGCGAAAACCTACTCAGACCAGGCTTTTAAGATCCTCGATCGGGAAAAAACCTCCATACGGTATAACTCCGAATGGCTATCCAAACTGACCTTTGCGGATGTGATCCAGATCAGCTCGAACTTCACTGTCCAGCAGTTTCTGACCCGGGATAATTTTGCCAAACGCTACCGTGATAACGATGCGGTTTACTTGCATGAGTTCTTCTACGCCTGGATGCAGGGATACGACGCCTTTATGCTGGACGCGGACGTTCAGGTAGGGGGGACGGACCAGCTATTTAATATCATCACCGCTGCCCGGAAGCTGATGACCGCTCTGGGAAAAAAACCCAATATCGGTATCACCATGGGCATTCTGCCTGGCACCGATGGCGAGGTACGCATGAGCAAATCACTCGGCAACTACATCCCCATTTCCGGCGATCCCACAGATATGTACGGCAAGCTGATGTCTATCCCCGATAAGGCCATGGGGGTCTTCAGCCGGCTCGTGACCAGATGGACCCCAGCGGAGATCAGCCAGTTTGAGGAAGATATCGCCAGCGGAAAATGCCATCCCAAAGACGCCAAAATGGCCCTGGCGAAAGAAATCGTGACCATCTATCACGGTCCAGATCAGGCAGACAAAGCCCAGGCGGATTTTATTCGCGTATTCCAGGAGCAGGGCCAACCGGAGGAAATGGACCAATACCAGCTCAAGGATGGACAGACCGTGCTGGACGTGCTGGTTGATGCCGGTCTAACAGATAGCCGCAGCCAGGCCCGGCGCCTGATCAACCAAAATGCGGTCAAGCTGGATGAGGAGAAACTGACAGACCCCCATCAAGCCTTTCCCGGCAAGGGCGTGCTGCAGGTTGGTAAGAGACACTTTATCCGCATTATCTAAAGCCCCGGACTGTGGCCTGACCGTATTTAACTGGAAACCGGCACCCTGCCGCGCTGCCTGGCCCGTTTTTCATTTACGCCCAACAGCATCACCAGCCCCACCACCAGGAACAGGATCACTGGCAGGATAGCTACACGCTGGCCGAGTTGTTCTGTAAAAGGCGCGCCGCCTTCCAGCACGCGGAACCACAGAAATGAGGCTTTGTCCCCCTGGGATTCGAAGAACAGGGCCGCTTCCGCGGCGATCACTCCATAAATCGTCGGGCCGATGAAGGATGAAGTCCTGCCGGCTACCGCGAAAAAGCCGTAGAATTCCGCACTTCTTCCTGGAGGAGCCAGCGCACCCACCATGGCCCTGCTGACAGCCTGGACTGAAGACAGTGCCAGGCCGGCAATCCCGCCAATCACATAAAATCCCGCGACTGATTCAACCACAAATAACCCGACAACTGATCCGATCATCAGCAGCAGGAAAATCACCAGAGAAGCCTTGCCGCTTCTTTTATCCGCAATCCAGCCCGAGACATAGGCTCCGATCACACTGGTGAACTGGATCAGGATCATAAACAGAATGATCTGCTGCTGATCAAGTCCAAACATCACCGCACCGAATATGGCTGCGAAGTTGATTGCCATCAATATGCCGTCATTGTAAATGAGGAAAGCGACAATATACTTGACAAATTCCCGGTGATCCCGGACGCTGCGGATGGTATGGCGTAATTTATTGAAAGCGATAGAGAAAACATTCTCCCCTGGAAGCAGTTTATTTTCCCCTTCTTTCTCCTGAAACCACAAGAAGAGCGGAGCTGCAAAAACCGCAAAGTATATCGCAGTGACCACCAGGGAAATGCGGACAATCCAGGTTCCTTCGTTCAGGGTGACCATCGCAAGCACTAAGAACAAGCAGACGATGCCGCCCATCAGACCGATTGCCCAACCATTGCCGGATACGCGTCCAATTTCATCCTGCTCCGCCACTTCAGGCAGCAGGGAATTATAAAATACCTGCCCCCCTCGATAACCAATCTCCGCCAGGATGAACAGGACCATACCCAGGAGAATATCTCCCTTCTGGACAAAATACAGCAGCGCTGTGCAGGTTACGGAAAGGGCTGTGAAGTAGCTCAGAAATCGTTTCTTCTGTCCAGTGTGATCCGCGATCACACCCAGGACCGGAGAGATCAATGCTACTACCAGCATGGCAATGCCTACTGAAATGCCCCACAAGCGGGAACCTTCAGCTCCCCCCACTACGTGGCCTTTGAAATAAGCCGCATATATAGCCAGGATCACAACAGCCGCATAGGCGGAATTTCCAACATCATACAAATACCAAAGCCAACGCCGGCGGGAAGAAGAGGACTGGTTTGCCAAACTCATGAAGTCTCCTTAAAATGAAAAGGTTAACTTAAAATCTTGCGGGTCGACCTCGGAGGTTGATAGTTATGCGAAACCCCGGGGGGGGCAAGTCCCGGTAAATATAAGCCCAGCAGGCTGGGCGCCTGCGCGGCGAAACAGACAGATCGGTCTATCTACTGATAGGACACCGCTCCATTTGCATAGACCATCCTCCGCCTCCTGTAAGCCCAGCACATATAAGCTATGGAAACAAAATAGCAGGCTGGAAGGCGGTGAAGGTTCTTGACCTTGGTGCCTAGCAAGGTGGTTTTTCCATGAAAGCCCATCGGCCCAATGTCCAGCTGGTTAGCCTGTCCGGTGATTCTCTCCTCAAGTTCAGCCAGCACAGGATCCGGGTTGGTATCGTCCAGTTGGCGGCGGAGTGCTTCCTTGGAAGCCGCGTAAGATGATCCCCTGTCTCCGCCTATCGCTATGCCAAGCACTCCAGGCGCGCAACCCTTTCCTTGAGCTTTCGCCACAGCTTCCAGGGCAACCTTGCGCACACCATCCAGATCCCTACCAGCACCAAGACCAGAATCAGGCAATTTGTATTGGGTGCTGACATTTTCACATCCGCCGCCCTTTAACATCAAGTCGATTTTCACCTCATCACCATCAACTTCTTCAAAGTAGATGGATGGATAATGTTCATCGCCGCTGTTATCCCCTGTATTTTTACCCGTAAGTGTATTTACCGAATTGGGTCGAAGGTAGGTTTTTTCCGTAGCTTGAATGACGGCATCTTGAATTTGCCTGGATAGCTTCCGGGTGCTCCACCCTTCTGGATAGGAGACGTAGAATATGGGGGTCCCGGTATCCTGGCAGATAGGCGTAGAGTTTTCTCTGGCCATGGCAACATTTTTCAGGATAGTATCAAGGGCTCCCTGGGCTGCGGAGCCTTCTTCTTCCTCGTTCCTGGATTTCTGTAAAGTCTTCTCAACATCTTCCGGGAGATCAGTGGCGGCCAGGCGGACCAACTCCAGGATATTGTCTGTCAAGTTAGGTTGCATTTGTTCCTCCCAACGCATACGAGCCTTAATTATTTCACTCTTTAGGTTAATGTATCACAGTTTATGATTCCAGTATTAGAAATAATTCTCTGGGGATATCTTTTATCATACTTCTCTGGGTGCGCCCTTAACGTTCGATAAATGAAACTATGCTATACTAATTCTGAGCTATGAAAATTCAAGAAAACAGAGAAAAATGGATCCGGGCGCTGTATAAATTACGGCTTCAGACCCTCACAGCAGCTTTCCTGGAAGCTCTGGGACCGGTCAACCTGGTTGGCGCTCAACTGGTGTACCTCAGTCAGCCAATTTTGTCTCCGTTTATCTCCCAGGAACAGTCCCAGGACTTCGCCAGGATATTAGAAGATCCTTCTGAAACTGAAATATTTGTTAAGGCTTTGCGCGATTATGAGCCTTCAACCTTGCGGGAGGGATAATCTGTGTCAGCAACAGGCTTCACAGGGATCGTGGTTGTTGTTCTCTTTGTTGGATTGATGATCTCTTTTTCAATCATCAACAATAACCGCAAATCCATCCATGTACGTCCCATCGCGGCTTACGAAAAGATCAAGAAAGAAATCAACGTAAGCGTTGAAGACGGCACCCAGCTTCACATCTCGCTGGGCAGGGGCGGCATCACCGGCCCAGAATCAGCCGCCGGGCTGGCCGGGTTAATCCTCCTTAAACAGGTTATCGACAAATCCTCCATGTGTGATCATCCCCCTGTTGCCTCGACGGGAAATGCCGTTTTATCCATTTTGGCTCAGGATACCATCCGGGGCTCATCCCAAGCATTAAACCTCGCAGATCAGCAGAAGAATCCTTCAGGTGAACTGACCGGAGTCACTCCTTTTTCCTACGCAGTCGGCACGCTGACCACCATCAGGGATGATAATGTCTCTGCCAACATTCACACGGGATGGTTCGGGAACGAAATCATCTGGTTGACAACGGCTGGCGAGAGGCAAAGCAGCCCGACAATAGCCGGAACAGCCCAGTTGCCTGCCCAGTCAGTGATTTACGCTTCCGCTTCTGACCCCCTTATCGGGGAAGAACTCTACGCGAGTGGAGCCTACCTGGGAGCTGGCAAGCTGCATAAAGCCAGTATCTCAGCCCAAGATGTGGTTCGCTGGATCATCGTTTTCCTGATCCTAGGCAGCATCCTGTTCAATTTATTCGGGTTTAACACCTTCATCGAAGATATACTGGCAGGTTCATTGTGAACATAAAGGTCAAAGCCCCCATTTCAACTGCGGTTGCCATCGGTGTGGGAGTGATCGTCTTAGCGGGTTATTTCATCCCCTCGATGGACAGTATCCGCTTTATCCTATTAAGAACGGGTTTGGTATTGGCGGCTGTTGCCCTGCTGGTGGGAATCATTAATCTAGCTACTGTCCATATCAAGAAAATTGGCAAGGAGAGTGAAAATTCCGGCTACAGTCTGATCCTATTGATTTCCTTGCTGATCACGCTGATTGTAGGCATCACTGATATGGCCCAAACCTATCTGGTTGGTCGTCCAAACTTCCAAATTACAAACTGGGTCTTCACCAATATCCAGCTACCAATTGAAACCAGCCTTCTTGCGGTCACCACCATCAGCCTCACATATGCGGCAGCGGGTATTTTGCGAAAACGGATGAATATGTTTTCGATCTCTTTCTTTTTTGTGGTCCTGCTGGTTTTGCTAGGTTCGTTTTCTATCCCCTCGGCAACAATACCCTTCCTCCAGGTGATTCGGGATTGGATCCTGCGGGTCCCCGCCCTGGGAGGTGCCAGGGGCTTATTACTGGGAATTGCACTGGGGACCATCACGACCGGGATCAGAGTCCTGCTGGGAACTGATCGGCCTTACGGTGGATAATCATGGCTGAAGTACTGTGTGCCAATTGTGGAAGACCGAATAGCGCTCAGCGCGAATTTTGCGATTTCTGCGGCAATCCCCTGGATGGGGCACTTCGCGTTGAGGGTAAGTCGGGCTCGCAAGGCAATGATCTCCTTGACAGCCAATACCCCGCATCCATGGCTGATGCCTCCCGGCTGGACAACCTGATTCCGGCTCCCGAGGAGGAAAATCAACCTTCATCCCTGGGTGATTTCCAGGGCGAGGAAATCTTGAATGGGGATTCCCGCCTAGAGAGCCTGTTCGCCGATCAGGATGATGATTTAGAAGAATCAGCCCAAAATGACCCTGGGCATGATGAAGCATTGAATGGTGAATCCCGGCTGGATGATTATCTGCCAGTAGAAGAACCCGCGGCAGATCCAGAACCAGCAACCGACGGGGCGGATGATTCCTCCCGTTTAGACGAGTATCTACCTCCGGAAGAATCCGAGGAAGCCCCTCCCATAGATATTGAGAGTCTCTCCGCAGATCGGCAAGACGACTTTTCCCGCCTGGATGGTTATCTTACACCTGAAAGCCCTCAAGACCAAACACAGCCTGATGAAGCTGCCCGCCTGGATGATTTTTTTGCGGACGATCCTTTTAACTTACTGGACCCCTCCCCTAGCGAGGCAGAAAAAGAGGATCCATTCGGTCTGAACCTGGACCTCTTCACAGAACCCGCCGCACCAGGAATCGAACCCAGCCCCGCAGATCAAGGACCTCCAGAAGAGCCACTATTCACCAGGGATGATTTTCTGTCTGACAGCCTTTCCGAAGAGTCTTCTGATGAGCTGAAATTTCCAGGTTCAATTCCAGAATCAGAACAGCCAAAGGAAGAACTTCCTGCTGAACCAATGCAGTCGAATTTCCCTGAACCCTCCCCAACGCCGGTACAGCCAGAGGAGGAAATACCCCCTGAACCAATTGACGCCGGGGAATGGGGCTTTCTGGACCCCTCTCCCGCGGCTGAACAACCGGAGGAGGAAAAACCCCCTGAACCGATCGACGCCGGGGAATGGGATTTCCTGGATCCCTCCCCTGCACCAGAACAACCCGGGGAAGATCGTTCTCCTGAATCCAGTGACGCCGGGGAATGGGATTTCCTGGATCCCTCTCCTGCGCCTGAACAACCGGGAGAAGAAAGTTCTCCCGAACCCATTGATTCCGGGGAATGGGACTTCCTTGATCCCGCCTCAGCTGATGGAGACCAGGAGGATCTAACCCCCGCTCCAGAAAGCGCTGAACCTGATGCTCCTGAAGACTGGAGCTTTCTTGACCCGGGCCCAACAACAGATCGGCTGGACGATACAGGCGAGCAGGAATTTATCGCGGAGGGAGACGAAGATGATGCCGGGTGGTTGGACATGCTCCAGGATCCAGAATCCAGGCAGCAGCCTGAGTCTATCCCGGAGCCCACTGCAGAACCCCCCAAACCCCAGACCGACTGGCTGGACAAAATCAAAAGACTCAATGCAAGCAGCGACCTGGTAGATGAGGATTCTTCCTTCCCGGATTGGTTGTCTGTTACTGGGAAAACTGCCGAATTCAAGGGAGATGACTCGGCACAAGGTCCGGATTCATCTTCCAAAGAAGTGCCCGACTGGCTGCAGCTTGATGACGATGAATCCCTCGACGAATTTCTGCGCAGAAAAGACCTCACCAACGAGGAATACAAACCCAAGATCACCACAGATTCCCTGGATAATGAAGGAATCTCGGTGGATGAGGGTGCACCCGCTTCCGGACAGAGTGATTCCCAGCATATTAAATTCCCCTCCTGGGCGGAGGAAGAAAAGAAAAAAGACCTGAAGCACCAGGGCGTTCATGACCCGGGGGGTACCAAGGAGGACGCCTTGGGGTCAGCTGAACCACTCCAGGTCGAAGAGGGATTTTTCGAGGATCTTTTCAGTGAGGAACTTCCCGATTGGCTGACCGCAGCCTCGTCAAAAGAGGTCATCCAGCCCGTTGGCCAAGATTTAGCCCAGGGCGAACTGCCGGGTTGGGTGGAAGCTATGCGCCCGGTTGTGGAATCCACGGATGCTTCCGGCTTGGATGAAGATGAAGACTATATAGAAAACTACGGACCCCTGGCAGGTATACCCGGTGTGCTTCCAGCAGAAGCTGAAATAGGAATCGATTTTGACCAGGCCGTTAAGAAACCACTTGACCTTTTAGCAACAAAAAACCACCAGGATTTTGTAAATCTGCTCAAGAAACTAATTAAGGATGAGAATAAATCAAGGACCATTCAGCTTCCCTCACCCTTACAGCCCCAGCGAATACTGCGCTGGTTGATTGCCGCCGTATTGCTGGTTACCATTGCGAGCACTTTGATATTCAGCGGTTCAGTTGAAATGGAACTCCCTGCGACTGCCCGGGTGCAAGGGACCGGGTTCAACGCGCTCTACGAGGAAATTGAAACCCTGTACGACGGACAGCCGGTATTGATCGCGTATGACTACCAGCCAGCAGCGGCAGGCGAGCTGCATACAGCCGCCGCCACAGTTGTGGACCACCTGATGGAACAGGGCACATTCCTTACCTTTGTCTCCACTCAACCAACCGGACCAGCCCTGGCAGAACATTTCCTGGATACGACCCAAAGTCAACATCATTATATTCACACCCAAAAATACATTAATCTGGGATATTTACCGGGAGAATCCGCCGGGTTGTTGAGTTTTATGATCTCCCCCCAAAAAATCATTCCCCTCGCTTATGATGGCAGCAATGCCTGGGATTCCCCTCCCTTGATCAGTGTTGACGGGATCGGGGATTTTAAGATGATCATGGTGATCACGGATGATCCCAATACGGCAAAAATCTGGATCGAACAAGTGGGATCGCGTTTGGACAATACGCCACTTACCATGGTTGTCAGCGCCCAGGTCGAACCCCTGATCCAACCCTATTTTAGGACCTCCCCCCGCCAGCTTGCTGGCTATGTGGCTGGCATCATTGACGGCATGAAATATGAACAGCTCACCGAAAGACCTTATCTTGCCAGCAAGAGTTGGCTGCCTTTCAATATTGGGATCGTTATCAGCGTCGGGATCATCTTCATCGGGGGGATGGCAAATGGTGTGTTGTCCCTTTTCTCCCGCCACAAGGAAAAAGTAATAGGAGAATCAAAGTGATAGGGGCTAACTTGCTGGATTTCATCGGACTTGCTCTGGGATTTCTGTTGACCATCCTGGTTTTCAGCTACTTGCTGGGAGATAACCCCTTCTTCAGGTTGGCCGTTCACATCTTCATCGGTGTGTCAGCTGCATATGTCGCCCTGGTCACCATAAACAACGTCCTGATACCCCGCCTGATCGTGCCGCTAATCAACGGCTCTCGGGGAGAAACGCTATTATCTATCCTGCTTTTCATCCCCAGCTTGTTCCTGTTTTTCAAAGTAACCCCGCTAAGAAAGTTAGGGAACTGGTCTGTAGCAATCCTGGTTGGCATTGGCGCAGCTGCTGCGATCGGAGGGGCTATCACGGGAACTCTATTCCCGCAAATCCTGGGTTCCATTAACAGTGTAGACCCATCCACATACACTGTATCTGGCAACAAGTGGTTTCAAACCATCAATGGGATTATCGTTGTCGTGGGAACCCTTACCACCTTGATATATTTCCATTTTGGAACCCAAGACGTTCCTGGCAGAACAGATAAACGGCTGCCAATTATCGAAAATATAAGCCAGATTGGAAAGGTATTTTTATCTATCACATTTGGAGCCCTCTACGCCGGTGTGTTTTTAACCGCGCTGGCAGCCCTGGTGGAGCGGTTGTCATTTTTATGGGAGTTCTTCAATAAAATCGGTTTTGAATTATTTTCATCACTTTAGGACACATGGATACAACCAACATAACAGCAAAATCAGCTATTGCCGTCGATATTGGCACAACCATCACCCGCTCATTGTTATTTGATGTTGCCAGCGGGAAATACCGTTTAATCGGTATGGGAACGGCTCCCACAACCGCTGGGGCCCCGAAATTTGATGTCACGGAGGGTATCTGGAGATCTCTGGAAGAACTTCAATATTTCACTGGCCGGACACTGCTGAGTGAAAAAGATGGCGTGATCATCCCCAGCACCCAGGATAACCAGGGGACGGACAGTATGGTCGCCACCATGTCAGCTGGAAACCCCATTTCAGTGGTCATCGTGGGATTGCTTGACGACGTGTCCCTGAAAAACACCCGCCGACTGGCACAAACCACCTACACAAATATCACCGCTGAAATATCCATTAATGACTGCAGGACAGCTACTGATCGGATCAACCTGCTGACCAGAGAGCGTCCGGACCTGATCATCATCACTGGCGGTACTGATAACGGAGCAACCCAATCACTGCTGAGCATCCTGGAAAGTGTTGGGCTTTCCAGTTATATACTGGATGAAAGCCAACGTCCTCATATCCTGTATGCCGGGAACGAAAAATTACAGGACGAAGTGAAAGCAGGCCTGGATAAAATCAGCAAGCTACACATCTCGCCCAATATCCAACCGCTGCTGGGGATTACCAATTTCCGCCCTGCCCAAAAGGAGCTCAACGAAATCTACAAGGAAGTGCGGAGAAAACAATCCGGCGGCTTGCATGAAGTCCTTTCTTGGACCGAGGGTTCCTTCACCTCTACCGCTTCAGCGCTTGGCAGAGTAATCAGATTCCTAAGTGAAAAATACGAGCCCGAGAAAGGTGTTATGGGAGTGGATATCGGATCTGACACCACAATCTTGGCTGCCGCATTCCAGGGCGAAGAAACCTTACGGGTGTATCCAAATTCTGGAGTGGGTGGAGGGGCAGCTGGCGTGCTCGAGAGATCCTCCCTGGAAGAAATCAAACGCTGGCTTCCCATCAAGATACCCGACACGCTCATTCGGAATTATATCTACAACAAATCCGCCTTCCCCGACGCAGTCCCAACCGAGGAGGATCACCTTGAGATCGAGCTGGCGATCGCCAAACAGGCACTCCGAGACGCAGCCCTGGATCTGATCCCCAGCCTGGAAAAACAAATCGATTCCACAGGAATCTTGATGCCTGCTGTAGAGCCGATCATCGGGGCTGGCAGAATACTCACTGAAGCCCCAAAGCGTTACCAGAGCCTTTCCGTTCTGCTTGACGGCTTGCAGCCTACAGGGGTGACCACACTGGCTCTGGATCAGAATGGTTTACTGCCCGGGTTAGGCGCAATAGCTGAAATAAACCCGTTGATGACCGTCCAGGTAATAGAATCCAATACCTTCCTGAATTTAGGCACGATAATTGCACCCATTGGCATAGCACGCCCCGGAACACCTATTCTCCGGATCCGCCTTTACCGCGAGGACGGCAGATCAATCACTCGCGATATCAAATTCGGATCCTTGACCATTCTGCCTGTAGAAATGGGTGAAAAGGTTTCCCTCCATCTGCGCCCCCTGCACCGTTTCGACATCGGCATGGGAGGCCCAGGAAAATCCGGGAAAGTCAATGCTATTGGCGGCGCCCTGGGTATCGTTGTAGATGCCAGAGGCCGTCCCCTCCAATTCTTCCCGGATGAGGAGAAGAACATCCAAAGAAATGAGGTCTGGAGAAAAACTTACCGGAAATATAGCTGAAAGCGGATTGTCCATAAGATGATAACAAAAGTAAAACAATACCATGAGCTCACAAGCATCAAGCGGGAACGGGTTCTGCCCGTAGCCGGTGACGTGCTGGTCAGGCGCATGCAGAAGGTCGCCCCCAACGATGTGATCGTGGTCGCACCTCTGGCTCCTGAATTTATCCTGATCGATATTGCCCAGGGCTTACGCGTCTCCCCTTCCAAAGCGGATGAGCTCTTACAGCGCCAGGCCGGGGAAGAGTTGGTCAAGGGTGACATCATCGCCGGTCCTGTTGGTATATTCAAACGGGTCGTCCGCGCTCCCCAGGCGGGACGGGTGAAAATCGCGGGAGAAGGCAAAGTGCTGTTCGAAGTCGACGCACCCGCCTATGAACTGCAAGCCGGCATGGAGGGCACCGTCACAAATATCATCCCTGAACGCGGGGCGATCATAGAAACCCGGGGAGCATTGGTACAGGGAATCTGGGGGAATGGGAAAATCACCTATGGAATCCTTCAACCAGTTAGCAGCGACCTGCTCCAGGAATTGGTGCCTGAACAGCTCAATATTGGATTCCGGGGCACGATTATCTCTGCTGGTTTCTGCCGCAATCCCAACGTGCTAGAAACCGCTGGCAACATCCCCATCAGGGGTATGATCCTGGGCAGCATGTCCTCTGCGCTTATCCCCCTGGCTAAATCAGCTGATTTTCCCATCATGCTGATTGATGGTTTTGGGAATAAACCGATGAACCGGGCAGCCGAGAGCATCTTAATTGCCAACAAGGATAAAAATATTGCCCTCAATGCCCAGGTATACGATCCTTTCCAGGGGAATTACCCCGAAGTGATCATCACTCAATTAACAAAATCAGATCCGGACCTTCCCCCCACAACAGATTCCCTCAAAACAGGAAAAAAGGTTATTATTGTTAATGGGCTGCTGGCCTCCAGAATTGGTAAAATTGAGGAAATCCTGCCCCAAAAAAGGATCCTACCCAGCGGGATATCCACCCGGGTCGCTTCTGTCATTCTAAGTGGGGAAGAGGTGGTAGAAATACCCCTGACTAATTTGGAAATCATCACAGAATAATACCAACCAATTTACTAATACACTGACAGGGTAAATTGAGGAGAGAAAATTATGGGAATGAATGATTTTGAAGATCTGGACTTTGAAGATGTCGGCGGCGAAGAAACCATATCAACCAGCCGGGGATCCAATCGGACCTTCCTGGTAGTTGCCGGTATCCTGGGCGGGATTTTGCTGATCGCTTTGCTGGCCATCGCTGCCTATGCGGTTTTGATTCTACCCGGAAGGGATACCAACCAGCAAACCCAGGCCGCGGAAATCAACGCGACCAACACGGCTGTCGCGGAAGGAGCCCAGTTAACTGCGGTTGCCAGACAGGTGACATTCACTCCCACGTTCACCGCTACGCTGCCTCCCACAGAAACACACACCCCAGCCCCCAGCAGCACTTCCACGCCCGTCCTGGCGCCCACCAATTCGCCTGTTCCTGATGGCGGAACACCTGCCGCCACGGCTGATCTGGCCGCAACAGCCACAGTGGCAGCCCTGTTAACCCAACAAGCCGGTGGGGCAGATACGCCCACCCCCATTCCGACTTCTACAGCCCTGCCCGACACTGGTTTCGCGGATGATTTTGGTGTTCCGGGCCTTGCTTTGATCGCTGGTGTACTGTTGGTGATTATTATCCTCAGTCGGCGGCTCCGGGCATCTACAACTTAACTGGCAATAGCTGCTCCCTGTCAGTCCAACATATAAACAAACAACCACAGCAAACCTCTCTTCTTGCTGTGGTTGTTTGTTTAAGATGAAGCCTGTTGAGTTCAGGTAAAGCTCTCGGCCACCTCTTCTCCGTATCCCAGCAGCGCCTTCACCATCTCCTCAGTTCTTCCTTCCGCATACACCCTGAGAACCGGTTCCGTTCCTGAGGGCCGGATCAGCAACCAGGAATCATCAGCCAGCAAATATTTGACACCATCAGTGGTCAAGATCTCATCCACCTTCACCCCTCCAATCTCTGCTGGGGTGTGATCTATCAAGTACTGAACCATTTGTTTTTTCTGGATGGGATATTTCAACCGCTGGTCTTTGCGTTCGTAGAACGCCGGCCCTACCTCGTCCAGCAGCTCCTTGACCAGGGAATGGAGTGATTTTCCATACACGGCAACCATTTCGATCAGCAGCAGCCCCATCAGGACGCCATCCCCCTCGGGAATGTTCCCCTGGATGGAAATGCCGCCGGACTCCTCACCTCCGATGAGCACATTCTCAGATAACATATAATCGGCAATGTGATTAAAGCCCACTGGGGTCTCATAGACCTCCAGCCCATATTTTTCAGCCAGTCGGTCAATCATCCGGGTTGTGGACACAGTTCGCACGGCGGGTCCTTCCCAGCCCCGTTTTTCTACCAGGTAGCGAAGGGCTAGCGCCATAATCTTATGAGGGTCTACGAAATTTCCCCTTTCATCCATGGCTCCGATCCGATCAGCATCGCCATCCAGAGCCAGACCCAGATTGCCCATCCCTGTGCTGATCGCTCCAGCCAACGCTCCCAGGTGAGTCCCGATGGGTTCAGGATGCGCTCCACCAAATCCGGGATTCATCTCACCCCTGATCTCAGTTACTTCACAGCCTGTCCCGGTGAGGATACCCTTGATCAGGCCTCTGCCTGAACCGTGCATGGAATCCACAACAACGCGGGGGGGATTGGTCGCAATGGCATCAAAATCGATCAGGGTTCTCAAATGCTGGTAATACTCTGGCACTGGGTTAAAATTGATGATCAAACCCTGCTCCACAGCCAGGTCCCATTCCATCAGGTTTGGACCCCTGCCACGTTCCTGGTTGTCATTCAAATATATTTCCACCCGTCGGGATTGTTCTGGTGAAGCAGAACAGCCATCGGGGGCTTTCAGCTTAAGTCCATTATAGCGGGGGGCATTATGGGAAGCTGTGATGACAATGCCCGCGATCGCGTTTAAATTTTTCACGGCATAAGAAATCGAAGGCGTCGAAGAATCTGCCTGGGCAATATACACCGTATATCCATTGGCAGCCATCACACGGGCAACATCCCGCGCGTAACGATCGGACAGGAACCGGGTGTCAAAACCCACCACCACACGGTTAGGGAGCGGCACAGGGAGGCCTGTCCGCTGAGTGTGCCAGTGCCCGGAACGGATGGCATCCGCGACAGCCTGGGTGACCAGCCGCAGATTATGAAAGGTAAAAGTGTCAGAAATCACGGCCCGCCAGCCGTCAGTACCAAAATTAATGGGCATGCTTCTTGCTCCTATTAAATGGAGGAATTTTATGTACCCAATTCTATCACTGTTGTCCTCTGGAAACAAAGGAGGGCAAGGGGCGGTAAACTCACTCCGGCCCCAGCCCCCAGATGCTGGTAGTAAGATTAAGAGGTACTAGTGTTGTGTTAAAATTACCTACAGAGATAGATATGGATTCCAATCAGATATTCGCTTTTCTGCATGATCATTTTCTTTTTAAATACCTGAGTGATGAAGAGCTCGGGCAGATTTTGCCTCTCTTTAAACCAATATCCCTGGCTGAAGGCGAGGTGCTTTACCGCTCCGGCTTTCCGGGCAGGAATTTCTTCCTGGTCGTATCCGGAAAGGTACTGCTTGAAGATCAAGCCCAGAACAGACTGGTGATCAGCGCCCAGGGCCATTTTGGCAGTGAAGACCTTCAAACAGGCAAAGCCCGGGGCGACACAGCCCGAGCGCTGGAAGAAACCACCTTGCTGGCCGTCAATAGGCGGGGATATTTTGCACTCCTCTCGGCTTTCCCTTCTATCAAATCCCGCCTGTCCGCCATGAAGTTGAGCGAAAAAATCTTCCAGAGCAATGAATTTCCCTGGATCAGGGACGATGAGATCGTCCGGTTTATCGATCGCAAACATATCAATGTCCTCTACGGCCAACTATTGCTGCCGTGTTTATTCCTGATCCTCTCCGTTATCGGAGCAATTCTGCTGCGGTTTAATGTCGGTATCTTCCTGGCTATCACCATCCTGATCGCCGTATTGTGGGGGATCTGGCTGTGGTTGGACTGGAAAAACGATTTTTACCTGGTGACCAGTGAAAGAGCCGCCTGGGTTGAGAAGGTCATCTGGCTGCACGATCAGCGGCGGGAAGTCCCCCTCCCATCAATTCTCTCAGTGAACATCTCCTCCACCCAGCTGCAGCGCCTTTTTGGCTATGGTGATGTCATCGTCCGCACCTATACAGGCAACATCCCGATGCGCAACACCGCCCATCCTGAAATCCTGCTGGATCTGATATCCGAAGCCCAGGAAAAGGCCAAGACCCTGGCCCGGCAAACAGACCGGGAGAACATCAATCAGGCCATCCGCAACCGACTGAACCTGGACGGGGCAGAAAACCCCCTCAACGATGAGCCAGAATTCACGGACCTGATCATGGAAGGAGGTCCACAGCTTACGGAATCGATCACACCACTTCAGGAATTTTTTAACCTTTTCCGGGCCCGTTATGAGCTAAACGGGGTGATCACTTACCGCAAACACATGTTTATTCTATTTAAAAATTCCTGGTGGCTGTGGCTGCTCTTTGTTCTGCTGTTGGTTGCCTTTTTCGCCCGCATGGTTGCGCTCATCTCCTGGCCGAATCTGGGCGTTCTGGCCCTGTTGCTGGGGATCAGTGTCTTGGCCCTGGCTTATGTCTTCGCTGACTGGGCGAATGATCGCTATCAGATCACGGATAAACATGTCTTAGACCTGGACCGCAAACCCCTTGGCCGGGAAACCAAACGATCTGCCCTGCTGGAAAATATACTCAGTTTGGATTACCGCAGGGAAAACATCATTCAGCGCATGTTTGATTTTGGCACAGTGGCCATCAACGTGGGCGACACCCAGCTGGATTTTGAATTTGTCGCCCGACCGATCTCTGTTCAGAATGAGATCTTTGAACGATACAACGCTGTAATCCGGGAAAACGAGCTGGCTGAATCGCGCCGACGCCGGGACGATATGGTAGAATTTCTAGCGGCCTATCACGAGGAAAATAAGACCGACTTCGTCCCCCCAGATGAAGAGGAAACCCAAGCGCTTGAATAAAGGATTTTGATCCATGCCTGCCCGAGAAGTAATAATTGTCCCCCACCCTACCCTGCGGAAGAAGGCGGCCCCGGTAACTGATTTCGGGGCGGAGACCCAGCAGTTGATAGATGATATGATCGTTACACTGCACGAGGAATCTGGAGCTGGCCTGGCCGCTCCCCAGGTGAACGTTTCCCGGCAGGTCATCCTGGTGGAATTTGGCAGCGAAGAGGATGAATCAATCCCCCCTACCCTGTATGTGACCATTAACCCCAAAATATCTCGTTTTTCAAAAGAGCTGGTTTCCGGGGCCGAAGGCTGCCTGTCCATTCCCGGATTGATGGGCGAGGTTGAGCGATCCCAGGAAATCGTAGTCGAAGGCCAGGACCGACATGGCGAACCTCTGAAAATGAAACTCCGCGGCTGGATTGCCCGGATATTCCAGCACGAAATTGACCACCTTAATGGAATCCTCTATACCGACAGGGCCACTAATGTCTGGGAGACGGATGAGAATTTCAATCCAGTCTAAACTGCATGTATCTAACTCATCTCTCTCTGACAGATTTCAGGATATTCTCCCGCTTTGATCAGGATCTTCCCCGGAAGGCATTGATCCTGGCAGGCGACAACGCCCAGGGTAAAACCAGTTTACTGGAAGCAGTCTATTACCTTTCCACGCTGGTCTCTTTCCAGGCATCCAATACCGTTAACCTGATTAACTTTTTTGCCCTGCAGGAGGATCTCGCGGTTGGAAGGATTGTGGCAGATTTCAGCCGAAAGGACGGGGATCATCGTTTGGAAATTCGCCTGATCCGCGACACCCAGTCCAATGGAAACCACGCTACCCGCAAAGAAGTCCTGCTGGACGGCTCCCAGCTGAAGGTCAATGCCGCGATCGGCCAGTTCAATGCGGTCTTATTTCTTCCCCAGATGCTCCAGGTCCTCACCGGCTCACCCCAACGGCGGCGCCATTACCTTGATCTAACCCTTTCCCAGGTGGATTCCCACTACAGGGAATCCCTGACCGAATTCACCAAAGCCCTGGTCCAGCGCAATGCCCTGCTCAAGCAGCTGAATGAACGGTCCAGCGATCCAGAACAGCTGGCTTTCTGGGATGAGCAAATCACCCAAGCCGGCGCTTACCTCATGTTCAGCAGAATCCAAGCAGTAAGGGAACTGGGCTTCCTGGCCGCATCTATTCATCAGGAGCTCACACGGGGAGAAGAGATCCTCAGGTTAAATTATCTTCCTTCTTATGAACCCCTGGAGCCCCCACCCGGGCAGATGGCCATGCCGCTTGACAGCCCAGCCGACCGGTCGGGCCTGGCCCTGCCAGACATCGAGGATGGCTACCGTGAAAACATCATCGCCCGGCACTCTGAGGACATACTGCGGGGAATGACTTCGCTGGGTCCTCACCGGGATGAGCTTCGGTTCTTAAGCAACGGGATTGACCTGGGGAATTTTGGTTCCCGGGGGCAGCTCCGCACTGCCTTGCTGGCCTTGAAGCTCGCCGAAGTAAACTGGTTGAAAGGAAAGAATGGGGATTGGCCGGTCCTGCTGCTGGATGAGGTGCTGGCTGAGCTGGATGATACCCGCCGCCAGGACCTGCTGGACAGGATCGTCGATACGGAGCAGGCACTGCTGACAACAACTGATCTTGCCCTGTTCTCAGATGATTTTCGAAAATCGGCTGGTTTGTGGGAAATCCACCAGGGGGAATTAGGCCTCTGATTAGAGCGGTTTTTTACCGGGCACACCGACCCGGCGAGGGTACTCTTCTGGAGTGGCAGCCCTTTTCCCAATGGCGATCAGGTAACGGTCTTCTGTGACGCCCGGCAGGGTGATCTTTTTTACCTGCTGGAGCTCACCCCCCAGAACACTGACTGCCTGACTGGCCTGCTGGGCTTCAAAGGGGCCCTGGTCTCCTTTCATAGCCAGCATTCTCCCGCTTACTTTGACAAAAGGAAGCATGTATTCTGCCAGCGTTGAGAGGCGGGCAACAGCCCGGGCAACAGCCCAATCGAATTTCTCCCTGAATTCCCCCTCCCGTGCCAGCCGTTCAACCCGGTCCTGGATCACCCGGACACCCCGCAGCTCCAGTCGATCGACGATATGCTGGCAAAAATCTGTCTTCTTCCCCACTGAATCTACCAGAACCATCTCGGTTTCCGGAAGGAGGATCTTAAGGGGGATACCTGGAAACCCCGCCCCAGTCCC